>CAMDOF010000060.1 GCA_945903465.1 Opitutus sp. GAS368
CGCGACAGCTTGCGCTCAAAACTTGGCGAGGATTTTAAATGAAAGACGCGGAATTTATCTCCCTAGTAAACCTCTACTTGGACCACGAAATCAGCGCGCCCGATGCCCAACGGCTCGAAATTGAGGTTAACGCTAACCCCGAACGCCGGAAAGTTTATCACGACTACTGTCGGATGCAAAAAGGCTGCCAGCTCCTTGCGGCTGACTTCCACACCGGGGCGGTCACTGGCGTTGCTAGCGTCATTCCGATCGAATTGATTGGCACCGTACCAGCCGGTCAGCGAGGCGCGCGGCGGCAATTGACCACGTTCGGTCTGGTTGCCGCAATCGCGGCCTGCGTCGCGCTCGTTGGCGTCAACTGGCATCGCACCGCTCCTAAAGCAGCGGCAGAAGTTCTCCTCGCCCGCTCAACCGAAGGCGACCGATCGACCGCCGCCCCCATCCCAACATCTCGGTTCTCTGCTCACTTGGGATCCCCGCGGCGAGAGTCCGATCTGCTGCCGAAGACCGATACCTTGATTTTCGATTCCGTCATCTTTAAAAACCAAGCCGGCACCAACGGCGTTTTAAGCCTCTCAGGGCAGGCCATTCCTGCGGGCCTAAACTGGATTAGCACAGTGCAATTAACTCCCGTTCCCGCCGTGCGCGTCGATGACCTGCGCTTTGAAAGCGATCCCGTCCGCCTAAGTCCAGAAGCACGCGCGCTGGGCCTTCGTCACGGCCCCGCCGAAGCCGCCGACGAGATGTCAGCATTTCGTTTCCTGAAATAAGCGGAAAAACGGAGCGTCGCGCACGTGGTCCACCCGAGCGCGAAAGAGCCACCGCCAAGATCAATTTCCCAGGGCTTTTTTGATCAAGAACTCCGTCGACAGCTCCTCGTTTGAGGCGAGGGCCGCGCGCCGAACGGCTTGATCGGCATCCGACGCTTTGTAGCCGAGCGCGATCAAAGCCGAAACGGCATCGGTGTGCGCGTTTACGGAAGAAGCGGCGCCTCCACTCGACCCAACGCTGGCAGCCATCGGGCTCCCGCCGACACTCACTTTGGACTTTAATTCGACGATCAAACGTTCCGCCGTTTTTTTGCCGATACCCGGGCACCTCGCGAGGGTCGCGATGTCGCCCAGCCTGATCGCACTTTCCAACGATGGCAGAGCGAGTCGACTCATGATCGTCAATGCGAGCTTGGGCCCGACACCCGTGACATTTTCGATCATCAGTCGGAAAAAATCCCGCTCCGCAGTTGAGGAAAAGCCATAGAGCGTTTGCGCGTCTTCTCGATAAATCACGTGGGTGTGCAGTTTCACCGTACCCCCAATACTCGGGAGCCTCTCCGCGGTGGTGATCGGCACATTCACTTCATATCCGAAACCGTTGAGCTCCACAATAGCGTGCAGGGGCGTCGCCGCAGTCAGTGTCCCTTGAATTGAGGTAATCATCGTTTCAGGTTAAGCCGAGTACGTGCTGCATGTCATAAACGCCCGGCGGTTGGTGGACGACCCACTGGGCGGCGCGTAAGGCCCCTCGGGCGAAAATACCCCGATCGCTCGCTTTGTGGGTCAGCTCAAGTCGTTCGCCGAGCGCGGCAAACATCACGGTGTGATCGCCGACGACATCGCCACCGCGCAAGGCATGCACGCCGACTTCGCTTGGCGTGCGCTGCCCAGTAATCCCTTCCCGACCATGCCGGAGCGCCTCCGCCCCGAGCCGGCGCTCGTCTAAGATAATTTCCAATAAGCGCGCCGCCGTACCGCTCGGGGCATCTTGCTTAAACCGATGATGCATTTCGATCACTTCTATGTCGTAGTCCGCGTTAAGAACAGCGGTTGCTCGCCGCGTAAGCGCAAAGAGCAGGTTGACCCCGACTGAAAAATTACCGGCCCAGACACAGGGAATCTTGGCGGCCAGTTCGAGAAGCGATTTTTTCTCGTCGGTGGAATGTCCGGTCGTTCCGAGTACCACGGGTTTTCCCTCCGCAACGGCCGCTTCCAAAAGGGTTCGGGTCGCGGCATGAGAACTGAAATCCACGACGACATCGCACGAACGGAGCGCCGCGGCGATATCGTCGCCGAGGTCGACCACCCCGCCGACCGTGATTTTCATATCTTTGGCCGCAGCCGCAACCGCTTGGCCCATGCGACCGCGCGATCCATTGATTAATACAGTGGGCAGCATGGTTTAATCGAATGAGGCGAGTACGCCTTCGAGGATTTGGGCGTTCGCCGGGGTCATTTCACACAAGGGTAAACGCACTTCGGCTGAACCGATGATGCCCGCGCGTTGCAGAGCTACTTTTATCGGAACAGGGTTGGGTTCAATAAAGAGCGTTTTGAACGCAGGATAAAGTTGGCGATGGATTTTGGCGGCAGCGCCGAAATCGTTCGCGAGAGCCAGACCAACCATCCGAACGATCGGCTTTACGTAAAGATTTGCGGCTACGCTGATCACGCCTTCCGCGCCGACCGCCATGAAGGGGAGCGTGAGCGAATCGTCACCGCTCAACACCGTGAGGTCGCGACCGAGAGCCTGCTTCAGCTGATCGACGCGATCGACGCTGCCCCCGGCCTCCTTAATCCACGCCACATGTTTATATTTTCGACGCAGGCGCTCGACCACGGGCACGCCGATCTCGATGCCGCAACGGCCCGGAATCGAGTAAAGGATAATCGGCTTATCGGTGCTCTCAGCCACCGCCGCAAAGTGACGGAAAAGACCCTCTTGGCTCGGCTTGTTATAATAGGGGGCGACGACGAGCATGGCGTCAGCCTTGGCTTCGTGCGAAAGGCGGGTTAGCGCGATGGCCTCCTGCGTCGAATTTGACCCAGTGCCAGCGATGACCGGAACGCGGCCGCGCGCCTCAGCGATTACGCACCGGACGACGTCCATGTGCTCCTCGTGGCTCAAGGTCGGGGATTCCCCCGTCGTGCCGACTGGAACTAGACCGTTAATGCCTCCTTTTATTTGAAAGGCCACGAGTTTTTCGAGGTCAGGATAGGAGACCTGGCCGTCGCGAAACGGTGTGGCGAGAGCGGTGATCGTGCCGGTAAGAGGGCGGAGTTTCATGAAAACAGGCAATGCAGCCTTGCGGAACAGACGACCGCGAAATAAGTAATCGCAACGCTTTTTTACCTGTGCCTCCGTTTCAAAACGTCACCCCTCACACGGAAATTCTCAATGACCTGCTGCGTCTCGCCGTGGACAACGGCGCGAGCGATGTCATTATCAAGGGGGATAAGGCTGGGTTCTTTCGGTTGGCCGGGGGCTTAAAAGCGGTCGAGATGTCACCGATCACCAGTGCCGATTTGGCGGCGTGGGTGGGCGAGCATGTGCCGAAGGTTTTCAAGCCGCACTGGGATGATTTGCGCCAAGTGGACTTTGCGTATTTCGTCGAAGGAATTGGGCGGTTTAGGGTGAACGCTTTTCACCAACGTGGTTTGGTGAGCGCGGTTTTGCGCCACATTAAAAGCCGTGTACCCAGCTTCGAGGATCTGGGCCTTGGCACGACCGCGGCCTCCCTGATTAGATTGAGTCAGTCCAAAGACGGGATCGTGCTCATCTGCGGTGGAACCGGCTCCGGTAAGAGTTCAACGATGGCCGCGATGTTGAATTGGATAAATCAAAATCAAGAGAGGCACATCGTCACGATCGAAGATCCGATCGAGTACACTTTTGTAGACGATAAGTCGGTGTTTCAGCAGCGCGAGATCGGCTTGGATGTCCCCAGCTTTCAATTGGCGGTTAAAGCGGTGCTCCGCCAAAATCCTGATATTATTTTAATTGGCGAGATGCGCGACCGCGAGACATTTGAAACCGCCATCAGCGCGGCGGAGACCGGTCATCTCGTCCTTTCAACGATGCACGCCTCCACGGTGGCGCAAGCGCTGACGCGGCTCTTTGAGTTTTTCCCAGCCGACGAACAACTGCAGGCGCGTCGGGCGATTGCCGGCTCGTTGCGAGGCTTCGTTTGTCAGAAGCTTATTCCTGCGATGGAAGGCGCGTCGCGGCAAGCAGTGAACGAAATTCTCACAGCGGACGCGACCGTCAGAAATCTTATCCTCGATGGCCAGAACGAAAAAATCCAAAGCCTGCTCGACGGCAGCGGTGATTCCACAAGTTTCCCCTTCAACAAGGATATCTATCGGCAGATTAAGAGCGGGCGGATCAGCAAGCAGGACGGGCTAAAGTTTTCCCCGAACCCCCAGCAACTCGACATGAATCTCAAGGGAATTTTTTTAAGGACGTGAGCCGCGCCGGCAGTACCTGCGGGATCTTTCATGGAGTGCTGTTGATGGCCGTGGCTGGATGGGCCGCGCCGAAAATGAGCGGCGCAGTGGAAGGCGCGGTTAGCAAGCGGGAGGAGACGGAGGAACCCATGGCCAGCGCGAAGCGCGATTTCAGGGCGGTGCGAGCTTCAGGAGACGCCGGGGTAGGGGAAAAAGAGGGGCTGCCTCGGCTCGATGTTTTGGGCGTAAATGTATTCACGCCGGAACTCGTCGCAAGGGGGCGTCCGCCAAAAATTGAAGCGGAGCAGAAACCGGCCAACTGGTTATTGGACGCCATGGAGAAGTCGTCGAGCGCGCGGAAGGATCGTGAACTCGCCCGTGCCTCGCCTGAGCCAGACGGCAAAATTTCCGGATTTCGCCCGGCGCGCGGGGTTGATCCTTTTGCGCTGAAGATTGAACTCAGAGCAGCGGATCGGGGCGTCGATTCCTCAGCGGTGGCGCCAAATCCGCTCGACCACTATTTGGGACGTTGGCTGACGCCGCAGGATTATGGCCTGCTGCAAATGGGACGAACGCAAAAAAACACCGGAATGGGTGCCGGCGCCACCCGCTCTGGAGGGGAACCGCCGGCGGCAAAGTCGAGCGGGGACGTCGCCCCGCCCAATTCGATCTCAGGGGAGCCCTTAACTCTTCCAAGATTGTCGGAGCGGTCGGACCAACGGGCAAATCCGTACTTGGCTTCGATCGAGGGGGCCCCCACCACGAGTGTCGCGACGCCTGCCGCTAACCAAGGCGGTTTGGGCGTACCGCCGGCGGCGGCGATCGTGCCCGCCGCGGTCCCCGTGGCGGCGGGGCCAAGCACATCGCGACTCCCCGATTTCGCACGGCCCGTCAGCGACGAGAAGTATTTCAAACCGCTCAAACGGTTTTAGAGCTTGGATTCGGGGTGGGCGACCGCTTGAGTCGACCGTTTCCATTATGGCATTGGCACTTTTATTCGCAGGTCAGGGGGCTCAAAAGATCGGTATGGGAAAGTCGTGGTGCGCGGGTTCGGTGGCTGCGCGAGCGCTCTATGATGAAGCGAACTCCTTGTTGGGCTACGATTTAAAGAAAATATCATTCGAAGGTCCGGAAGAAGCTTTGACTCAGACTAAAGTGTGTCAGCCCGCGTTGTTCGTGCATGGCATGGCGGTCTGGAGAGCGCTGCTTGCGGCCGGAAAAGTACCCGAGGAGGGCCCGCGCATGGCTTTGGGGCTAAGTTTAGGCGAGATTACCGCCTATTGCGCGGCGGGTGTATTCGATTTTTCAACGGGGCTGCGAATTGTCGCCGAGCGGGGGCGATTGATGCAGGCCGCCTGCGAAATATCGAAGGGAGGGATGGCGGCGATTATTGGAGAGGAACGAGTGACCGTGGAAGCACTGTGTCGGGATTTCGACATCGAGGCGGCGAATTTTAACGCGCCTGGGCAGATTATTGTTTCAGGGGAATCCGCGAAAGTCGCTGAAGCCGTCGCGGCAGCGAAGAGCCGGGGAATGAAAAAAGTGATCCCGTTAAACGTGGCGGGGGCCTATCACTCAAGGCTCATGGAGCCGGCCAGAGAAGCGTTGGCTAATTTTTTGGCACCCATTGAATTTGCGGCCCCGAAATTTATCGTTTTTAGTAATACGTCGGGGCAAGCCATCGGGTCACCCCTCGCGATCAAGGCTGCGCTGGTCAAACAGGTCGTTTCCTCGGTTTTGTGGGAAGATTGCATGCGCGCAGCGGCGGCAGCAGGCGCGGCCTCGTTCTGGGAACTCGGGCCCGGTGGCGTGCTGGCGGGGCTCGCTCGTCGCACCGAAAAATCTTGGATGGTAAACTCTTTCGCTGAATTCGCTGATCTATCGCCTGCCTGAACCGATGTCTGTTAAAAACACCCGCAATTTTTGTATTATCGCCCACGTTGACCATGGGAAGACGACTCTGTCTGACCGCCTGTTGGAACATACGAACACGGTCGCGCAACGGGTGATGACGGCCCAACATCTCGACTCGATGGATCTTGAGAAAGAACGCGGCATTACGATCAAGTCGCACCCAGTAACGATGACGTACCGGGCAAAGGACGGGATCGACTACAAGTTGAACCTGATGGACACGCCGGGGCACGTCGATTTCTCCTATGAAGTTTCACGGAGCTTAGCTGCCTGTGAGGGCGCGGTACTGTTGATTGACGCGGCCCAAGGTGTCGAGGCGCAGACCGTGGCGAATGCTCACTTGGCATTTAATCAAAAGCTTAAGGTTATTCCGGTGATCAACAAGATCGACCTGCCCAGTGCGAACTTGGAGTTATGCGCGAAGCAACTGGAAGATATCCTGACGATCCCGGCGGAAGAAGCGATTCTTGCCAGTGGTAAATCGGGGATCGGCATCGAGGATATTTTGGAGGCGGTCGTGGCGCGCGTACCCCCGCCGCGGTGGACGGAATACCCGCAGACCCGCGCGTTGGTGTTTGATTCGCTTTACGATTCCTATCGAGGCGTGATCGCCTATATCCGGGTTTTTTCTGGGTCGATTAAAGCCGGTGATATGATGCTTCTGATGAGCAACGGCATCAAATCCGAGGTGAAGGAAGTGGGAGTTTTCACTCCCAAGATGGAAAAATGTGCCTTACTGCTGGCTGGGGATGTCGGCTACATCGTCTCCAACATCAAGACGACGGCGGATATCAAGACGGGCGACACCGTCACTCTCAGCAACAAGCCCGCCGTGGAAATGCTGCCGGGCTACAAGGAGGTCCGCCCCTTGGTATTTTGCGGATTGTATCCCTTGGAAAGTGACGATTACGAAAAGCTGAAGGCCGCGCTTGGGCGCCTGCGGTTAAATGATTCCGCCTTCGTTTACGCTTCGGAAAGCTCGTTGGCACTAGGCTTCGGATTTCGCTGCGGATTTCTCGGGCTGCTGCACATGGAAATCATCCAAGAACGTATCCGGCGCGAGCACGACGTTGAGATTATTTCCACCTATCCGAGCGTAATTTATCATGTGGTGCGCCATGGCGGAGAATTGATCAACGTCGACAACCCCGTTAACTTACCCGACCCCGGCACGATTCTGGAAATCCGTGAACCAACGATCCGGGCATCGATTATTATCCCGAATGATTCGATGGGGGATATCCTCTCATTGATCATGGAGAAACGCGGGGTCTGCGAACACACCGACACCCTCGACATGAATCGGGTGATGTTGCGCTGTCTGCTCCCGCTCAATGAGATTCTCGTCGATTTTAACGATCGCCTGAAAAGCGTGACCCATGGGTACGGTTCCATGGATTACGAACTGGGTGATTACATGACCGCGGACCTCGTGAAGATGGATATTATGATCAATGGCGATCCCGTCGATGCCTTCGCGTGTATCGTCCACCGGGAAAAGGCGGAAGGGAAGGGGCGGCAGCTTTGTGAGAAACTGGCTGAAATTATTCCGCCGCAGATGTTCAAGGTCGCGATTCAAGCGGCCATTGGCGGCAAGGTCATCGCGCGCGATAACGTGCGTGAGATGCGCAAAGATGTTACCGCCAAGTGCTATGGCGGCGACATCAGTCGGAAGCGGAAATTGCTCGACAAGCAGAAAGAGGGCAAAAAGAAGATGAAGCAGATCGGCAAGGTTTCGATCCCCCCAGACGCGTTTATCAAAGTGCTCCAAAACAATTAATCCCTCACTCACTCATGTTCGGTTTTTTCGCTTCGCAGGAAAAGAAAATGCGCGAAAATGCGGCCAATTGGCTCGAACTCGCTGACAAGGTTTATCAGTATCGCCGAGATGTGCTGACAGAGTCGCAGGTGACGGAACTACGGGCGCGCATGACGGATTTGCAGGCGGAACTTAAGGCGCGAGCCGGCGCGGAGAAAATAAAGCTCGGCATCGAGCGGCTGGAGGAGGTTTTGAAACGGACCGGCGGGGCAATTTATCCAAAGAGCGCCTTGATCGAAAACGTCGAATTTTTTCTGGTGGCGGCGATCGTAATCTTGGGGATTCGGACCTACTTTGTACAACCGTTTAAGATCCCGACCAACTCGATGTGGCCGACTTACAACGGGATGACTCCGGAGGTCTTCAAGTCCAAGGAAGCGGAGCCAAGTGCCCCGGCACTCGCGGCGCGCCTCGCCGTTTTTGGCGCTTGGCCGCATCGGTTGGATGCGCCAGATGACGGCGAGATTTTAGTACCGGTGGGAGGTGAATCGCGCGGAATTATTCATTGCAAAGTCGTGACCGGGAGGTCGTGGCTGGTAATTCCGACACAGTTGCGCGAGTACACGATAGTCGTCGGCCAGAAAACGGTGACGACACGCGTGCCGATGGACTTTGATTTTGATTGGGCGATCTACGACGCGTTTTTTGCACGCGCCGGAGCTTATTCACTTCAAAAACTGGATGCGGAAATCCGCCGAAAAGTGCAGGCGGGGGAATTTGAACGGAGGATCGTCGATGGCCAGGAACTGCCATGCGTGCGGACGGGGAAAAAAGTCCGGTCCGGCGAGCGGGTGCTCTCATTTGACGAATTGACGGGCGACCAATTATTCGTGGACCGTTTCAGTTATCATTTTTTCCAGCCGTCGGTGGGTAACGGTTTCGTTTTTCGGACGGGAAATATTCCGGATATCGTTCGGCAATATGGCGACCAATATTACATTAAACGGCTCGTGGGCATTCCGGGAGACCATCTGGAAATCAAGGAATCTGCGTTGATCCGGAACGGCCAGCCGATTGAAGGATCGAAGGCGTTCGACGGGAACGCGAAACGGGTGGACCGCTACACGGGCTACGTAGCGATGGGATTGCTGAAGCCAGGTGACCGGATTACGGTACCCGCTGACCGATATTTTGCTTTGGGCGATAATTCCTCGAATAGTCAAGATGGTCGTTATTGGGGATACGTGCCGGGGAAGGACGTCGTCGGACGGCCATTTTTGGTATATTTTCCCTTCACCCGCCACTGGGGTGCCGCCCAATAAGCGGTCCCCTCTCGGTCGGGGTCCGATTCGTGCACAATGATGATTATGTTAAGTTGATGAATGGGTCGGAATCTCGCTCTGCAGCGGCACTCTAGCATGGCCAAAAAAACACCTAAAACCCCTCAGGTCGATTCCCCTGCTCCAGATCTATTTAACTGGTTGGACCATCGTGGAGTGGGCGTTTTGCTCCATCCCACCGCATTGCCGAGCCGTTATGGGGTCGGTGCCTTTGACCAATCGGCCGATTCATTTTTGCAGTTTCTGGCTGATAGCGGGATCAACTATTGGCAAGTTTGTCCGCTTGGCCCGACGGGTTATGGGGACTCTCCCTACCAATGTTTTTCCTCATTCGCGGGCAACCCCAACCTCATCGATCCCGACGCGCTGGTGGCGTCCGGATTATTAACCGCCCCGGCCTTACTCCCCCTCCGATCCCTTAACCGAGATCAGGTTGACTTTGGTGCGCTTTACGAACGGAAGCGTCCGCTGCTTTTCGCGACCCATGCGGCCTGGCGGCGAAATCCGCAACTGCGCTTGCCTTATGGCGATTTCGCGGAATTTCGCAAGAAGCAGGCGACGTGGCTTGACGGCTATGCCTATTTTTCGGCGTTAAAGGATCATTTCTCTGGTCGACCGTGGTGGGAATGGCCCGAAGGCGTACGCTCGCTCGCAGCAGCCCAGGCCTCGCCGCTCCGCGATCAACTCGCTGTGCGCATCGAGGCATACGAATTCATCCAGTACCTTTTTTTCGGGCAATGGGCCCGATTGCGCAGCCGGGCGGCGGCGCTCGGGGTGCAGATCATCGGCGATACGCCCATCTTCACCGCTGACGATAGCGCCGATGTATGGGCGAGTCCTCACCTGTTTCAGCTCGATCGCGAGACGCGGCGGCCTGTCGCCGTGGCGGGCGTACCACCCGATTACTTTTCGGCTGACGGCCAACTCTGGGGAAATCCGCTTTACGACTGGCCCGCTCACGCTGCGGAGGGTTACCGCTGGTGGATCGCGCGACTTCAAGCAAGTTTCGAGTTTTGCGATATTGTCCGCATCGACCATTTTCGCGGCTTTGAAGCCTTTTGGTCGGTGCCCGCGGGTGCGCTCACCGCACGGAGCGGCCGATGGGTCGCCGGACCAGGTCTGGATTTTTTCCGAGCAGTCCGGGCCGCCCTGCCGCGAGCAAAGCTGATTGCAGAAGATCTCGGATTATTAACGCCGGCCACGATTGCGCTCCGCGAAGCGACTGGGCTGCCAGGTATGGCGGTGCTCCAGTTCGCTTTCGGAGGCGAGTCGGAGAACCTCTATCTCCCGCATAACCTTCAAGCCAACAGCGTCGTGTATTCAGGCACGCATGACAACGATACCACTCGCGGATGGTATGCAACAGCCGATGAGAAAACTCGGGATCACGTCCGGCGTTACCTCCGTGTCAGCGGCCATGAAATGGGCTGGGATTTCGTCCGCTCCGCTTATCAGTCGGTGGCCAATCTTGCCGTGATCCCCCTCCAGGATTTATTGGGCTTGGGCTCGGAGGCTCGGTTCAATACGCCGGGCAAAGGCCAAGGCAACTGGAGTTGGCGCTACCACGAGGAGCAACTGCAGAGTCTTCGCGATAATTCCGGTGTCTATTTACGGGAATTGGCCGCGCTTTACGGACGAGGTCCTGTGGTCAGGGCCCCAATAAAAACGACTTGAGGCGAGGCAAGATCTCATCCCTCGCGTCATCGAGGACATAGTGACCGGCGTCAGCGAGGCGGTGGACTTGGGCCCCTGGGAAGATCTCCTGCCATCGTTGGAGAAAAAGATTATTGAAACAGAAGTCGCGTTCACCCCAGGCGATGAGGATGGCATTTCGGCGGAATTGAGCCAGCCCCGCCTCGACCCGGTCAAGAGCGGGACGGCTCGGATGTGCGCGCGCCATGGGGATATCACGTACAAAGGCGTCGACGGCGACGCGGTGAGCCCACGAATCGTAGGGCCAGAGGTAGCCGCGTTGTTCATCTGGGCTGAGCGATCGCCGATGCATGGCCATCCAAGTCGCCGGCCACGCGAACCCATTAAGCGCGCGGACGAGGACCGGGCCGATCAAAGGGGTGCGGCAAAGGGCAATTCGCAAAGGAATACGATCAAGCGCAAAAGCTCCTGTATTCAATATTACGATACGACCAATTTTTTCCGGCCGCCGGGCTGCCCAGCCGAAGCCGATCGCCCCGCCCCAGTCGTGCACGACGAGATGAACTTTTTTTAATCCGAGCGATTCGACCAGTGCGTCGAGGTCGTTGATGCGTGACTCGAGTGAGTAATCGTAATTGGCCGGTTTTTCGGAGGCACCCATGCCAACGTGATCCGGGGCGATACAACGGGCCTGAGGCGCCAGCGTTTGGACGAGGTGTCGATAATAGTAAGACCACGTGGGATTACCGTGGACCATGAGCACGGCCTCGGCGGTGCGCGGACCTTCGTCGAGAAAACTCATCTCGGCGCCACTCCGGGTGCGGACAATTTGCGGCGTGAACGGATATTCGCGCGCCAGCCAATCGGGTATCGGGGGCCGCGTTACCATTCGAGGGCGAGCATCAAGCAATTAAGACCGCTCCCGATACCGAGTAGGGCGACACGGTTACCCTCTTGAATGGCACCAGCGTCAACGGCGTCGGCTAACGTCGCGGGCAACGCCACCGAGCCGGTGTTGCCGAGCGTGGCGAAGGTCGAGTGATCTTTGGCCAGATCTAAGCCGAGGGTCTCGTACAGTTTTCGCCGATGAACACTGCCGACTTGGTGGCAAATGTAGCGGTCAAAGCCCGGCCCCTGTTCGGCGGTAAATAGAGCCCAGGCCTCGCGCGCGAGGTTCACTCCGGCGAGGAGAAGCTGTTCCGAGTCGGTCTGCATGGCGAGAGCCTCCGCGCCGTGAGTGTCACCTTGGCAGAGATCGCTATGCTGGGTGGCGGCCCGGGCCACGCCGCCGAGCAAGCGGTGGGCACGCCCGCGAACCAAAGACTCATGGCACACGACCGCGCCGACGGCCCCCGAGCCGATGGTGAGATTAGCGAAGTAAGGCTTGATCTCGTTACGGTTGAGGTTGCCTCCAAGGAGAGTGCGCAGGGTCTGTTCGACGAGCGGGCGGCTGTTCTCGCCAGCAACTATCAGCGCGCAGCGGATTTGGCCTGATTCAATCAAACCAGCCGCCACGGTCAGAGCATTTAAAAATCCGAGACATGCGTTGGATATATCAAAAATTTGCGCGCTGGCGGGCAGGCCGATCTGCCGATGAGCGAAAGCGGCGGTGGCTGGTTCGAGCATATCGCGGCTGACGGCGGCGTGAATGAAGAGTTCGATTTGATCGGCCCGCACCGCCGACTTGGCGAGAGCCGCGCGGCCGGCCAAGGCGCTTGCGGTGGAAGGACGGGTGCCGACCGGCCATACGCGACGCTCGCGAATGCCGGTCATCAGCTCGAGTCGGCCGGTGGGCAGATGGAGCCGTTCGTAGAGCGGGCGCAGCCGTTCTTCAACTTCGGAGGAAGTCCAAACCTCATCGGGCAGGCTGACGGCCAGCGCTTCAATGCAGACGTGGGCAAATTTCATCCGGAGTTACGGGCTGGGCCGCATCGCCAGCCGGATAATTTCCTGATCGAAGTAATTGGCACCGAGGCCGGCATCGACGACCAGCGAGGTCCCGTTGAGACCGCTGCTCGCAGCGCTGAGCAGGAACGTCACCGCGTTGGCCACCTCCTGGGTTTCAAGATTTCTCTTTCGAAAGGTTAGTTTTTCAGCGTAGAGGTAGCTTTGGACATAGCCCGGAATACCGGCGGAAGCGCTGGTTTTGAGAGGGCCGGAACCGACGGAGTTAAAACGAATGGCAGAATCAGCGCTGAATGATTTGGCGAGAAAGCGAATACACGATTCGAGGGCTGCTTTGATTGGACCCATATAGCCGTAGTTATCTGGGGTGACGAGCAGGGATGAGATTCCGATGGTCACCACAGAAGCGGTGGGCGCGAAGTGCGGCTTGAAGGCGCGTGCGATTTCGACGAGTGAAAATGCGGAAATGGTCGTCGCCTGCAGAAAATCGGCCCGCAGGGTTTCGTGAAACGGTTTGAACCCCTCTCGATAATTGGCGAATGCGATCGAATGGACGAGACCGGCGATGGGCCCGTGGCCAGCCGCGGCAATTTCGCTGGCGAGACGAGTGACGGCTCCGTCAGTCTCGACATCGCAGAGAAAGACGGGGCGGGTTCCCAGCAGTGTTTCGAGCGATTTTTTCCGGGCGAGTGACCGCACGCTATAAATGACCGTGGCCCCCTGCCCTTCGAGGGTCTGCGCGACAGACCAAGCCACACTCTTGCGGTTGGCGACGCCAAAAACCACGAAGACTTTACCGCTGAGTTGAAGGAAATCAGGCATGAGTGGCCGCGCGCCTAACACGAGCCCTGTGACGGGCGGGAGCTAGCCTGCAGCATCAGATTTGGCGGCCTCGGGAGATTTCCAGATCACGGTGAAATCAACGTTCAAGATGCGGGTGCCATCCGGTTTTTTAAGGTGGCCGCTAAGCAGGGTGAAACCGCTCAAGGCATCCTTTTCTTTGACTTCGATAATCACGGTATCACCTGGATAAACCGGATGCCGGAAGCGGACTTCGCTGATTTTCGCGATCAGCGGCACGCCAGCGCCTGGCGGAGCCCCCGCGGCGAGCGCCTTCAGCGCCATAAAACAGGCCGCGGCTTGAAAGACCGACTCGCAGAGCAGCACGCCCGGCGTGATGGGGGCACTAGGGTAATGTCCTTGGTAAAAATCTTCGTCAGCTCGCCAGGTGCGCTGGGCGATAAGGCTACCCGCCGAGTGGCTGACAATTTCGTCGACGAAAAGAAACGGCGGACGATGGGGAATGAGATCGGTAACTTGGCTCATGAATGATTACGCGGCGTTCGCGGCAGTGGCGGCGGCCCGCTTTTGGATGAACAAAGCCTTGTCGATTCGGTTGGCGATAATGACGCCGTAATTGATGGTGCCTAACCAGCCCGACATAATAATACCCACTGACCCCGCATGGTAGAGGCCGTTAAGGTTGTCGGGGAGCTCCATCGACACCTTCAATCCTTCGAACTTGGTGCCAAATGACGTTCCGCTGAAATGGGTCGTATAACGCTCAATCGTGCGGGGTGTGGCCGCCTCCGTCCAATCGATTTTGGCTCGGACTCCGGGGATATATTTCTCGAGGGCGACGAGCGATTCTTCGATGAGCCGCTGCTTTTCTCGGGCATAATCCTCTTCATTAAGATTTTGCCAGTCACCGTACTGACCATTGAGCGAAACGACAACTGTGTAGCGCTGATCACCGGGTCGCGTGTCGGGGTAATAGACGGAAAACGTACGGCTAGTGGTATGAAAAGCGGTCAGTTCGGTGCTGCTGAAACTGGGGTTTTCGGAAGTAAAGACAAGGTCGCCAATGTGGGGAATGGACTCGCCCTTGCGTATGCCGAGATAAACTTGGCAGGAACTCGAATTAATCCTCACGGCGCGGGCGGCGGCGAGGTAGGCGGGGGGAAAGCTTTCCTCCCCGGCGAGCCGGAAGATCGTATTTTTAATATTAGCGTTGGAAAGAACCGCCTTCGCGCGGATGACCCGCCCGTTGCCGGCGATAATCCCACAGGCCACTTTTTGGCCGCCGCGTTCTTCGACGAGAATTTTCTGCACAAGAACTTTTTTGCGGACCTCAACGCCATTTTTCTTCAGCTCAGCGATCATTTTTTCAATCAACACATCAGAACCGCCGCGAAACGTGTACACACCTGCGCCCATGAAGTTTGAAAAAACAATTCCGTAAGTGATCGCGGGATCATCGAGGGTGGAACCGTTGGCGTAGGCGATCGGTTCCATCAGTAAGCGCTTAACATCATCTCGCCCAGGAAAGAATCGCTCGAGCATCTCACCGGTGGTCTCCGGATTATTGTCGTAGAAGTTCATCGACCTGAGGTGGTCATAGAAGCTCTCGACGTGGGCGCGGTCCAAACGGAAATTTTCGACGAGCACGCGAGTGTAGTCCTCGCGGGTGAACGTCGTCCAGACGTCCATCTGCGGGTTCACAAAGCGGATATCTTTGAGCGGAACAATCGCGTCGGAGATCTCTTTCGTCCAGTACTTGCGGCAAGATTTGACCATCCCGACCGGAAAGCCATGCAAAGAAATATCGAAGATATGCCCGCCCTTGCGGGTGAACCAAGTGGCCAAACCGCCGAACTGGTAATGATGTTCGAGCAGCAAAACGCGGTGGCCGGACTTCGCGAGCACATTGGCCCCGGTTAGCCCCCCTAAGCCACTGCCAATGACGATGACATCGTACTCATCGTCGACGCCTTTGAGCCAGTCGTAAGCCATAAAAGGTGATCGTTGCCCGGCGGTTTGGCGACGAGAGGCTAAAGCTTCAAGGCCTGCAAATATTTGAAACTATCAGGAATACATTGCAACGGAGTCGGCGTTTCATCTTCGAGAAAATAGTGCTGCACGCCAATTTTTTGAGCAGCGCGGAGAATTTCGGGCCATTTGATTTGACCTTGGCCGATGGTGACTTTCGCCGTGGGTGGGGTCCCGCCGGTGTGCACGCCGGTGGCGAGATCTTTGAGCATATCTTTGATGTGGATGGTCGACCAGCGGTTGGGATACTTTTCGAGAAGTTTCGCGGGGTCTTGGCCTGCATAGTAAACCCAGTAAACATCCATCTGGAAAGTGACGAGGTCGGCCTTGGTTTCGCGTACGAGCAGGTCAAAGACAGTTTCGCCCTTGCCATTGGCGGTGGGGCGAAACTCCAAGCCATGGGGATGATAACCGAAGCGGAGGCCGGCGGCACGACAAGCGGCCCCCCATTCATTGAATTTCGCGGCGGTCGCGTGGGCCAGCTCCTCCGTGAACATCCGGTCTTTGCCGACGGGTGGGAACGGAACGACGACGAATTTTAGACCCAAGACTTTGGCATCACGAATCACGGCCGCCACGTCTTTCTCAAACAAGTTGTACCCGAAATGCCCGCTGACGGGAACAAACCCGCGGGAGCTGAGTTCAATTTTAAATTGCTCCGGGGTAAGACTACCCGTTCCGGCGACCTCGACCTCTTTGACGTTGTAGGTTTTCGCAATGTCAAGGGCTCCGGTGGTGCTGTCCTTGGTCTGTGCGCGAAGGCTGTAAAGCTGGAGCCCGAGATGCTCGCGGAAATCAGCGGCCGCCAGAGAAACGACGGCAGCAAATGGAAATAAGACGAACCTGAGGAAGTTTTTCATGGGTTTGCGTTTCTAGTTTCGAAACAAATTTATTTCTTTTGCAAGATGTGATAGTTGGCCATGGAAATGCCACTGAGCATGGCACCGACGATGCCGAGAAAACCTTGATCAGTACCGCAGAGATAGAGATTGGACCAGGCCGTCCGCCCGTCGCGAATTTTTACGGGAGCGCCGTAGATCGCTCCGTTGAAGTGGCCAGTAAATTTCGCAATCGTCCGCGGTGTAAACATATCCGTCGTCAGAACCGCCGCTTTGATCGCGGCCTGATCCGCGGGCGGAAGGAAAGGACGCGTGCACTGCTGCACGACGCTAAACCAATGGGCCTTGGCCGCGGCGTAATCGGAGTCGTTAAAGGCAAACCAAGGAGCCGGCCGAGCGAGACAAGTCACGCGAACCACGCCCTCGGGAAGATTTCGGCCAGGACCAAAATCAAAATTATTAGGTATGCAGATCACCCCGCTCCGAGTGTCGACCGCGTTGGTCGGGCATGCGTATTCAAAACGCGCCGAGTCGTTAAAAAAAACGATGGTGTCGTCGCCCCAACCGAAAGCCGCGGGTTGTCGATCGAAGACGGTGATCGTTTCGATGAAAGAGTGCCCGCCGGGCTCGGGGATCAGCGCGTTGCTGGCCGTCGTTGCCTTGGGCAGTCCCGCATCGATCAGAGCGTGGGTTTCGGGTGAGCCAATCGAGGAAATAATATGGTCAGCCGTGATTTCCTCTCCGGTGTCGAGCACCAAGACCCCCGCTCGCCCTTCCCTGATCACGATGCGGCGAACTCCGCATTTCATCCGCCGCTCTCCCCCAGCCTGGCGGTATTTTTCCTGGAGCACGCGTAAGATAACCCGGACGCCGTCAAAAGGGCGGGCGAATCCCTCCAGTAACAGAGCTTTGAACATGATCACAAACTGGCCGAAATCCATGTCGTGCGCGGTGGCGCTGCCGTAGTACATGACGGGGCAAAACAACATGTCTTCGAGCACCGCGTCGGAAAGAAATCGCCGGACGACGGTCCGCGCCGACTCCGGCTGCGCGGTGAGCGCGACGTCGTCGTAACCCTTGATGACGGCAACCAATTGGCGAAACCCGTCAACTTGCCGGGGAAAAGCGCGAGCCACTTCGCTCTCGAAGACGGCGAAGTCGTTAGTAAACCGGAGGGAAATTTCCGCTCGAGAACCAAAGGTGATTCGAGATTGTTTTTGTTCGCAGAGGGCGAACTCATCCCGCTCGATGCGCAACTGCCTCAGTAACTTGGTGAGTGGAGTTCCTTTGACGCCCGACCGCACAAAGTTCGTCATCGCGTGAAGACCCACGTCGAACTTTCGCCCAGCGAAGCTGTAGAAACCGTTAAGCCCGCCCACGGCGTTGTGGCGCTCGAAGATGCCCACTTTTTTTCCGAAATGAGCCAAGCGGATGCCAGCGGCTAGCCCCGACATGCCCGCGCCAATGATCGCGACGTCGTAGTGGGGCGAATCATTCATAGCACGGAAAGCAGGGCTTTCAGCGAACTGCCGAACCCGGTGACCGGCCCCGATAGGCGCAACCGCCACCCTGCCCTACTCTCAAAAAAATGGATAAACCTGACCAAGCTCAACGTTGCTCGCAAACGCCTCGCTCAGCCAGCGAGCGCGTTAAACTTTGGCGTGAGATACTCCGCGCAACTATCCAAGGAAGCGAGTTGGATGTAATCGGCCTCCGGGACCTCGATCGAGTGACGCTTTCGTAACTCCATGACAATATCGAGGAAGTCCATGCTATCGAGCTGCATCTGGTCACGCAAACGGACGTCAGGTTTGACGTTGCTGAGATCCTCATCGGGAGCGATGTCGGCGATGATATCGAGCACGACTTGTTTGCATTCGTCTTTTGTCATATCGGTGATGGCGGAATTAGGGGACAAAGCGCTTAACAATCAACGTGGAATTTATGCCGAGCATCCCGAATGAGTTGTTCAGGATGGTATCTACTCGCGCGACCTCGCGCGGCTTATTCAGGACCAAGCCCGGCAAAGCGCACAAGGGATCGAGGTCGTCGACGTTAATCGAGGGGTGGACGATGCGGTCGACGAACGCCGGTAAATTGCCAGCCAATTCGAGAGCTCCGGCCGCGCCCATGGCGTGACCGATAAAGCTCTTGGTATTGTTAATAAACGTTTCGGGGCAGTCGACGCCGAAGACGGCGCGAATGGCCTCGCACTCTTGAATATCGCCAAGGGGCGTGGCGGTGGCGTGGGTGTTGACGATATGAATATCGCGCGCCTCCAACCGGGCGCGTTTGAGTGAAGCGCGCACACACTCAGCTTGGCGCTGAGGATTGGGCAGCACGTAATCGCTCGCGTCGCTGTTCACATGATAGCCCGCGATCTCAGCGTAAATTTTGGCTCCACGCGTCTGGGCATCTTCGAGGCGTTCGAGCGTATAAAGCCCGCCGCCTTCTGAAATTACAATACCGTTGCGCGCGCGATCGAACGGGCGCGACGCCTTCGCGGGATCTTCATGCGTGGCCAGGGCGTTTTGCGATTTGAATCCGGCGAAAATCCCAAAAGTATGCAC
Source organism: Opitutus sp. GAS368 (assembly GCA_945903465.1). Lineage (GTDB taxonomy): Bacteria > Verrucomicrobiota > Verrucomicrobiia > Opitutales > Opitutaceae > ER46. The sequence continues at coordinate 19,030 of CAMDOF010000060.1, forward strand.
GCTCTCGCTCACCCCGCCGCAAATCGCCAAATCGACTTCCCCAAGGCGAAGCATTTGCGTGGCGTGGATCAGACCCATGTTGCCGGCCGCGCAGGCCGCGCCAATCGTATAGGCTGGGCCCGTGATACCGAGATTGAGGGACGTCTCGCCCGCGGGATTATTAGCGACCGTGCGGGGATTGTGATAGTGGGACCAAAACTTCGTATCGTAGTTAAACTTCGAGATATTGTAGACCTCGTTTTCCGTCTCGACGTTACCGTGCTCGGTACAGCCGATGTAGATTCCGATGCGTTCTTTGGGCAAAGCCTCAAAATTCACTTGGCTGTCTAAGAGCGCTTCGCGGGCGCAATAGATCGAAATGCTCCCGGCGCGTGTGCCGACGCGTAGTTCCTTCTTCTTCTGATACCGTAGCGTGTCGAAATTACAGACTCCGGCGAGCTGCGAACCCATGTAGCGAATCTCCTTTCGCACGATACCGGATACGCCCGTCAGCAGATTCTGCCGAAATTCTGGCAACGAGTTGCCGTTAGGTGCGGTTAAACCGACCCCGGTGATGACAATGCGGGACTCCTGAGAATGATTCATGCGGCAGGAAAAGAAATCGCTAGCCAGGACAGGCGCGAAAGCAATACAACCCTCACATTCATGAACGTTCTTGTGGTCGGCGGCGCTGGATACATCGGCAGTCATTGCGTACGACAACTGATTGCCGCCGGTCACCGCCCGGTGGTCTTGGATAATCTCGTGTATGGTCATCGCGACGCCGTGGCGCCAACGGTGCCGTTTTATGAGGGCAACCTCGGAGATCAAGCGCTCGTTGGGCGGGTCCTGCGCGATGAGCACATTGCGGTCGTGATGCATTTCGCCGCTTTTTGCTACGTAGGTGAATCCGTCACCGACCCACTCAAATACTATTTCAACAACGTCGGCGCGACGCTCCATCTCCTCCAAGCGATGTTGGCCGCCGGCGTAAATAAATTCGTTTTTTCTTCGACTTGCGCAACTTTTGGAATCCCCACGACCCTGCCGATTCACGAAAATCTTCCGCAGGCGCCGATCAATCCTTACGGTCAGACCAAGCTCGATATCGAACACGTGCTAAAATCGCTCGCCGTTGCTCACGGTCTCAGCTTTGCCGCTTTCAGATATTTTAATGCCGCCGGCGCCTCCGCGGATGGCTCCATCGGTGAAGATCATACGCCCGAGACCCACCTCATTCCTGTGGCCATTGACGTCGCGACGGGCAAACGCCCTCACCTCGAGCTGTTCGGTACGGACTACCCGACCCCCGACGGCACTTGCTTGCGTGATTATGTCCATGTCGACGATCTCAGTCGCGCGCACATCGCAGTCTTTGACCGTCTCGCGGTCCGCGGTGCTCAGTATTTTTACAATCTAGGCACAGGAACACCGACCTCCAATCGTGCCGTGATTCGGGCTGTGGAGAAAGTCGCGGGGCGTGCGGTCAAAGTCATCGAGAGCCCACGCCGGGCGGGGGATCCGCCAGCTTTGTTCGCAGACTCTTCCAAGGCGCAGCGAGAGCTCGGCTGGAAGGTGAGATTTCCTGATATCGATGCAATCGTGGCCACGGCCTGGCGCTGGCATTCCGCGCATCCGCGCGGCTTCAACGATCGCTAAATCGGTGCTCCCAGCGCGCGCCCAGGGAGCCTGCGGGGTGCGAGGCCGGCCGACTCGGGGCCGACTGACGTGGACACTTGCTCGCCCGCCGCGGATGACTCAGGGCCGCAGCGCACCTTCCGGAGGAGTCCAGCGCTTGGATCGCTTTACCGAGGCGTATAATGCGTTTTCATTTAACCAGCCGGGGAATAACCTGAGCTTGGCGCGAAAGAGAGGCGGTCAGCCATCACCTGGCGAGACTTCCATGGCTCTCGGCATGCTGAAATTCTCCTGACTGGGTGCGTGGAACCGCGTTCATGGCCGCGAAGCCCGTTGCCGCGCGCGGCCTAAGTTTGGATCTCGCTAAGGCCCGCCAAAAAAAGTTTGGGTTAGGCTGGGCTTGAGCAGGTTAACCTTGGTTTGGAATTGGGTGTCGATACAGTATGTTCCTCATGACGCGCGCGATTTCCCTTTTTAAATCAGCTCAGCCGGTGGTCGCGATGATTCATGCAGGTGCCCTGCCTGGAACCCCCGCATCAAGACATAATCTTCGCGAAATAGTGGCGCAAGCCGAGCGCGAGGCGCGACTTTATCGCGACGCCGGCGTGGATGGATTGTTAATCGAGAACATGCACGATACCCCGTATATGCGGGGTCAGGTCGGACCCGAGATTGTCGCTGCGATGACGGTCGTGGTCGCAGCTGTGAAAAAAGCGGCCAGTTTGCCCACGGGCTTGCAAATTCTCGCCGCGGCGAATCGCGAGGCGCTCGCGGTCGCGCACGCGACCGGGTTAGACTTCATTCGCGCGGAGGGCTTTGTCTTTGCGCACGTCGCCGACGAGGGGATCATTCAGTCCTGCGCCGCTGAATTGTTACGCTACCGGCGCGCGATCGGAGCGGAGCATATTCAAATTTGGGCCGATGTGAAAAAGAAGCACAGCGCCCACGCCGTGACCGCAGATGTGAGTATCGGGGAGACCGCTTACGCTGTTGAATTTATGCGGGGCGATGCTGTCATCGTCACCGGGGCCCTCACGGGCGACGCGCCGCGAATCGGTGATATTGAAGCCACCAAAAAGGCGACACGCTTGGCGGTTTTTCTGGGCTCAGGAGTCACTGCGGAAAATGTTGCGGAGCTCCGCGCGCAGGCGGACGGCTTCATCGTGGGATCGGACTTTAAGGTTGGTGGGCATTGGGCGGGCGCAGTGGACGGACGTCGAGTGCGCCGTTTTTTACGAGCGGCGCGGGAGGTGCGGTAGTCTTCTTCAGTGGGTGAGCAAAGTCTTTTTCACCCTAATTTTGGGTATGTCGCAGACGTGCACTCATCGGCTTGGAGGTCCCGAATGACGGCGTGGAGGGCCGCGTCTGAAGCAACCGTGAGTGGGAAAAGGGAAGAAACTCCTGAGGGGGAGTTAAACTCACGTGGACGCGGCCCTTCTTTTTTTTAGCGAGTGATCAACGTTCGGGAGGCGACCTACCCTGAGGTGGTCCGCCCGAATGGGTTGTTGTCTTCTTGCATTTTAAATTACCGCCCGGCTCGTTTCGGATGGGTCCGTTCTGGACCGTGATTCCGTACTGCCGATTGGCGGATTTTCGCCATTGCCCGATGTCAAGTGCTGCCGAAGTGCCGAGGCTGCGGGAACCGCAACGAGGGGGAAACGAAGGGCCTTGCATGCAGGTGGAGGCCGTAGGCACGACCTTGACGAGCGGCATACGCTGAGAAAGCCCGGCTGGCAGTAACCCGCTAACCACCCTACCCCCAGCTCGATGGAATATCCGGTTGCGCCCACGCACTTTCCGCACCCTCGTCAGCGCGAAAGCCGCGCCCCGATCCCCCCAACGGCATTCGAGACCTTGCGGTTAAAACTTAAACTTACACAGTTTCCTCATGTCTCCTGCCGCCGCCGCACCTGCCGCGCTCGTCGCCATTCTCGCCTTTAATCAGAGCAACCAGCTCGCCGTACGCCAACTCGGTGCAAAGGCGGGGCTACCCTTTGTTGGCACAGATCTCGCGATGGCGACCGCGCGTCTCCAATCAGCCTTTAACGCGCACACGCCACCCACCGAATATTTCGCAACCAACAGCGGCGGCCGCACCTATCGGGTTTTCTTCACCCAAGTCGCCGGTAATGCCACCGATGCCGAAGTCGTTTTCCACTCATTGGAATCACTTGCGCTTCAACCAAACCTCACCGCTCCCGCTCTCGCCACACTGCTCGCTGCGCTTGATCCTTACCTTGTCGAAATCCCTTATCTCCACCTCGGCGAGAACGATTTTATTTATAAATTCCGCCCGGTGGCCGAACGCAACCAGGGGATTTATTTTCAAGATACGGCCGCCAGCAATCTTTACCAGTCGCAACTCTGCGCAGCCATAAAACTCACCGCACGACAGCATGAACGGAGCGCGACCGCACCCGTTACGTTAAATTTTGGACCTATCCAGTACCTTGTCCCTAGTCATTTTGGATTTTGCTTGGGCGTAAAAAACGCCATTGAGCGAGCCTACGAGACCCTGGCCGAGAATCCCCATCGGCGCGTCCTGATGCTCTCCGAACTCATTCACAATCCATTTGTGAACGAGGATCTCTTGAACCGCGGGCTTCGCTACTTACAGACAGACAAGGGCCGCCCCTATCTTAGCAATGGCCGCACCGCAACTGGCGCATTCGGCGAGCAACTGTTGTGGGATGAGCTGACCCCGTCCGATGTTGTGATAATTCCGGCTTTTGGAGCGACCGACGACGACAAGCGTCGCTTGGTCAGAAAGGGTATCGCCGTCGCTCATTACGACGCCACCTGCATGCTCGTGGAGAAGGTCTGGAAGGCGGCCCGCGCCTACGGTCGCGAGGGCTATACCGTCGTCATTCACGGCAAGCATGAACACGAGGAAACCAAGGCAACCTTCGCGAATACCCGGCGCTACGCCCCCGCCGTGATCGTACGCAACCGTGCCGAAGCCCGAGTTCTCGGCGAGATTATCGGCAGTCCCAAAGCCGAGCGTCAGGCCCACTTTGAGGAATTTTTTAACGGACGGCACACTCCGCGCTTTGACGTCAACCAGCACCTGGACCGCATTGCCATCGTCAACCAGACCACCCTTCTGATGAGCGAAACGCTCGAAATCATCGAGGACTTACGCGGCGTTTATGACGCTAAATTCCAAGACCCGAACCGCGTCGGCGGCAGCAAACGGCGGGACACGCTGTGTTATGCCACGCAGGTAAATCAAGATGCCCTCGGACGCGCCCTCAGCGAGCCGCTGGATGCGGCGTTTGTGATCGGAGGGAAAAATTCTTCTAACACCTATCAACTATTTCGTCTCTGCGAAGAGCGACTCGGGAGAGCCGCATTTTTCATACAATCGGAAGCGAACATCGTCTCGAGCGAAGCCGTGGACCATTATGTGTACGGCGGCACCGGAGGTAGTCTGGAACGTCGGGTACTCTGGTCGCAGACCCCAAACCCCAAACGCGTGCTCGTAACCGGTGGTGCCAGTTGCCCCGACGGTATTATTCAGCAAGTGATCACTCGCCTGAATAGTTTTTTCCCCGCGGCGACGCTCCGCGATGTCCAGGCGGTGCTTCATGATCTCAGCCCACCGTCATAGATATCATCGAGGGCCATACCCAAATTCACTCCGTGGCCGACCGGGCCCGGTCTTAGCGCCCCCTCAGATGATTGCCCAAGCCGCCGGAAAAGTCGTGGAAAGGTCCGAACGAGTCGCGCTCAAAAGCGAATGGACATGCCCGCCCGAAGACCGCTCTGGTTGGCGAGATCGATTTTCGTCGAATAATGAGCGTTGGCGGTGTCGATACTCTGCGTGTAACCACCAGCAGACTGCATGACGGCGCCCGCGTAAAAACCGGAACGATCGGTCAAATCAAATTGGAGGGAAGCATCCGCATAAAAACCGGGCAACAATTTGTTCGCCGAGTTCGTCGACGTATCTGTGATATCTGCTCCCAGTGGTGCCTCGAAGGTCTGCGTCACGGTATAGTTAGATCCGGAGTAAACCACGGCAGCTCCCGCGCTCACGGTGGCGCGAAAACGCGTCGTGAACGGAATTAGCAAGGTGGGCCCGACGCGGAACGTATAGTACGCGCCTTTTAATTTCCAACGGTTGTTCACGCTGGTGGTATCGGTCGCGATTGAGCTCGTGCGCCCAGCGGGTTCATTGCCCAAAAACACACTCGTATCAATCGTCACCGAACCGGCGGATCCATCCTCATTAATTAGAGGGTTCCCGCTAGCATCCAACAGGCTGGTCGTGCTGGAGCTAGGCGAGGAATAGGGGGCATCAGGCACGACCTGACCGAAAAGAGAAAAATAATCGCTCACCGTGGTGATCCGCGCGCGCACGGGTTCGTTAATATTGGCGGCAATATCATTGATCGACATGCCCGCCGTCAAAGTCCACGGCAACCGACCACCGAAGATTTTTCCCATGTCCCTCGACATGGCGATATCCATTCCCGCGGAAGAAGGCGAGGCGGCCTTACGCGTACCGGTGTCGATTACTTCGGCGGAATAGTTATCGAAACGGACATAGCCGTTGGTAGAAAGCTGGCTGACGTCAGAATAATTCCACGTATTTGTCCGGCCATCGGGGGCGATCGGATCAAAAGCGGCAGCGCTGCCCTGAGGATCGAGGATGGCATTACCGGCGGCGTCGAGACGAGCAACCACGCGGCCATCGGGTTGAACGCCGCCGTTATGGTACAAGCGCTGAAGATTCGCCCCGCTGAGAGCCCCTAAAATCTCAGGGGAAGGAACCTTGCCTTGACCGAAAAACGAAGTCTTGGCGCCACTGATATAACGGAAGCCCATCACGACGGTACTTTTGGGCTCGTAGATATACTCGTCGAGATTGCTGAAATCAGGGATCTCCACAGGCGGGGCGCGCCGTTCCTCGTCTTGCGCAAAGACCACGCAGGCCGTGGTGGCAACGGTGAAAAAAGTGAGGCGAAGAAGTTTCATGCGAGAGAGGAAGAACCTAGTGCGACGGCACGATGGCCGGAAGGTTCCGAGAGAACTTCACGACTGATGCCTCATTCGTCAACGCGAGATTTAAAGTTCGTTTTTTTACTTTAATTTTTTGCCGAAAAGACCGCGATCGCGCTGCGTCGGTAGCCGCCGTCCCTTCAAAAAAACGGCCGCCCGAGCGATCGGCGGCCGTGGCCTGACTACGCGGAGCGAGGCCTAGTCGGGACGCGGGCAACCGGGCGGGATTAGAATTGCCCGGTGACTCCCAGCCTGAGGGTGCGTGGCACGACCCAGTGAGCGCGTGCCCGCGTCTCAAGATAGGTGTACTGCTCCGGACCTTGCTGACGGAGATTGTTGATGCTGAGGAATAATGTCGCATCGGGACGCACTTTGTAAGTGCAACCGGCGTTCATCACGGTCAAAGACTGGCGATAAATATTACCGGTGCCCGGGGACGTGAGACTGTAGCCCACGGGATATTTACCATTGTAATTCATATCAAAAGAAGCGCCGAACTTCTGATAATTATACAGGAGGCCAACATTGTAAGCGCGCGGCACAAACCCCGGCACTTGTCCCGGCTTCAGGTCAACCGTGCCCGCAAACTTACCTTCGGTGACTAAGTAGGTGTAATTTGCGCGGAAGGTGAGTCCCTTGAGGGCGCCGGGCAGGAAGGCGAGGCGCTGGCGGAAGTCCGCTTCGAATCCCTTCAACTTGGCGTCACCAAGGTTGGCCGCCTGAATGATTTCATAGCCGCCATAAAGGCCATCAAAGCCGTTATCGGCACCCTCCGCGACGAGCGTACCCGAACGGGTGGCGCTCCCAATATAGTCGATGATCGTTTTGCGGTAACCGGTGATGGAGACCAGGCCCGTGCTGCTGAAATAGTATTCGAGTTTAAGATCAACATTTGCGGCCATCTGCGGCTGCAAAGCGGGATTACCCATCGTGACTGTACGGTTAGAATCACTCGCCGACGGAGATGAAACGAGATTGGCAAGGGCGGGGCGACCATAACTCGTGGACCAACTGCCGCGCGCCTTAAGGTTAGTGGTGAGATCATAGCCGAGATGAATGCTCGGAAAGAATTTATGATAACCGCCATCGCGTGAGAGCCGAGCAAAGTCCAAGGCGGCGCGTTTAAAGTGGTCAGGCTCGGCGGCCAACGTGGTGGTGCGAGCGCGGAAGTAGGTGAAAGTATCGGTGGTAACCCATTCCCCGCGGACACCCGCGAGTGCGGTGAAGCGACCAAGCTTGGTGCTCCCTTGCAGGAACGCGGCATCAACCCCCTCCTCCATGATGCGACGGTTGGTGTATTGCTGAGTGGCCGTAAAATTAACGTCTTCGGACCAGAGCGCCGTATTACCGAGCGTGGTGCTAACGGCGGCGGGATCCACGACTGGGAGGCGCGTGCCGCCATTGAGCCGTTCGAATTCGGTGAGCGGCATCAGGCCTGGCGTCGGCAGCACGGTTCCCGCCACGCCATACCAGCGACGAGGCAGCACCGGGCGATTATTGACGCGGCGATTAATGGTATCAAAACCCGTCTTGAGCGTGATCGGCACCGCCGTCGCCAGTGTGTAGGCGACCATGACGTTCGCGCTCACCTCGTTGGTATCAGTCACCGTATCACGTTTGTTAAAAACGGTCGAAGTTACCGGCACTGGCTGCGTACTGGTATTGGCGGCGGTGATGACGAAAGCCTCGTAGCTTGAGGCCGCATATGGGCTCACGCCGCCAGTCCAGTTAAACACGCGCCCCTCGGGATCGGCATAATCGAGGATAAAGCCGATCGCGCCCTTCGTCCGCATGGCCACGGTCCCATTCTCGCGCTGCCGCCCCGCGCCCGAATCCCAGTGGGTGTTGCTCCAGCGGTAAGCGTGATCAACCTTCAGACGGCCCCAGTTGTGTTCAAACGCGAGTGTCCCCGTGGGATTTTTACTGGTAAACGAATATCGCTGCGGGTTAAGGCGCATTTGCGCCGCGCCGACGGCCACACCGCCAGGCTGCAAGGCCGCATTGTTCACCGGTAAAAACTCGATCCGGTTTGCCGTGTAACCCGCCTTGATACCACCCGTCGGATTCGTCACGGGATCGTTAATTGTCTGGTTGGCGGCGAGCCATGGATTCACCGCGGTGTAATGAAAGAACGGCTCAGAGCCAGCGTTGTAGAGAAACCGGAGCGAGACCAGCGTCGCCGCCGAGGGGCGATAATCCACCCGAGCATTAACGGCGGAAATAAAGCGAACATTCAGCCCACTCTGGCGGTTATAATCCCGCAACTGGGCCACCGGATTTACGGTGTTTTCATAGAACAGGGTATCCCAGTTATGACCGTTGAGAATTTCTTGATAGGAAGCGCTGACGGCGATGCCGAGATTACGATTTCCCCCGGCGACGTCGTAACGCCCAGTGTAGTTTACGCTGAAATCCGGACGATACGGGCGCTCAGATACTGCAAACGTGCGGTCGGACCATTTCGGCGCGAAACGCAGGCCCGCGGTGTAGGCAAAACGGCGTCGCTCCGACATTGCGAGCGGCGAGCGGGTCTTGAGATTGAGTTGGCCACCGAGAGAATCGGCGCGCTTGTCTGGGGTCTGGCCCGCGATGATCTCAACCTGCTCGTACATCGATCCGGAAAACGAATGCAACGTCGCGGAGCGACCATCGCCACCCACGCCCGTCGCGGACATTCCATCGATATTGAGACGGGTATAGCTCGCGGGCTGGCCACGAATGCTGACGTTGTTAATGAGTTGATCTTCATCGGTGCTGAACGTGATGCCGGGCAAGCGCGAGACGAGTTCGCCGACATTTTGAGTCGGCAGAATGCCCCACTCATCGAAAGCGGTGACATTTTTTATATTCGCAGCGTTCCTTTGTTCGGTGATGGAGAGCGCGGAGCCTTCGCGCTGGGTCGCGACAGTGAACACATCCATAAGCAGGGCTTGGCTTGCTTTCATCTCGGCCTCGACGCGGGTCGTCTCACCGGCGCGGATCGTGGCCGTCACGAGTCGATTATCGAAGCCCTCATAGGTCACCACCAGCTCGACCGGGCCCACGGGTAAGTTAGACACCATGAAAACACCAGCGCTGTCGGTGAGTTCCGACCGATTCAGTCGTGGAATACTCACCAAGGCACCTTGCAGGGCGTTGCGCGTGGCGGTGCTGATCACCGATCCGGAGAGACTACCGGCGGTGGGTGTAGCCGCGCCGGCAGGATGCGCCGCCGACAACCAGGCCACCAGGCCGAAAAAAAGATGACGACCCGCGAGAAAAAAAGCGGTCGGTAAACCTTTGCTTGAATGTTTAATATTCATTTTGGATCGGTGCGTTCAGTGGGCTGACCCGATTTTTACAACGGGTTTGTCTCAGAAATTAACTGCAAAATCGACTGATCGGCGATCGAAGTCGACTCTGATTCGCACGCAACCTACCGGAGGTTTTATCGATCCATCCCGAGCAGCTTAATTTGCGCACCGAATAAAGAAGGCCCGCAACGCAGCGATCACGGCGCCGACCGCCAGTACGAAATATGCGACCAGCCGCAACGTAACGCACGATCCCCAAAGGGAGCCGGTTAAAATCCCGCCCGCGGCCAAACGCACACCGACCAAAACCGCCGCGAAAGCGAGCCTCGACAACGACCACATCGGCTCGTTGCTCGAACCGGTCAGGTCAGCCGCCGAACCCCCTCGGACAAAAAAACCGAGCCCACCCCCTGGCAGCCTGTCGGACTGAGAAATTTTTCAAAAGCCGACGCCACAAAATCGCTTATGCGGCATTTTCTCGGAGGGGTCGGATAGATTTGATAGTCTAAAATTCAGGAAACCTAGTGGAATACTCCTAAAGTCCGAGAGGCTGCTGGCGGTGGAGACTAACGAAACGTAAATCGCGAAAGTTTTATCCTCCGATAAGACGGACAAGGCTGGGTAGTGGGCTCACCAGGAGCACCCGAGACTTCAACCACCCTAATCTCCGAAGCCGACAGGGATCGTTAAACTTAAAATTTCGCTAATACCATTGGCATGCGCAGCGCTAGCAGCCGGTCGTGGACTTAGCCGCTTGGAGGCGTTTACCGCTCAAGATTCGACTTTTTAAGCCCCCCCAAGAATTGATTCCCGAGGTCTTGATTTCCTAAGTCCGACCAGGTGCCGGTATTTGGTAACATTGATAATTTCGGATAAAAGACCGAACCCCAAACCGAATCCAAACTCTGCCCGTGTGCCTGCTTGAACAAGGCGGTCTTTCCACCCGAGGTGGGTGCGCCGGTCCAATGAGGTCCCCGCGTCAAGCCGCCGCCGTCTACCTCAAGAACCACCCACTCCTGACCTCCGCGCGCACCTGTGAGCTGTTCGGCGATCTGATCGAGTGCCCGATCAGCGAGGGCACGCTCGCCAATATCCTGCCGAAGACCACGCCCGGCTCGTGGAGACGGCCTTGCAGATCAAAGCGCAGAGAGCCCAAGCGCCCGTTGTGCATTTTGACGAGAGCGGATCCCGGGTGGACAAAAATCTCTGGTGGGTGCACGCCACCTCGACCGCCCACGCCACCACTGACGATATTCATCCCAAGCGCGGCACGGAGGCCATCAATGCCCTCGACATCGTCCCCGGCTTCCTCGGGCGCGCGATCCACGACTTTGGGAAACCGTACTTCGGCTACCCATGCGAGCACGGACGGTGCAATGCCCATCCGCTGCGCGAACGGACCTTCGTTCATGAAGAGCATCACAGAACCTGGGCGAAATCGATGATCACCTGCCTGCTCGACATGAAGGCCGCCGTCGACGCCGCCAAGCCCAACGCGACCGCTCTCCCCCCCTTCCAAGTGCGAACCTGCCAGCGGCGCTACGGGCCATCCTCGAGGACGCCTACCGTCAAAATCCTCTGGCCCTGTCAGCCCGGGCGAAGAAAGGCGGCGCACAGAAAAAATCCAAGCCCAGGAATCTGCTCGAGCGTCTCGACCAGCGCCGTTCCCAAGTCCAGGCCTTCCTCACCGACTGCAGGGTCCCGTTCGCTAACAACCAAGCCGAGCGCGCTAACAAGAGGATGAAGGTCCCGCAGAAAATAGCGGGTCTGTTCCACAGCGAAGACGGCGCCCAGGTGTTCTGCCGCATCCGCCGCGATAGCTCCACCGCGCGCAAGGAACGCCGGGGATGTCGGCGTAAGTGGTCACCGCGCCGTCCGCTGTGCGGAAGGGGCGTCTCCTCACTCAGAGCCGCACCGTGGACCGGGCGGACCACTGTGGTCACCGCGCCAGAGGTGAAAGGTGCTCGTGATGGCCGGGAATCGACCTGAGCAGCTACTTTTTTAATATCATTGATCACCAAACTCAGCGCGCAGTTGACCTCCCACCCGAGCGCGGCATCTCTTAACCATCGCACTCGCGATGCTTCAACCTGTAAATCAAGTTCCTCTCCTATGGCCTTCGAATTGCCCAAACTCCCGTACGCAGTCACCGCGCTCGAGCCTCACCTCGACGCCAAGACAATGGAAATCCACCACGGCAAGCATCACAATGCTTACGTCACCAACGCGAATAATCTACTCAAAGACCACGCCGCCCTCGCCGCACTCCCGGTCAACGCCTTGATCGCCGACCTCGCCCAAGTCCCCGAGGCCATTCGTGGCGGCATCCGCAACAACGCCGGCGGTCACAGCAATCACTCGTTTTTCTGGACAATCATGGGTCCAGGTAAAGGCGGCGCCCCCAAGGGCAGCCTCGCCAGCGCGATTAGCGCGACCTTCGGCGATTCCGACAAATTCAAAGCCGCCTTCGCCGCCGCCGCTGCCACGCGTTTCGGCTCAGGCTGGGCTTGGCTTTATGTCGGTGCCGACAAGAAACTAGCCATCGGCTCCACCGCCAATCAGGATAGCCCTCTCATGGGTAAGGCCGTTGCGGGGATCGAGGGCAAACCCATCATCGCCCTCGATGTCTGGGAACACGCCTACTACCTGAATTATCAAAATCGCCGGCCCGATTACGTTGCTGCCTTTTGGAACGTCATCGACTGGGACGCGGCCGAAGCCAACTTCATTGCCGCTAGCACCTGAGCACCCCACTCATCGCTCGGCTTGCTCTCAACCGCGCCCTCACCGGCGCGGTTTTTTTTGCGCTTCAATTCTCGCCCTACCAACGCGCGCGTCTCGCCCCCTATCGGACTGAGAAAACAAAGGCCTCTGGAGGCGATTATTTGTGAGTTTGAGTTAATAGAAAGTCGAATATGGAGCCACCACACGCCTTCAGGCGGCTAAGTCCGACAGACTCCTAACATTCCACCCACGCCGTGCGCGTTGTACGTCGCAAACTGGCCGCGCGGCCAGCCTCCCCCCTGAGCAATTCGCCGCCCGCCTTAACGCGATAACTCGCCGAAATCCTCGAGGAACCTTGGGTGAGCGGTCGCGGCCGGCGCATCCCCCGTGGCGTTAAACGCAAGATGTCCGGCTACGCTGTGCGTCGCGCCCAAGCCCCTTCTCAGACGAAGACCTTTGTCGTTAGCATCTATTTAACACCTCAGTAAACTGTATTGGGGTCAGCCGTGTTCCGCGCCGAAATGGTCGTAAAAGCGCACGCCTAGCCCCAGGTTTTTCTCCTTATTGGGCTGGCCGGAGCAGAGCCAGACTTCGTTAATGAGCACGTCGGTGAATTTTCGATTTTTGATTCTTGAAGGGAGGAGATGGCTAGCTCACGGGGAGACGCCATGGCCGGGAGCGGATCGAGATTCACGCACCAGCGGCCGTCGGGCGCGGCGATGGGGGATTTTTTCTGGCCGGCAAACTCCCCCGTGATCGCGGCGCCGGCGGCCTCGGCGAAGCGGGTGAGGACGAGGGCGGAAACCACGAGGAGGTTCGTGGAGGAGGTCGCGGCGCATCGGGGCTTGAGTGGATGAGATGGGCGGCGGCGCAGCCGAGAAAGTCTCACGGCTTCCGGACTAAGAAGCATTTTTTTGAAGCCCTCGATCAGAAGTTGATTGTATTTGTCCACACGTACTGGCGCGGCTCGCCGACGAAGGTGGCGAACATCGCGTCTTCCACCGTGTAGCCCAGCGAACCGCTGGGGCGGAGCTCGATTTTGTATTTGTTGAAAAGGTTATTCACGTTGATCTGCCCACGGTAAGTATAGCGGCCAAACTTGTGCGTATAGGCGAGGAACGGGCTCACCTGCGGGTTGATGGCCACCTCACGGTAGAGTTTGCGGATGTTGCCGCCCGTGCCATTCGGTTCGGTATACCAGTAAGTGCGTTTCGCCAGATCCCAGCGTGTAGTCACGCCCAACGAGGTGCCGCGTAATCCGCCCTCGCGGAGATCGAAGGTGTTCGTGAAGACCAGACGATAGAGCGGGTGCCCCACGGTGGGCTCGCCCGAAGTCGCGAGGACCGCCGCTCCTTTATAGCCGGCCGGATCCGAGAAAGCATAGGAAATATCGGAGATGGGCAGTCCCGTGCGCAACGAGCGGGCCTGGAGAAATTCCGCCCCGGAAGGAATCTGGAAAAATCTCAGCGCCCGATAAACCGTGCTGTTCGTCAACAACTGTCCGTTGACCGTCGGCGTGCCGCCTTGTCCATAGGCGTAGTACGGGTTCGTGCGATCATTCATCATCGCGAGCGTGAGCTGCGCGTTCTGAGCTCCGACCATCGGATCGCGCAATGTGGTCACGGCATTGACCAGCGCAACGCCGGCGGCGTCGATGGGAACCAGGAACGGGGTGCCATTCGCATACGTCACGCCGCCCGTCGACTTGTTGTAGTAGAAATCGTCGTTCCAGAGAATCGGATAGGACAACGGCGTGCGGATCCTCCCATCCTGCTGCGTGAATCCGAGCCGCGCCCGCCAGTTGCGCGTGGGTGCGGCGGTCAGGATGACCTCGAGTCCCCGGGATTCCTTGTCGAGGTTGACCCAGACGTTGCGGAGGGTCGGGTTGAAGGCGCCGTTGAGGCCGGCGGGATTAACGACGTTGGCATAACTCGAGTAGCTGTTGAAGGTCTCGTTGCGGGAGTTGGACGAAAAGTAAGCGATCGATCCCGAAATCCGGGCGTCGGCGGGCTCATACTTGAAGCCGATCTCGTGGTTCAAACCGATCGTGTCCTTCGGCGGATTGCCGAAAAAATCTCCGGGGCGATTGGGCGGTGAAAACGTGCGGCCAGCGTTGTAGTAGGCATACAGCCAGGATTTCACCCGATAATTCAGGCCGAGGTTGTAGCTGTTGCTCTGCCGATCGACATCAATCCAGCCCTGCGTGCCGGTGGCGACGGTGTTGGGCGCGCGGGTGAAACTCTTCGAGAGACGAAGCCCGACGAGCGTGGTCAAGCGGTCGTCGAACCAGCGGGTGTAGTTGGCCGCGTAGAGTCCGCTGTTTTTCGCCGAGTCGGCATAGTTGCCGAGATTCGCGCCACCGATGCCAGCATAGCCGGGCACGAGGGTGAGCAATCCGAGCGGGTTCAGCGGGGTCTCCCAATTCGCATTCCGCGGATTCTGAATTTCCAGAACGTAGTTGCGGCCATCGACGGTCACGCGCCGCGAGCCGGGCCTGAAGTACGGCGTCTTCAACGCGCCGCCGCCGACCGGCCAATAGAGCGTCGGCATGAGAATACGGCCAATTGCGTCGGCGCCGGAGACGCCGCCGACCGGCGCCGGCCGCGGATTGGTGCGGTCGTAGAGCCGGAAATTTCCATCCGACTCGTAGTAGCGGTAGTTGACCTGGCCACCGTTCACACCCGGGCCGAAACTCAAGTCATAGCCCAGCACCGTCTGGCTTTTCGCACGGCCCCGGAACAATTCGGTGGTCACAACCGCGCTCCCTCGATAGGCGATGCGACGGCCGGCGTTGGCGTCGTTGTTTCGGTTCATCGCGAACGTTGAGCCGTTAGCCCAGTCGTCATAGGGATTGGCGGCGTTGAAGGCGCGCGGCGCCAGCAGCGCCGTGACCCCGACGCCGCGCTGGCTCACGGAGCGATCAAACATGGCGCCCAGCGAGACCGCGAGCCACCGGGTCGAGTTGGAATCGACGGAGAGGGTGTAGTTCTCTCCATCGACATCCTCCTCCTGCGCCCAGCCGCCCCACGAAGAAGCGTTGTCCCAGCTCATCCGGCCATTCGCAATCGCGCCAGCCGGAAAGGGCGCGCCGGTTTTCGGATTCGTCGCGCCGGCTTGATTCGTGGCGAGGAGATATTGCAGCGCGAAATTGTGTCGAGGGTCGCGGGTGGCGTTGGTGAAGCCCAGATCGCCCACCGTCGTGTTGAGGATCCGATTGTTGTCACTGCGCCGGCCAGTCAGCCGCACGGTGGTGTCGAACGGCAACCGTGCGGCGATCGTGCCGTAGAACGCGTTCGTTTTTGCGCCGATGAAGAGGCGCCGATAACTCAAATCCTCGTTCAAAACCACGACCCGGTAGGCGAGGTTCTTGAGCCCGTAGTTCGCGTCCAGCATCCAGCGCCTCGAGCCGAATTGATCGTTGCGCGAGGAGATCGTCGTCGTGACCAGCGGCCGGCCGTCGCGGCCGAAGCGGGCCATCTTGGAACTGGTGTTGACGACCCCACCCGCGCCGCTGGATCCATAGAGCAGCGCGTTGGCGCCCTTGATCATTTCGACCCGCTCCATGTCGAACATGTCGGTGTAGTTGGCGCTGCTCGCGCTGGCCACGAAACCATTGCGACGCGTGAAACTGCCGGCGACGCCACGCGAGCCGATCGGTCCGATGCCCACGCGATCACCCGGCTGATTGTCATTCGAATTTGAATCCGGCGTCGGAAAAACCTGGCCGACCCCGGCGCCGTAGCCGTTGAGCAGATCCTCCACGGTGGTCGCGGCCACGTCGCGGATAAACTCCTCGGTAAAGATGTCGGCGGCAACCGGCGTCTTCAAGAGCTGCATATTAAAGGCCGTGATCGACGTCGAGTTGAGTGCGCCGTAGCTGGTGTCCTTGGCGGTGCTCACCTCAAACGGGGAGAGCGTGACGGTCTGGCTTTTATTTGGAGCGGGCGTTGCATTGGCCTGGGCGAACGCGGTTGGTCCGGCGAGCGCGGCGGTGGCTATGGCGAGCAGCGGCAGGCGAACTTGAGCGAAGCAAGCCCTGGCGTGTGCGCGGTTTGATGGGTTCATGAATGGCTTCGAGGAAACTGGATCTGCGGGGGGCGGGGTTAAGAGGAGGGGCAGGGTGGGATTTGGATGAGTTATTGATCCAGCCAGTCGAAGACGAGGACCTGGGTTTCCTTGGATACGAATCCTGCCGTGGGGAGGTGCTTTCGGCATCTGGCACCCTGCCGCAACCTTCCCGGGCGCTACCCTTTCGCCGCCAGCGCGCCCCACGGCTCGATCTGGCGGAGTTTTTTCGCCGCCAGCGCGCGATAGCAATCGGACAGGTCGAACGCCTTGAGCACACCGGGCGTCATATACGAAAGCGGCCAATCGTATTCCTCCGACTCGGCGACAGCGCCATAGTCCGTCAACGCGTGTTTCAACGTGACCTGAACGACGTTCTCCGCGAGGACCGCCGCAAAGGTCGCAGGGATCGCGCCCCACCCTCTGGCCACGAGGTGGATCTCCGGGTGCCCCGCCGCCTTCAGCCAGTCAATCACGCGCAACACGTCGTGGGTCTTCTGCCCGACATAGGGCTGGTCGAGCATGAGGCCATGAATGGCGTGCAAATAGTCGGAACCATACGGGGTGAGAAAGGACTTGGATCCGCCGATATCAGGCTGCGATTCGCCGATGCCCCGGACATC
Source organism: Opitutus sp. GAS368 (assembly GCA_945903465.1). Lineage (GTDB taxonomy): Bacteria > Verrucomicrobiota > Verrucomicrobiia > Opitutales > Opitutaceae > ER46. Next base: position 36,356 of record CAMDOF010000060.1, read on the forward strand.
GCAGGTGTACGGTGCCGACTGCGGCTCCGCCTGGATTAGCTCGGCCAACAACGGTTCATCGCGCAATTCGGCATCGGCCGAATGATGCGAGATGTACAGCAGAGCACGCCGGTTCGCGCCCGCCGGTCGCGACATGAGCGGTTCGTCGGTCAGGGCGTAAACGATCGCGTGCACGGCAGGTTCGGTTTCCACCGCGTAGGCCGCCCACTGTTTTTTGGGATAGCGGCGATTGCCACCCGCCCGGAGAATACGATAATCGGGAACGCCGGTCCGCCGCGGGAGCTTCAACGTGTCGACCAGGGCTTGCCGCAGTTTTTCGCCGGCCGGCTGGCCGCGCTGTTTGCGCAGGATGAGCGACCTTTCCCGGGTGAAGGAGAACACCGTGCGCGGCTGCAAATCCGCCACCTGCCCGCGCAGCGTGCACCACAACGTTTCATCCTTCTCCATCGTCAGCGCGGGCTCGGATTTTACCTCCGGCAAACGCGCCGCACGGTTGAACCAACGGTACATCGCTTCGCGATTGTCCTGGGTATAGCCGTGGTAGCCCGCGCCGATGAAGAGGCTGATGTTCTTCTCCGCCTGAAGCAGTTGATAGAGCCGGACCAAGCGCTGGTGGGCCTCCTCGAGGCCGCGTGCATCGAAGAAATCCTTTTCCTTGCCGAGCAGGATGACCGGTTTCGGCGCGAGCGCCGCGATGAAGTCGGAATGGTCGAGGCCGAGCGCGAGGACCCGTGGCGGGCACTGTTCCGTGTCGGCCGAAAGCTCGTTCTCCACGTTGCGGCGGAAGGTGGTGACAAAACAACTCGGTGCGGCCATCGCCCAGCGCGCTTCCACGCCGCACAACCAGGTCGTCATGGTGCCGCCGCCCGAATTGCCGGTCACTCCAATCAGCGTGGGATCCACTTCGGGGCGAGTGATGAGGTAATCCAACGCGCGAATGCCGTCCCACGCCCGCCACGAGCCAAGAAATTCTCCGACGAGAAACTGCTGGTTGCCGTAGTAGAGATGTTCGCTGACGCCCGCTCCTTTGCGCGACTTGAGCTGCTCGGTCACTGACTGGAACCGCTCGCCCTGGCCAATCGGATCGAAGATCAGCGTGACATAACCCTGCCGCGCCAGACCCTGGGCGAAAGACTGGTACGTATCGCCGGCCTTCCCGTTGTTCGAATGGCCGCAGGTCCCGACCACGCCCGGCAGCCGCCCGGTGCGGCCCTTGGGGAGATAGAGATTGGCGGTGACGGGAAAGCCCGGGCGGCTCTCGAAGATCACTTTCTCGATTTTGTAAGCATCGCGTTCGACCACGCCGGTCACTCGTGCGTTGAGCGGCGTCTTTTCCGGCCACGGGCCGAAGGACTGCTGGATTTTTGCCCGCACGTCGCGAACGTAGGCCTCGGCGTCGGATTTTGAGCGCAGCGCCGCGCGGCGTTTTTCTGCCTCGCGCTCCACCTGCCGTACCCGCTCGACGAAATACTCCTGCACCATGCGGGGGAAGCGATTCAGCGGCACCAGCGCGGCGCCGGAATCCGCGGCGCCCTTCTTGCGGGACGCAGCGGACTCAGCGGAAGCAGCGGCCGTCGCCGCTTCGGGCAAGGCTAGGCCGAGGGCTCCGAGTCCTGCGCGCTGGATCAGTGCACGTCGTGAAAGCAGGTTTTCGGACGGGGCTTCAGGTGGGTTGGATTGGTTCATAAGAATGTCTCCGGAGGTGGTGCATTTTATTCAGACAACACCTTTCAGCGTGGCTATCGCCGACAACAATTATCCCCCGGCTTCATCATTGCGTGGGTTTCGGGTCTTCTGGGGTTAACTCCGACTGAGTCGCCACGGCTACGGCACAGGCTGGAGCCAGCGCTCGAACCAAGCCAGCATTTCCGCCCGCATCTCTGGCGTGTAGGTGTGGCCGATATCGGGATAAATCACATTGCGGAATCGGTCCGCTCCGCCGACGGCACCGTAGATCTGACTCACTTTCTGCTCGAGCACACGGATACCGTCCACGGGGGAACCGTAGTCGAGATCACCGGTGAGGGCGAGAAATGGGCGTGGTGCAATCAGGGCCAGCACTCCCTCGGTGTCGAAATGCTTTAGCAAACCGAAGGAAAAATAGTACAAGCCGTGGGCGCGCAGGTTGCCGTGCTCGATGAGGTTTTGATAACGGGTCAGGCAGGCGACGCCGACCGTGGCGGCCACGCGGTCGTCCACCGCCGCCAGCCACCACGCGCGGGTGCTGCCCATACTCATGCCGGTGACGCCGATCCGCCGCGGGTCCACCGATGGAACGTGGGCCAGGAAGTCGAGCGCGATCTGGTCATCCCGCACAAACATGCCCCACAGCGTCCGGCCGAGCCACAGGTGGAGTTTGTGGAGGCTTTTTTGCGCCAACTCGTTTCGGCTGGGGTCTCCGCGCAGGTAGGTTTCGAAGGTTCCTGCCGGGGTGTTGTCGCCACGGTCGCCATAGTAAGGGGCATCAGGAGCCAGCACAATATAACCAGCGCGGACAAACGCCTCTCCGAGCGACTCGGCGCCGCCGTTGCTGTTAGGCGTGATGAGTTGGTTTTTGTCGGGTGTGGACGAATGCAGCCACAGAATCGCGGGCCCGTCCGCCCGGCGCTTTTCCGGCACCAAGAGCAGCGCGCTGACATCGTTAC
>CAMDOF010000061.1 GCA_945903465.1 Opitutus sp. GAS368
ATATTGAGACGATCATCATCAACGATGAGAATTTTTCGTCCAGCAGGCCGGAAGGGAGGAGCGGTTTGAGAGAAAACCATCGATTTTTTGAATCGTGAGGAAGTTCCCCTAATTAGGCAATCGCAACTTCACGACTATTGGCTGGAGGGTTACTCGAAAACCTTAACCCGACGATAGGAACCCGCGGCACAAAGGGGGGGGGAAATTACGCATCAGGAAATCTGAATGCGTTGATATTTGAGCTTGCGGCACCTCTGCCATCAATGAAGCTTTCTGTTTTTCAAATCCCATGGCTAAATCATTCGTATTCTCATCTGAGTCGGTCGGCGAAGGGCATCCCGATAAAGTTGCCGACTTGATCTCTGACAGCGTTCTCGACGCCTGTCTCGCACAGGATCGACTCAGCCGAGTGGCCTGCGAGACTATGGTTAAATCGAATATGGTGATCCTCGCTGGCGAGATCACGATTCCTAATTTGCAGGATGCTAAAACCGGCACGACCAAGCCGCTTGATGAGGTCCTTAATCTCGGCCAAATCGTCCGGAATGCCATTCGAGATATCGGCTACACTAACGAGGACGACGTGTTTCACGCCGATAAAATTTTCCTTAATAACTATCTCACTACCCAATCGCCGGATATCGCGCAGGGCGTCGATGCCAAAAAAGCTAAGGGCAAGAAGACCGGTGAACAAGGCGCCGGCGATCAAGGCATCATGTTTGGCTACGCCTGCGATGAGACCCCCGAATTGATGCCGACACCCATCATGTTTGCCCACCGCCTCGGTCGCGAGCTCACCAAGGTTCGGAAGTCGGGGAAAGTGGCTTGGTTAAGGCCCGATGCTAAATCCCAAGTTTCCGTCCGCTACGAAAATGATCGCCCCGTTGAGGTCGTCAATGTCGTCATCTCGACTCAGCACACGGCGGATGTCGCGCACTCGACCATCGAAAAATACCTCATCGAACACGTCGTCAAAAAGGTCATTCCCGCGCAGCTACTGACGAAGAACACTGAATATCTCATCAACCCAACAGGTCGTTTTGTCGTCGGCGGTCCCCAAGGGGATTCCGGCCTAACCGGCCGAAAGATCATCGTAGATACTTACGGCGGTTGGGGTCGCCATGGCGGCGGGGCCTTCTCCGGCAAGGATCCTTCGAAGGTCGATCGTTCCGCCGCCTACATGGGCCGATGGGTCGCCAAGAATATTGTGGCCGCCAAATTGGCCACCCACGCTGAGATCCAGTTTGCTTACGCCATTGGCCACCCCCAACCCGTCTCGGTCCGCGTCGACACATTTGGCACGTCGCCAGCAGGTGTTTCCGACGAACAGATTACCGAAGCCGTGCGCAAAATCTTCAGTTTCAAGCCGGCCGATATCGTGGCGCAGTTAGACCTGCTTCGCCCGATTTATCGCCAGACCACAAATTACGGTCACTTCGGCAAACCTGGCATGCCTTGGGAATCAACCAGCCAAGCCGCTGCTCTCCGCGCGCTTGTTCAACGCTGATCACCGCTTTCTCAACCAAAAATATTCTATGTCTTCGACCGCGCCCGCCTCACCTGTTATGAACGACTTTCACGTCAAAGACCTCACTCTCGCCGAGTGGGGCCGCAAAGAAATCAACGTCGCCGAGCACGAGATGCCCGGCCTGATGGCGATCCGCAAAAAATTTGGCGCCCAGCGCCCCTTGGCCGGCGTCCGCATTACGGGGTCGCTCCACATGACGATCCAGACCGCGGTCTTGATCGAGACCTTGCAGGAACTCGGCGCTGATGTCCGCTGGGCTTCATGCAACATTTTCTCAACCCAAGATCACGCGGCGGCCGCCATCGCAAAAGCGGGCACTCCCGTTTTTGCATGGAAAGGGGAAACCCTCGAGGAGTACTGGGACCTGACGATGAAGGCCGTTTCTTTCCCAGGGAATCAGGGCCCCGAGCTCGTGGTCGATGATGGCGGTGATGTCACCCTGCTGATCCACAAGGGCTGTGAGTTGGAAGAGGGCAGCGACTGGGTTAATTCCCCCTCTGGCTCCCACGAGGAGCAAGTGATTAAAAATCTTCTGAAACGCGTTCACCAAGATGATCCCCTCCGCTGGACGACGATCGCAAAGGCGTGGCGCGGAGTGTCCGAGGAGACGACCACAGGAGTCCATCGCCTGTACCAGATGCTGGAAAAGGGCAAACTCCGGGTTCCGGCGATCAACGTTAACGATTCCGTGACCAAGTCGAAATTCGACAATCTGTACGGGTGCCGCGAATCGTTGGCCGACGGCCTGAAACGCGCTACTGATGTGATGATCGCGGGTAAAGTCGCCTGCGTCTGCGGCTACGGCGACGTCGGCAAGGGCTCAGCCCATTCGCTCAAGGGCTTTGGGGCCCGTGTCATTGTCACCGAAGTGGATCCGATCAACGCGTTGCAAGCCGCCATGGAAGGTTTTGAAGTGAACACGATCGAGTCGACTCTCGGGACCGCGGACATCTACGTCACCACCACGGGGAACAAAGATATTATCACCCTCGAGCATATGCAGCAGATGAAGGATCAGGCGATCGTCTGTAACATTGGCCACTTCGACAATGAGATCCAGGTGGACCGGCTAAATACGTCGGATGTCCGCAGGATTAACATCAAGCCACAATACGATCTCTACACCTTCCCGGCGGGCAACAGCATTTATATGTTGGCAGAAGGTCGCTTGGTGAATCTCGGATGCGCGACGGGGCATCCCTCGTTCGTCATGTCCACCAGCTTCACAAATCAGACGTTGGCGCAGATTGATCTCTGGAAAAACAAGGGGACTTACGCGGTTGGTGTGTATCGACTTCCCAAATACCTCGATGAGGAAGTGGCCCGGCTCCACTTGGAAAAAATTGGCGCGAAGCTCACGAAGTTGACGAAAGCACAGGCTGAGTATTTGGGCGTGCCGCTCGAAGGCCCGTACAAGCCCGAACACTACCGGTACTGATCGGGGCAGCTGTGCCCCCCCCCGGGAATCGCTGAAACCACCGACCTGCGCGCCAGCACGGGCCCGCCGGTCGGAGAGGCCAGCCCCGTCCCTGAGCCCGAACGTGTTTAAGGTGGGCGGCCTCAGGAAGCAGCCCGCCCGCCTCAGTGAACCCGCCAAGGGTGCGCCAACTACCGCGAGGCCTTTTTTGACGAAGATCGCTTTGCCGGCGGCGTTTCCACGGCTCCGGCTAGGTTCAAGATCTGACCGTCTTGCTGCAAGCGCTCCCGCAACGTCGCGTAGGGGACATCCTGCACGGAACTGTTCGCGTCGATTGCCATGACGGCTGCGGTCGCCGCCGACTGCCCCAGAATCATGAAAACTGGTTCCATCCGGATCGAGCCGAAGGCAATGTGCGAACTGGAAACGCAGACGGGCACGAGGAGATTATCGACCTGGCCACGTTTTGGCACCAGCGCACCATAGGCAATTTCGTAGGGGCCGCCGGTGGGGACGCCAATATCGCCCTCGTTCTGCACGTACCCCTCGGGGGTGATGTAACGCTGGACGTTGTGAGAATCGATCGTGTAGCTACCCATCCCGACCGAATCTGGCGTGGGCCGTTTTTTTCTCAGCTCATTTTCTGTCATCACATAACTTCCCACCATCCGCCGAGCCTCGCGCACATAAATCTGATGGGGCCAGTTGCCATTATCCTTAAACTCGTCCTTGGGCAAACCCCACTCACGCAACTTCGCCTGCGCCTCTCGCGGGATGCGAGGATCCGTCGTAATAAAATAGAGCCACCCTTGCTGATAATTCCTATGTTCCTGAAGGATTTCCCGACGCCGCGCGTAGGACGCTTCTGGATACTCGTAACTCATCCCGATATTATCAGTGCTAAATGGCCCGTGATTATTGGTGTCGGTTTTATGATTGGGGATAGGATCAAATTTCCCAAAAGTTTCCGTCCAGCCGGCCGCGTAGACGCGGGCGAGTAATTCATACTGTTTTGGATCATACCCCTCCGGCCGATAAAAAGGGATCCGATTCTCGGGGTGGTCGGTGAGGCACATCCGATAACAATACGCCTGCACGCGCGTGTCGCCTTCGCCAAAGACTCCCGGCGGCGCCGTACTGATGCGCGGCAGCACTCCACTCTGCGGATCACCCGGTATGACGTAAGGACTCACTTTTTGGGCGAGTACACCAAAATGGTGCCGGTGATGCAGCACACCGGTCTGCACGCCATTGTGCTGTTCGTCATAGACGCGGTTCGCCTCGCGCCCAACGTGGTAGGAAACTCCCGCGGCCGCCATCAAGTCACCCTCATACGTGGCATCGATGAACATCCGCGCGGTATAAGTGTTTCCGCTCAGCATCGTGATCGCCGTGATGCGCGCCCCCTTCTTCGCCACCCCGTTGGCGCGGTCCAGCCATTCGTCGCGCACCACGGAAACCTCGCGCTCGCGCACGATGTCATCAAAAACTTTCTCGGCCGCACTAGGCTCAAAGATCCACATAGTCCTCTGCGCTCCGTCGATCGCAGGAGTGCCTTGGCCCTTGTTGCCATACTCGGTTTTTTTCTGCCAACGCCATCCTTCCGCCCCTTCGTAGTGCTTCCACACTCGGTGATAAAAATCACGCGCGAGTCCGCCAATGACGGATTTATCACCGGTATCGGTCCAACCAAGACCGCCACTCGTCAAACCGCCGAGATGACGATCTGGCCCGACGAGGACGACCCGCTTGCCCATCGCCTTGGCCTGGACCGCGGCCATCACGCCAGCACTAGTCCCGCCATACACGACTACATCGTAGTCCGCGACAGCGGCAAAAACGACGGGCCATGGGGTCACCCATAAACTTAAAACGGCGAGGAATCGGGGGTAGCGCATCCCTCATGGTTAATTAACGAGCGATCACGTTGTCGAGTTTTCAGAAAGATGATCGGAGGAGAACGAAGTCACGATTTCCTTCGAACCTGCCCATCGGGTGCGCTTTGTGCTCGATCGATCCTCGCAGGGCGGCCTCGCCCAGGGCGATCTGCACGGGACACTCGAAACCTGCTCGCCGGCGCGCCACACGCTGGCACAGCCGTGCCCGTGGCACGATCGCGGGCAGACGCGATCGCTCGCCTCGACCAACGCTCCTCGACCAGAGATTAACCCTCCCGCTAGGGGAAGTTTCGCTCAGTCCTAAGCTCGGTCCGCAGTTTCCTCTCATTGACAAGGCATCCTTAAACCAGCGCCCGTTTATCAACGGCACATTATCATTCGCCGCGGCCCCCGTCTTCTCCTCATCGCGCGGGTTCAGGGCCGTCGCCGCGCCCCCGAAATCCTCAGCGGATCCGTTTTCCCGCGGAGTGGCTTCCGGCGAACCATAACCTGACGGGAACGTCTTGCGGACTCGACTTGCGCCGAGCCACTCGCTCCGGGATGAGGCCGGCCCGCCCAGTCCGTGGAAGTGCACTGGCAGATCGCTGATGAGGAAATTTTGGCCCGACCCGTTTCTCCGGCACAGTGAACGCTCGCCCCGCTGGGGCCACTCGGTCCACGCGGAAGTTGTGGGGCTGCGATCCGACCGATGGTTTTGGTATCAGTTCACGGTGGGAAACGCCGTGAGCCGCCAGGGCCGCACGCGGACGCCGCCACCGGCCACGGCGCTGCCGGGCGTCTCCCGTTCACCTTCGTTTCCTGCCAGCGTTACGAGGGCCGTTTTTTCCCCGCCTTCGATCAGTTAGCGCGCGAAAAAAATCGATCTGACCGTGCACCTCGGCGCACCACTTAGGACCGCGCGCGACTCGTCGTTGAATCCGAGCGGCCCAAATTCCTGCCAGCTTAAGCCAGTCTTCGCGCGAGACGCCATGACTAACGAAAATTCGGCGGTAGAAAACCGATCGCGTCAACAACGTGGCCGCCCTCTATTTGGCTTGAAGACGAGGGCCCGCGCGCGATGACTTGGACCGACGGCCACCCTCTTGAATCCTAAAATGCCGACGCACTCGGAGCATCCCGATTTCTGGAATTCTCGACACCTGGCCGATCGCACGCCTTGGGATCCCGGAGGCGTCCCGGGCGCACTCAAGCGATATCTCGCGGCGCATCCTGGCCGGAGGCGAGCGTGTGCTGATTCCCGGTTGCGGCTCAGGTTACGAAGTCGTGGCTTTCACGCAGGCGGGCCACGAGGTGCACGCGATCGACTTTAGTCGGCCCGCCGTCGCGCGGGCGCGGCAACCAAGCGGAAGCGGCGCTGGCCGCACGGATTATCGGGGGGGGGATTTCTTTACTCATGATTTCGCGCCGGCCTCGTTTGACTTCATTTACGAGCGGACGTTTCTCTGCGCCCGGCCGGTCGCGTGGCGCGCTCGCATCGTTCAACGCAACGGAGAGTTGCGCAAGGCCCGAGGTAGCTTGCTCGGCATCTATTTCTCCGGTGAAACCACCGAAGGTCCGCCCCACGGCTTGAGCAGCGCGGCCGCCGCGGCCCTCTTCCCACCGCCGTTCACGTTCACTTTAGATTTACCGCTCCCAGACGAGGAATCATTACCCATTTTCAAAGGAAGCGAGCGCTGGCAGGAACGATACCGTGGCCACTGACCTTGCCGACGCACCAGCCCGACCACCTTTTATCCTATTCAGCCACGCGATTGCGCAGGAAAGTAAGCACGTCCTGAAATTTGGCCTGATTCTCGGCGTCGGCGGTCACCAAGTTTTCATGAGCCTGCAAAACGAGACGGGCACTTTCCACTTCGCTGCGTTTTTTAAACTCCAAGGGCGTATCAGCCAGCGGAGAACCGAGTGGTAATTCGCCGCAATCGATGGTCAGCAAACGATGCAAGCCAAGACTGCGAATCAATTCGAAATTACGCGGACCCACTCTCGAGACCACGAGGCTGCCATCGGGGGGACGCTTCCTCAACTCGAGCGCAATTCCCGCCAGCACGCCCAGAAAAGTGCTGTCCATGCTCAAGCATTGCTGGAAATCAAATACGAATCGCCGCCGATCTCGGCCGATCATCTCGAAGATAAAATCTCGCACGCAGTTGCTGTTTTGAAAGCTCGCGCGGCCGACGACGCGCACCACGACAGGGTCGGTGGAGGTATCGACCAAATAAACGGATTTACATTCGGGGGCGGACATTCGGATAAGTAAAAAATAAAACTAAGCCCGAGCGGCCGCCCGCCTCGTAAAGGCCGGCTCGATTGGTGATCGCAGCATGGGAATAAGATCGGCGGACTGAACGCAAAGAGTACCCGGGCGCACGAGGCGCATCGACCGCGTTAGCCGTTGATTAATTTCGCGCGACAATCTGACGCAACACATAGGGCAAGATACCCCCGTGCTGGTAGTAATCTATTTCAATCGGCGTATCGATCCGGCAGCGGACCGGCACGTCCAGCACCTCGCCGCCCTTGCGCGTGATGCGCAACAACAGGTCCTGCTGGGGCCTGATGTCAGGGCTAAGCCCGACGACGTCGTAGGTCTCATGACCATCCAATTGTAACGTCTGCGCGGTTGTGCCCTCCTTGAACTGAAGCGGAAGTACGCCCATGCCGACAAGATTGGAGCGATGAATCCGCTCAAAACTCTGCGCCAACACGACCTTTACTCCGAGGAGATTAGTGCCCTTGGCCGCCCAGTCGCGCGACGAGCCTGTACCGTACTCTTGACCGGCGACAACGATGAGCGGCGTCTTCGCCTCAATATGACGGGCGGCGGCGTCGAAGATTGAGATTTCCTCGCCGGTGGGCTGGAAAATGGTGTTACCGCCCTCCTTACCGCCGAGCATCAAATTTTTGATGCGAACGTTGGCAAAGGTTCCGCGAGTCATGATGCGGTCATTACCTCGGCGGGAGCCGTAGGAATTAAAGTCTTCAAACGCGACCCCGTTCTCGACGAGGAAGCGGCCGGCGGGTGAAGACTTCTTAATCGCGCCAGCGGGTGAGATGTGATCGGTCGTCACGGAGTCGCCAAAGATACCCAGCGCCTTCGCTCCCGTGATCGGCTGAATGGTCCCGGGCTGGAGGGAGAAACCGACGAAGAACGGCGGTTCTTGAATGTAAGTCGACGCGGCATCGAACTGATACACATTACCCGTCGTGGAAGGAATTTCGTTCCACTTGGGATTCTGCTCGGCGAAGTTGCGATAGAGCCGGCGGAAAACTTCCGGTTTCAACGCGGACGCCATCGCGTCGCGCACCTCGGCCAAAGTCGGCCAGATATCGGCAAGATACACGGGGGCGCCCGCCTTGTCGTAACCGAGCGGCTCGCAACTCATATCGAGATCCACGCGCCCCGCGAGCGCGAACGCCACGACCAACGGGGGTGACATCAGGAAGTTGGATTTGACATTCTGGTGGACGCGCGCCTCGAAATTACGATTGCCCGAGAGGACCGAGGCCGTGATGAGGTCATTCTTCACCACCGCGTCCTCGATATTGGCATCGAGGGGGCCGGAGTTACCGATGCACGTCGTACACCCGTAGCCGACGGTATTAAAACGAAGCTTGTTCAAATAGGGCTGCAAGCCGGTCTTCTTGAGGTAATCCGTGACCACGCGTGAACCTGGAGCGAGAGATGCCTTCACCGCGGGATTAACCTTCAACCCCTTCTCGACGGCTTTTTTCGCGAGTAGACCCGCCGCCAACATCACACTTGGGTTGGATGTATTGGTGCAGCTGGTGATAGCGGCGATGACTACGGAACCATTGGCCAGCTTGGTCTTCTTCTGCGCGGCCGTTACGACTTTTATCGATTTGGCGAAAGCCGCCCGGGGTTGCCCAAAGCCGTTCTCCGCGACGGGGCGTTGAAAAGCACTGAAGAACTCCCGTTGTAGATTCGGGAGTTCGATACGGTCCTGTGGGCGCTTGGGGCCCGCGACGCTCGGCACCACGCTGGCGAGATCGATGGCGACATGGGTCGAATAGTCGATTTCCCCCTGCTGGGGCATACCCCAAAGGCCCTGCGCCCGGTAGTAAGCCTCGTAAAGTTCGACGTGTTTTTCATCGCGACCGGTGGCGCGGAAATAATTCACGCACTCAGCGTCGATGGGGAAGAAGCCCATGGTCGCACCGTATTCAGGAGCCATGTTCGCAATCGTCGCGCGGTCGACCACGGGGAGCGCGGCCGCGCCCGGTCCGTAAAACTCGACGAATTTACCGACGACCTTCGCTTTGCGCAGCATCTGCGTCACGGTGAGCGCGAGATCCGTCGCGGTCACACCCTCGCGCAAGGCGCCGGTAAGATACACGCCGACGACATCGGGCGTAAGAAAATACACCGGCTGGCCCAGCATGCCGGCCTCGGCCTCGATACCGCCGACGCCCCAGCCCACGATGCCGATGCCATTGATCATCGTCGTGTGTGAATCCGTGCCGACGAGGGTATCGGGATAATAGATACCCGCCGAGTCGTTCAAGACGCCCTTGGCCAGGTATTCGAGGTTCACTTGGTGCACGATACCGATCCCCGGAGGCACCACCTTAAAGGTGTCGAAGGCCTGCATACCCCACTTCAAAAATTGGTAACGCTCGCGGTTGCGCGTGAACTCCAAGTCCAAATTCTTCGCCAGCGCATCGGCGGTTCCCGAAAAATCGACCTGAACGGAATGATCAACGACGAGGTCAACCGGAACGAGCGGTTCGATGATCTTGGGGTTTTTTCCCATGCGCGCGACCGCCGCGCGCATCGCGGCGAGGTCGACAAGAAGTGGCACGCCGGTGAAATCCTGCAGGACGATCCGCGCAACGACGAAAGGGATTTCTTCCGTCCGCGGCGCCTGCGCATTCCAGCCGGCGAGATCGCGAATCGCCCCTTCCGCGACGCGTTTGCCGTCGCAATTACGCAGGAGCGACTCGAGCACGAGACGGATCGAGACCGGTAGGCGCGAGACCTTAAAACCAGCCTGCTCCAACGCGGGCAACGAGTAGAATTTATGCGACGCTCCGTGAACGGAAAACGTCTGCAGCGTATTGAAGGGATTCGGAAGACTCATGGTTTACTTAAAGATAAAGGGCGAAAATTTCGTCGCCCACGAAGAGGCCGCCAAGCGCCAGAGCAACTTGAAGGACACCCTTAGGCCAACGCCGCCTTTACTGCGGCGAAATTGGGCAAATCCGTCGGGGTTGCGGTCTGTTCCGCATATTTCACGACGCCGTCTTGGCCGACGACAAACGCGGCGCGGGCCGACGTATCACCGATCCCCGCCAGCATGGGAAACAGCACACCGTAGGCGTTCGTGGTCTCCTTGTTCAAATCACTCACGAGGGTGACGCCGATTTTGTTCGCCTTGGCCCAAGCCTCTTGCGCGAAAGGGTTATCGATACTGATGCCTACAACCGAGACGCCCAGCTTTTCGTATTCGCCCAAACCAGAGGTCACATCGCACATTTCCTGCGTGCAAACGCCCGTATAAACGAGCGGAAAAAAGAGCAACACGGTCGGCCGGTGGCCGAAGTTATCGCTCAACTTGAAATCCTTCAAACCATCCGCGGTTTTGGTCTTGAGGGTGAAATCGGGAGCTTGGGTACCAACGGCGATAGGCATAGGAGGGAGGTGTGGATTTATGAGAGGTCTCCGACGACCATCGCCAGAGAAAGAAGAGCGACGTTGAGTGCCGACCCGTCTCGCCGCAAACCGTTTTTCCGAATAAAAGATACGTTTCGGTTTTCCTGGCCCCCCGATTAGAAACGCTCTTGCGCGCCCGGCGACGCCCCGCGTTACTCATCTGAACTCCCGCAATGACTCTGCTTGAAGAACTCCAATGGCGCGGCCTTTACGCCGACTGCACCGATCAGGATGCGCTGACCAAGCGCCTGGCCGAGGGCCCGATCGCGCTCTACTGCGGCTTCGACCCCACCGCCGATTCCCTCCACGTCGGCAACCTCGTGCCCCTGCTGGCGCTGCGGCGGTTCCAGCTCGCTGGGCATCATCCGATTGCTCTGGCCGGCGGCGCCACGGGAATGGTCGGTGACCCGTCCGGAAAATCGGCCGAACGCAATCTGCAAACTCCCGAGCAAGTCGCCCTGAATATCGCCAGCGTCCAAACCCAACTCGCCAAGTTTCTCGATTTTGAGACGCGAACGAATCCCGCGCGCTTGGTAAATAATGCGGACTGGACCGCGCCGGTGAGTTATCTGGAATTTTTGCGGGAGGTCGGGAAATTTTTTACGATTAATTGGATGATCGCGAAGGAATCGGTGCGGGCTCGAATGGAAGATCGCGAAAACGGCATCAGCTACACCGAATTCAGCTACATGCTGCTGCAGGCCTTCGACTTTTATCATCTGCGCAAGACATTAGACTGTGAATTGCAGGTCGGCGCGACCGACCAATGGGGTAACATCACCGCGGGCACTGAGTTAATCCGTAAAAAGCTCGGAGCCGGTGGCTATGGATTGGTGTTCCCCCTTCTCACCAAGGCCGACGGCACCAAGTACGGCAAGACGGCCACCGGCACGGTGTGGCTCGACGCCCGGCGCACCTCCCCCTACCGATTTTACCAATTCTTCATGCAGACCGCAGACGCTGACGTCGTGAAGCTACTGAAGGTGCTTACCTTCCTAGCTCCGGCAGAAATCGACGCGCTGGAAACCGATCTGAAAAATAATCCGAGCGCCCGACTCGCCCAAAAAACGCTGGCGCGCGAGATGACTCAGCTGGTGCACGGACCGGAGCGGCTGGCCGGAGCCCTGAAGGCCAGCGATGTGCTTTTCGGCGGCTCGCTCGACGGGCTTTCGGCGGAGGACTTTCAGGATGTCGCGGGGGAAGCTCCGAATAAGCGGATCGAGCGCGCCAGCCTCGCCGGGGCCGGCCTCGCGCTCACCGAGGCGCTGGTGCAAGGTGGCCTCGCGCCTTCCAAGGGCCAGGCGCGGAAAGATATCGAGGGCGGCGGCGTTTATGTAAACAACGTCAAAGCGCCCGAGAGCACCCGCGCGCTCACCACCGCCGACTTGATTTTCGGGAGTTTTATTCTACTCCGCAAAGGCAAACGGACCTACTCCCTGCTGAACGTCGGCTAATTTTTTCCCGCACCACCGCCGGCGAGGAACGCGACCAGATCGGCCATTCCCTGCTCGTTAATGGACTGCTCGAGCCCATCGGGCATGAGCGATCGGGTCGTACTCACGAGGGAGCGCACGTCGTCGCGCAACAGGTGCTGGGACGTGCCGTCAAGTCCCAGCAAGGTGAGGCTGTTACCGGATTCACCGGTGAGCATACCGGCGAGCGTGCGCCCGTCCTGAGCAGTGGCTAAATACAGGACATAACGATCCTCAATCGCGCGATTCGGATCGAGCACGTGGGTGATTAGATAATCAGCGCTGCGATCTTTCACCCCCGCCAGATCAGGACCGAGCGCGCGGCCAGGCACGGCGCCAAAAGCGTGGCACGCGCTGCACGTCGCCGCGAAAACCTCCGCGCCTCTTGCCGCTTCCCCCCGCATACCGCGCACGGCCGTCAGATAACGATCGATCACCTGCTGGCGATTGGCATCCGTGCCCGCGTTGAAAATGGCCGCCGCCCGCTCCGCCAGTTTCAGGTTGCTGCTTTGGGTCAGCGCCACGCGCCGCGCCGGTTCAACCGCCGCAAGCAGTGCGCGATCGACCGCCGCACCATCGAGCAACACCTGCGCCCAAGCTGGCCGGCTCATCAGGACGTCCAGAACGGCGCCCCGCACGGACTGCCCGTAACCCGACCAGCCCGCCAACAGTTTATCCGGCACCTCGGCACGATTGAAACGACCGACCGCTGCCACCGCCGCCCTTTGTAATTCCACGGGCGTCTGCGGGGCGACGAGGGCGAGCAAAAGCCCGATATCTTCCTGCTGCCGCGTCCGGCCACGGCCAAGCACGGCGACCGCCGCGACGCGATGAGCCACCGGCGCAACCACGTCCCCCGCCACCCGACGCGCCGCTGAAAACAAATCATCCGTTGCCTGCATCGTGGTCGTCGAGGCCTGCGCCCCCAGCGTCGCGAACCACTGGGCAAGTGATTTATTCGTCCGCTGCAACCAGTCGAGCAACTGCCCCAAGGCCTTGAATTCACGCACGCCTACACCTTCACGCCGAGGCTGGGAAATTTGGGCCAGCATGGCGACGAGCGCCTGAGCGTTCGCGGTTGCCGTGGCAATCTCCATGACCAATCCCTCGGCGGCAGGCCCCCTGGGCGCCAGTTGCGCGATCAGGGTTTCCGCGTGAGGCAACGCAGAACTCATCGCGGCCGCCCGAATGAAGCGATCGTCGTTCGCGACCAAAAGCTCAGCCAACGCGACCCCGGCCGCCGCCGTCGGCCACTCGCCCAGCGCATACGCGAGTTGGCGACGCACCGCCGCGTCAGGATCACCCGTCAGCGCAAGTAAATCAGCCAGCAAGTGAGGATGCATCTGGGCGAAAGCCTCACTGAGCTGGACCGCCTGCCGACGCACCCCGGGGTGAGGATCACGTAAAGCGCGGCCGACGCTCTCCACCGAAAGCGCACCGATGGCCCGCAACGTCCATAAAGCCTGCGCGCGCGTCGCCGGCCGAAGGGCCGAGGCCGCTAGGCGGGCCAGCTCCGGGGCCAACGAAATTTCCTCGCGCCACGTCACCTGCTGTTGCGCCCAATCGCGCACCAGACCGCTCGGACTCTCGAGCGCAGCGATCAACTCCTGCGGGCTCGCGCGATCAAGCCGAGGCATCGGCCGCAAGGCGCCCCCTTTCAGTCGGACCCGATAGATCCTCCCCTGCTTTTCCCCCGCACGCAGATTGCCCAGTTCCTTCTGCCAAGCATCCGGAATCCATTTCGGGTGCTCAATCACCAGCCGATACATATCGACCACATACAGCGCGCCATCCGGTCCGGCGCGCGCCGCGGTGAATCGCGACCAATGATCCTTTGAGGCAAAAAATTCGGACGTCTGTTCCTGGGGCGCACGCTCCCCTCTGAACGAGGTGCCGACAGGGCGAATGATCTCACGATGGACGAGATTGTGCACCGGCTCGCAAACAAACGCGTTACCGGCAATCTCCGAACCGAGCAGCTCATCCCGATAAATCATCACTCCACACGCGGACGTGAAATGATTGAAACCGTGGGGATCATTGAAGCGGGCCAAAGTCGCGCTCCGCGGGAAAATGGGCGCGGCGCCCGGCACGCTCGCCACCGCCACCGCCGCATTGGGCGGAAGCAGGTGCGGATTACGACTCAGATAACGCTCCTCCAGCGCAAAATGCCAGATCGGGTTTGAATTATTGCAGCCAAACCAATCACCCCAGTCGTCGCGGGTGCGGCCGTATTGCGACGCGCCCGCCAGTAATTCGATCGCTCCGCGGTCAGGTTGAATCCGAAAATCGCGCTGTCCCAAGGCGATCACGGGGCCACCCCGCACCGCCACGATATTGCCGCCACTATTGCCGTTGGCCATGTGCAACCAGCCGTCCAAGCCCCATTGCAATCCGTTTACCAGGTGCTGCTCGTTCCCTTCACCCAGCCCGGAAAATATTTTCTCGCGGCGGTCGGCGCGGCCATCCCCATCCGTATCTTCGAGGTAAATGATGTCGGGAATCGTCACCACCAGCACACCGCGGCGCCACGGGATCACACTCGTGGGCGCGCGCAAACCATCCGCAAACAACGTCGATTTATCGTAGTGCCCATCCCCGCGCGTCGACTCCAGAAAACGGATACGCCCACCCGGTTGCCCGCGACCGTCCAGACCCAGCGGATAATCCGCCATCTCGACGACCCACATCCGGCCATCCCCGCCCCAAGCAATATCAATCGGATCCATCACCATAGGCTCAGCCGCGACCAGCTCAACTTCGAAGCCTGCCGGCACTTGGATCGCCGCCAGGGAATCCACGGGAGAGAGCGCTGGTGGCAAAATAACTTTTGCCGGCGGCGGCACCTGCTTGTAGGCACTGCCCACAAGACTCGCAAGGATGACGAAAAGGCAGGGTTTAAACGAGCGCATTTTAATGAGTGGGGGAAGAGGGCGAGCACGGACGGGCTGATCTACGAAAAGCTCGGCAGCGACCGCGACCTTGAGCTTGCGGCCCAGTCGCCAGAACTCACGGAAAATTTTAACTCACCACGATTTTCCCAGCCAAGCAATTCACCCAGAACCAACCGCGCCCCTCAAAAGAACATCGCCTCGGTAAGCGCTGCCTCGGGCTTGAGCAGGCTAACGGCCGCCGCCAGCTTAGTTGCACCCGAGCCCAACTCCGCCTCAAAGACCGCCTGGCCAGAAACGAGGTCACCCGACCACCGGAAAAAATGAGTCGAGTCCGCAAAAATAAACCGGATCGCTAAACGATTGGCGCTCTCTGGATCGAGGCACTCATCCGAAAAATTAACCGTCGCTATCACGGCCTCGCACGCTAGCAACCGCCGGCGCAGCCACGCCAAAAGGACCCGCGCCTCCGCCGCTAAGCCGCCGTCGTGGGCAACGGTGACCCCGACCAAACCCGCGATGAGTTGCGCCGGGGGATAGGCCGCCAAAAACTGACCAACGGTCTGCCGCACCGGCAGCAAACGACTATAGACCAAGTCCCGCGTCGCCCTCGGGTTCGGCCAGGGATAAGCCAGAGCATCGGGCGGCGAAATCGCGCTATCAATCAAGACGCGTTGAGCACGACCCAGCAGGTAGCGATAATCGGCCAAGCGCCCGCTCGCGGAAAAACGGTGAGCCCAATAGTAAAGAGGCAGATCCGTCGAAAGGCAGATCGATACTTGGTTCTCGAGGAAAGGCCGCGCGCCTCTTGAATAGCTGAGGATCACAAATTCGACGCAGCGTTTGTCAGATTTTGACCGTCCCAAGAAGCACTCGGCAAATATTTTTGCCCGGATCACGGTACCCGCGACATCAGCTTGCAAGGGGCAAAGCACGACGACCCGACTCGGTGTGCGGCGAGAAAAATTCACCACGGTCTCAAACTGACGCACGGCATCGGCCAACTCGGTGTTGAGACCCAAGTGCAGCACAAAATTAGCCTGGGTCGCCTTGGCGTCATCGGCGTCCAAAGTCGGTGCGCTGGGAGCACCCTCGTTGGACCACATCCGAGCGAGATTTCGGGCGATCGCTCCGACCGGAACCTCGAGGCCGGGCAGGGCTTCGAAAATGGCAGGCATGATTCAAGGCTGGCGCCAGCCGTGGTGATGCTTCGCCAAAAGGACGTCTGCACTGGGTGGTCCCCAAGAACCGGCCGAATACGCATCCATCCCGCTCCGACCGACGCTGCGCCAATAATCCAGCACCGGCGTGCACAATTTCCACGAGGCCTCCGCCTCGTCCCCGCGAATAAATAAGGTGCCATCTCCCACCATCGCATCAAGGACGAGCCGCTCATAAGCCTCCGCCGTGTTGGAGCCAAAGGTCGTCGCGTAACGGAAGCTCATCTTGACCGGCTGGGTGCGCGTTTCCAACCCGGGCACCTTAGTATTGAGAATCAGGCTCAAGCCCTCATCGGGCTGAATCTGAAACGAGAGCGTGTTCGCCGCGAGATCAAAGCGGGTGGTTTGCCCAGCGAAAAGCGTCCCGGGTGGCCGGCGAAAATTAATCGCGATCTCGGAAGCACGGCGCGCCATGCGCTTGCCCGAGCGGAGATAAAAGGGCACCCCTTGCCAGCGCCAGTTGTTGATCGAGAGGCGGAGCGCCGCGTACGTTTCAGTGTTGGAATCCACCGCGATACCGGCCTCGTCCAGATAACCCACCGCGGCCTTGCCCCCGATCATCCCCATGGCGTACTGAGCCCGCGCCACATCCCCCGCCGGCCCGATCGTGAGAGGCTGGATCGCATTTAACACCTTCACTTTTTCATCCCGGATCGACTCGGCGTCCAAGGACCCCGGCGGCTCCATGGCCGTCAGCGCGAGGAGCTGCATCGTGTGATTCTGGATCATATCACGCAGGCAACCGCTCTGTTCATAATAACCACCGCGCATACCGACCCCGACTTCTTCCGCTACCGTAATTTGCACGCTGTCGATGAAATTTCGATTCCACAACGGCTCAAAAATCGCATTGGCAAAACGCTGCACGAGCAAGTCCTGCACGGTCTCTTTACCGAGGTAGTGGTCGATGCGATACACCTGATTCTCAGCGAACACCGAGCGAATCGTCCGGTTGAGCTCACGGGCAGATGCCAAGTCCTTCCCGAAGGGCTTTTCGATAATGACTTTCGAGTGCAGCGGCGTCCCCAAATGTTTTCCGGCGAGGCCACTCGCCCCCAGGTTGATGATAATCGGGGCAAAAACCGATGGCGGCGTCGAGATATAGAAGAGGCGCTGCACCTCGCGACCGAGTTTCTGCTCAATCGCATCAATATGTGCCGCCAACTTTTCAAAGGCCGGCCGCTCATCGTAGCCTCCGGCCACATAACTCGTGTGCGCCGCCACTCTCCCCCAAGCCTCCGGGTTTAATTCTCTACGGGAAAACTCTCGGATCGCCTCGGCCGCCATGCCGCGGAATTCATCGTCGAGCAGAGCCTTGCGGCCGTACCCCACTAGATAAAAATCTGCCGGCAAAAGGCTATCGTGGCTCAAGTTATGCACGGCGGGGATCAGTTTGCGCGCGGTAAGGTCACCGGAAGCCCCAAAAATAACCACCACCGTAGGCGGCGCGCCCCGGTGCTTACTGAGTCCATGAAGGAATGGATGACGCTGTGACTCGGCCATAAAGACCAATTTTCCCGAGGCTCCGCTTCACGCGCAAGGGAAATTCTAAAAATCGTACTAGGCCGAGAATTACGCCCGAAAAGACTTCGAAAACAGCGGTACGTTTTCAAAGTGCAAAATTTCCGGCGTCACCGCCGCCTCCACTCGACTCGCCGATAATTGAGGGAAATTCACTTCAACGATATCAAAACGGAAACTCGGGGGCTTTTTACGCAAGCCCGCCAAATAAGCCATAATTCCGCGGCGCAGCGCGCGTTTCTTCCGGCGGTCCACCGCATAGTAACCAGGGACCAAACCGCCAGCCGTGCGCGACTTCACCTCGACAAAAACGAGCAGCTCAGCGTCCCGGCAAACGAGGTCAATCTCATCGCGTCGGTCATGGGGATTCCGCCAATTCGCCGCCACCAGCACAAAGTTCCGATGACGACGCAACCACTCCGAGGCCATGCGCTCGCCGCGGTCACCGAAGCTCTCCGGGGCGGCGGGGGAAAACCATCGCCTAAACATCTTAAACATAATTGGCCAAATTCGCCGGCACCTAAAACGGACCGGCCAGAAGCCTTTCTCATTGCGAGAAAGCCCGACCACTTTTACAATCCCCAAAGCCTTTTAATCTGCAGATTCAATCTATGGCATCTTCCCAACTCGCCAACACGCTCCGACGGTCTCTGCTTATCAAAGTCATCTCAAAGCCGGTGCCCAGCCGGGAAGACGTGGCTGCGGTGATCGAACTCACCTCGTCCAAAGTGGTCGAGGCCCTCCAAGCCCAGTCGTTGACGTTCTACATCGTCGAGGGAAATGACATCCTTTTTAAGCAAATTTATTACTCCCCCACTCTCTGGGCCGGGGCCCCGGAGAAAGAAAAACAATTCAAAGAAACCGCCGCTAAATTACTCTCCGTCAAATTGCCCATCGACACAGGTATCGTCGGAAAAGTCATCAAGACCGGCCAGCCCATCTTCTTCAAAGATCGTGAGAGCCAGGTGCCCTTCATGAGTTCAATGACCGCAACCACGGGGTTTGCGGTGAATTCGATGCTGACCGTGCCTTTGAGGACAACGATTACGCTCGGCGCCATCCAGGTCCTGAACAAAGAAATTACCCAAGGTAGCGACGGCTGTTTCACCGAGCGTGATTTGGACGTACTCAAAGAGGTCGCCGAGTACGCTGCAGCCATAATCCATCGTATGGTGGACCCCAAGTTTGTCCCGAACGCCGAGGATTCAGCCCGCTTCATCGCTCGCCTCACCGATCTTCCCCTCATCACCAAAATGGAGCAGATCGATGCCGACGAAACCCTCCTGCAAGTCGTCGGGGATGCCGTTATCCGCCGAGAAGGCGTTTTCCCCTACAAACGGACCAGTACGAACTCGGTCGCAGTGGTGATGATCAACCCGCTCGACCACGGCAAACGAGATGCATTTTCCGTAACGACCGATACCTCCATCGAGGACGTCAGCGTGGTATCCGCTACCTTTTTTGAAGCCTTATTAAAAAAATATTTCAAAGATACCAAAGGCGGGGTCGTCAGCGATGACGGCGTTGGCATGGACTCAGTCGTCGACGCGATTAGCTCCGCCTACAATGCCCCCAATGGCGCCAGTGTCATTAGTAGCGCCGATCTGGAGAGCGAAGACTCCGCCCCGATTATCCAGCTCACCAATCGAATCATCGAAGACGCCTACATTTCTGGCGCCTCCGATATTCACGTTGAGCCAATGGAGAAGGATCTGATCATCCGCTACCGCATCGACGGGCTCTGCCAAGAGAAACTCCGCCTCCCCAAACAAGTCGCCAACTCGTTGGTGACCCGTTTGAAAATCATGTGTAATCTCGACATTTCTGAACGTCGATTACCGCAGGACGGTCGCATTGTTTTCAAAAAATATACCAAGAAAAATATCGATATTGACCTGCGCGTGGCGACCGGCCCGATGAACCATGGTGAGAAGGTGGTGATGCGTATTTTGGATAAGACGAAGAGTACCTTACCACTGACCGCCCTCGGCTTCTCCGATGAGAATCTCGCCAAATACCGCGACTGTATCCGCCAACCCTACGGGATGATTTTGCACTGCGGTCCCACTGGGTCCGGCAAATCGATGACGCTCTACTCCGCTCTCGGCGAGGTGAACACCCCCGACGTGAACATCCAGACGGCCGAGGATCCCATCGAGTACACCCTCGCTGGGATTAACCAGATGCAAATGAGCCGACAGATCGGCCTGACCTTCGAACGCGCCCTGCGGTGCTACTTGCGCATGGATCCCGACATCATTCTCGTCGGTGAAATCCGCGACAAGGAAACCGCCCAGATCGCGGTGGAAGCCGCCCTCACCGGGCACTTACTGGTCTCGACGCTTCACACCAACGACGCCCCCTCGACGATCTCGCGAATCGGAGAAATGGGGGTGGAGCCCTTTAACATTTCCGCCTCGCTGGTCTGTGTCTGCGCGCAACGCCTGCTCCGGCGCGCCTGCAAGAACTGCAAAATCCCCTACGAGCCGAAGGAACGCGAAGAGGCCATCCTGCAAAAAGCCCTCGGCTGGAGCGGACAGATTTTTAAAGCCAATCCCCAAGGTTGCCCCACGTGCAACGGCAACGGGTACAAGGGGCGAGTGGGTATTCACGAACTGATGATTAATGGCGAGGAACTCGTCGAAGGTATCAACAAGGAGGTCGAGGTCGCCCAGCTCAAACGGATCGCAATGAAAAACGGCATGAAGACGCTGCACCAAGATTCGATGCTCAAAGTCAAAATGGGCCTCACCACCATCGAGGACGCGCTCAGTAATGTGCCGCCCGATTTGATCCTCTAGACGACCTCGGGTGCGATCGCTCGCCCGCCAACATGTCATCCTCGGAGGCGGGAGATCTCACCGGGTTAAGCCCGGCCCGGCCGCCACTGGCCCGAGCGGAAGGCGAGTGGAAACGCGCACCATCGGTGTGCGGAACTTGCGAGGCTGCGCAATTTTCACCCGAGTTCCGCAGTCGATGTTATCCCACGGAGATCGCAGAAAAACCGATCGAACTTGGGGAAATGATTTTCTCCGGTCGGCTTTTCAACTGCGAGTGCAGCATTCTCCATCAGGGGTCCCGATTTCTGCACCACGCGCCGGCGACTTCTCGAGAGAAATCGTGTTCTCCAGGTTGATAGACGACGACATTTTAAAAAACGTGAGGCTCAGCGAACCCGCGCGTCCCTCCAGCCAATCGCAACATTACGAAACAAGCTAATGGGTTCATCATTCTTTTCGGATTAAAAAAAGCGCGCGACAACCACCCTGGGGCCATCCAAGAAACTGCCATCATGCAGCCACCGCGCGGTTAGTCACGGCTGTCCTGAATCCTTTTCGTGTAAAAAACCCTGCCGCGGCCCCAGCGCGAGCCCACACCCCAACCGACAATCCGCAACTCACGGCTTGGTTAACCCTGAGCAATACCCACCGCCGCTCCTCCACCCGCCTCCGCGCCTCTTCCGCTCGCCGCCGCCCGCGGTCTCCCCGCCTCCGCCGCCTCCTCCGCCCGCGGTCTCCGCGCCGCGCCGCCGCCGCCTCCGCTCGCGGCCTCCGCCTCCGCTCGCGGCCTCCGCGCCGCCGGCGCCGCCGCCCAAGCCCTCCGCGCCACCGCCACCGACGACCCCACCGCCGCACCCACGACGCCGCCCGCGGCCAACGACGACCCCACCGCCGCACCCACGACGCCGCCCGCGGCCAACGCCTCCGCCGTTCCCCTCGCTTCCGCCGTTCCCCTCGCCCCGCCCAACCCACCCCGCCCAGGGCGGCGCCGTCGAATCACCTGGCACGAATTAATCAAACACGTCTGGGGCTTCGATCCGCTTAAATGTCCGCTCTGCCCGGGCCAGCTCCGCCCCATCGCTATCGTCAAAAAAACCACCGGGATCGCCACCCTCCTCGCCGCGCTCAATCTCCCGCGCACCCACCAGCACCGTTGGGCCCACGGTCCACCCGCCCCCGCCGTCACCGTCGTGGTCGACGCCCGCACCGGCACCGCCCATCCGGGCGGCCCACGCCCCGGCACCGCGGACCTCCCGTATCCAAAAATTCATGACGAATCGCTCCGCTTGAGCGCCGCCGTCATGGACCCGCGGAACGAATTCGATCAGACCGGCTGCGCATGGCCGCGCGCACCCCTCGATCCCGCGACGCACCCGGGCAAGGAGAATTGTTTACCGACGACTACCGACGACTACGCCCAGCCCGACGCCGCCGCGAGCGAAACGGTCTTCTGGACAGAGCCCAACCGCCCCGACGAACAGGCCACCCACCGGCCAACGCCGACGCCGCCGACCGTGGCGCCGACACCGCCCCAGCCGCCCCCTCGGCTGGCCACGTGCCAGCGGACGCCCGTCAGCCTGCCTGAGAATTTTTTTTAAAAAACGCTGACTCCTTGACTCCGAGCGGTCTGCAGGTCTGCCTCCGCCGATCGTCCCCCCGCGATGATTGCCCCCCAAAAAACGGCAAGCCGCGCCTCGATTCGTACCCGGAATCCTCATTGCCGTCGCAGCCGTTCCCCACCCCAAGTCCCCAGCATCACCCGAAGCCGCCGCCATCCCAAAATCGACTCATTTACAACTAACTCATCCCAATCCCACCATGACCCTCCCCTTAAAACCCTCCCCCCCACAAATCCGGTTTCCTAGCAGCCATTCCCCCCGGCGCGAACCCCATCAAATCATGTCGACTTCATCAAAAACGGTCGGTTTTTTGCGGCGCGTCCGCGAACGCCTGTTTGCCGTAAGTTCAAGCCTCGTTCTCTCGGCCGCGCTTCCGTGTATTCACGCGGCTGAGACGAGCGTACTCACCGGCTCGGTCAGCAACACCGCCACCGGCAATCTGCTGGAAGGCGCACGCGTCGAGCTGCCGCGCCTCGGCCTTTCGGCGCTGGCTGATCTCACCGGCCGCTACGTGCTGGCCGGCGTGCCGCCCGGCACCCACGACGTCACGGTTTCCTACATCGGTCTCGACTCGCTCCAGCAGCAGGTGACGGTCGCAGCCGGCCAGCGAACCACGCGCAACTTCGATCTCACGACCGGCATCTACCAGCTCCAGCAATTCCGCGTGACCGGCGAGCGCGAGGGCGACGCGGCTGCGATCACTGCGGCGCGCAATGCCACCAACGTGAAGAACATCGTCTCCACCGACTCGTTTGGCTACCTGCCGAACATGAGTGTCGGCGAGGTCGCGGTCTACCTGCCGGGTGTGGCGGGGAATCCCGCGGAGGAGGGGCACATCAGCACGCTGAGCGTGCGTGGCATGCCGCCCGGACTGGGCAGCGTGACGGTCGACGGGGGCATCCTTTCCAGCCAAGGTGGCATGAGCCGCGAGACCCGCTTGCATGTCATCACGGGCGCGATGTTCGATCAGCTCGAGCTGATCAAGGGCCACACGCCCGACAAGGGCGCGGAGGGGCTGGGTGGCGCCGTCAATTTTAAGAGCCGCTCACCGCTCAGCATGAAGGAAAAACGGCGCATCACCTACAACTTCTCCGCGCGCGTCGCGCCGTCGTTCAACCAGCAGATTCCTTTGCGCGAGCGGCATCGCGCGCATCCATTGTTCAACTTAGGGTACCAGGAGGTATTCGGCATCTTCGGCGGCGAGCGCAATCTCGGCGTCGCGGTCAACCTGTTCTACAGCGAAAACGGGGTGGGCTCGTGGCTGACGACGCGCGATTTCCAGAACACCACGACAACGCCGGCGTATTTGTGGGACTACCGCACAAGCGACAACTATAACAACCGCGGCCAGAAGAGTATCAACGTCAAGACCGACTACCGCCTCTCGCCGACCACCAAGCTCTCGATCAACACGATCCTCAACGACGCCAACGAGCGCATGCGGCGCAAGTACGAGGTTCGCGCGTTCACCAACCAATCCGTCGGCACCACCGGCACCGCGGGCGTCCTGCCAGGCTACACGGACCGCGTCACCCAGGTCCGCGCGTCGACCGCCTCGACGATCGACAACACGATGACCGGGCCGAACAACTTCTACAACCGTCTGCGTTTGGTCGATGCCGGGATCGAGCACCAGTTCGACCGCTGGCAGATCGACTACAACGCCGTCTACAACTGGACGAAAATCAACTCCGGCAACGGCCGCGGCGCGGTGCTGATCAACCGCCTCACCAATGTCGGCTGGATCCTTGATCGCACGCAGTCGGACTTTCACCCGAAGTTCATCCAGACCGAGGGGCCGGACATGCGGAATCCCGCGAACTACTGGCCGGCGCCGCAAGGGCTGGCCCACGCCAAGGCGGTGGCGACCGACGAGGTAAAGGAGCTGCGCGGCAACGCCCGCTACACCCTGTCCACCGAGATCCCGCTGTACCTGAAGACCGGCCTGCGCTGGCGTGAGCAGGAAAACTATAACTCGACGATCTCGCGTCGCTGGAACTATACGGGCACGACCGCGCTGCCAGCGGATCCGACGCTCTTCATGTTCGACGAGCGCAAGACCGGGCGGCACATGCCGCAGTGGGAGGCGTCGCAGTTCATGCGCGATCTCAATCCGACCACGCCTTCGGTGTGGGACGAGGACGTGTATTTCCGCGAGCAGAACAAGTTCACAGGCACGCGCGATGTGACTGAGACGGTTTATGCGGGCTACCTGATGGCGTCGGGCAAGCTCGGTCGCAGCGGGTTCCTCGGTCGCACTGGTTTCATCACCGGCGTGCGCAGGGAAAAAACCGAGGTGAAAAGCTGGGGCTGGGTGCGTGCACGCGTGGCGACCTCCAACGCCGCCCGCCTGGCCGATCCCGTCGGCGCGGCGCAACGCGACTACGCGGCGAACAAGCGCGACTTGGAGGGCGGTTATAGCAGGTCGTTCCCGAGCGCGCATCTCACGCACGACATCACCTCGAGCCTGAAGGCCCGCCTCGCTTGGTCGACGAGCTACGGTCGACCCTCGATGAATAACTTCCTCCCGAACGAGTCGATCAACGAGACGGCCCAAACGCTGTCGGTGAACAACCCGGGACTCCAGCCGCAGATGGCGAACAACTGGGATGCGACGCTCGATTATTATTTCGAGCCCGTCGGGAATCTCTCCGCCGGCTGGTTCCACAAGAAAATCAACGACTACATCGTCAGCGGCATCATCGCTGGTACGATCCCCGGTGGCCTCGACAACGGCTATAACGGCGAATATCAGGGCTTCACCAAGCTGACTTCGGACAACGCCGGCACCGCTTACTGCCAGGGTTGGGAGCTCAGCTACCAGCAGCAGTTCACCTTCCTGCCTGGCGCGCTAAAGGGAATGGGCGGATTTGCCAACTACACGACGCTGGTGACGCACGGCGATTTCGGCGGGCGCACGCCGCTCTCCGGCGGGCAAATCGCCGGCTTCATTCCAAGGACAGCGAACGCGGGCCTCACCTGGCGCTACCGCGGCTTGAGTTCGCGCGTGCTCGTGAATCACACGGGAGAGTACATCACCAGTTATTCGGCTGGCAGCGTCGGCCGGAATATCTACCGCTACAAACGGACCATCGTGAACTTGGGTTTCGCCTACCAGATTCGCCCGGCGGTTCAGCTCACCTGGGACATCTCGAACCTGTTCAACGCACCGCTGGCCTCCTATCGCGGCATCCCCGATCAGATGCAGAGCACGGGAATCCTCGGCACAACAATGAACTTCGGCGTAAATGGACGGTTCTGAGCCAACAATTCAGTTGAGAGCACAACCGTGTGATCATCGCGCGTCGTACGCCCTTTCGAGCTTCGGCTCGGTGGCTTGGGCCCCCAACTGAACTCTAGACTCCCAAGAAACAGCTTCTGTAAGTCGTTGGTGGGAAAAGAAAACTGTTTCTTCCCGTCGGGGCCAAAACTTGTTTTGGTGGGGAGGCGCCCATGCAGCAGGGGCGACAAGAGTGTCGCCCATCCGACGGACCGGCGACACTCGCTGGTGTAAATTGACCGATCGTCCGCGAGGGGCGACAAGAGTGTCGCCCATCCGACGGACCGGCGACACTCCTGTCGCCGATGGTGGCCACGAAGGTGTGCTTCGCTCCCCCACCACCCACCCTCTCGCGCTCCCATGAAACAGCTTCTGCAAATCGTTGGTGGGCCTAGAAAGCTGTTTCTTCGAGCCGCGGCCAAAACTTGTTTTGGTGGGTGCGCTGCTAGGAAACTGGATTCGCAGCGGGGAGGGGTTTAGTTCACCCGTCGGCAGGTCGCCGATGGTCTGGGGGTATTCGTAGCTGTTCAGACGGCGCAGCACCGAATGGGGCGCCGTCGCTTTGAAACGCTCTGCCGCCTCACCGACGGAGGACGTGATCGCATCCACGGCCGGGAGCAGTTCCGGTTTCGGTGGCTGCTTTCCCTTATGCGGTGGCATCTCGCCCTGATTGAGTTGATCGAGAATCTCCTGCCAGAGCAGCGCGTCGTCCGCTGTCGTGATCGCGGCGGTAAGCGAATCAAACCGGTGGTCGCCCTTCTGTTTCTCGGGGCCGTGGCATTTGCTGCAGGTGGTCATCAGGAACTCGGGGCAAGAGCCGGCAAAAAGCTGGGCGGTAAAAAATGCTGAGAACAGAAGTCCCCATTTTTTACCGCACATTTTTTTGCCGAATAAGAAGTCAGCGAATGGTGGTGAGGAAACTGGATTCGCAGCGGGGAGGGGTTTAGCCGGCGAACGCCCAAAGGACCGCGCGCTAAGGCGTCCGGTGAGGTGGGGCAGCGGACCCCGCGGGGGACGCGAGCAGGAAGTCTCGGAGGCCGGTGAGGTGATCGGTGTTGATGAGGTCGACGCCGGCGTCGGCAAGGAGGCGCCAGGCCTCGGGGGTGTCGGGCGTGTTCCAAAAGCGTATGCGCCGGCCCTGCGCGTGCGCCTGTGTGACCAGGGCGGCGAGTTTCCTAGCGTCGGGCGCAGAAATCGGGCCGGTCCATTTCCCCTTAAAGACCTTTTGCCAGTTGTCGCTCACCCAAGGCACGAGCGAGGCAGGAGGATTAGAAGCAAGGTCTTCGATGCGGCCGTCCAGCGCGGCGTAGCGGACGGGTTGCGCGGCGAGCTCGGTACGGGCGCGGTTGCCGGAGAGGATGACCGTGATGGCGCCGGGCGTAGCGACGCCTTCGCGGAAAACGGTGAACATCGCGGCGTATTTTTCGAGGCGCGCGTGAAGTGCGGCCAAGGTGGCAACGGCCTCGGTCTTCACGTCGATGAGCAGCGTGATCGTGGGCCCGCCGCGGTAAACCCGGCCGCCGTTTTGTTGGACGCGGGCGCGAAGCGGATCGAGGTAAAGGGCCTCGAGGGTGCGCTCGGGTTTCACATCTTTGGCGTTGTGCGCGACGAGGAGCTGGCCCGCGACGAGGTAAATGTCGGCCTCGATGCTGCCGAAGCCGCAGGCAAGCGCGTCAAGGAGCGGACGAGGGTGTTCGTAGTCGTTGTGCGCGTGGGCGCGGAGGAGCGGCACGGGCTCGGCGGCGCGGGTGAGCGAGAGGGAGAGAAGGAGCGAGAGGGAGACGAGGAGAGCAGTGCGCATAGCAGATGGAGGGAGACTAAAAGCGGGACCGGTCCGAAGCGAGTGCGGAGGCCGCAGCGGGCGGGCGTTTGGGGACGGCCCGCAAGTGGCAGCGGCCAAAACAAGGGGCCTGCCGGAGACCCCGCCCTACTCGGTTAGAAGCGGCCGCGGACGCCAACCGTCCAAACCGGACCGAGGATCTCACGCGAGCGAAGGAGGCCGGGCTCGTTGGAATAATAATCTTGGAACGAGTTCGTGATGTTGCGCCCACTGAGCGTGAGTTCGTAGGTGCGGGTAAGTTTATAGCCGGCGCTTAGGTCGGCGAGAAACTGCTCGCTCCACCACCGGATTTCGTTCGTGGCAAACGCGTCGATCTTGGCGGACTGCCAGGTGGCGCGCAGCTGGATGTTGAAGTTTCGGTTGCTGAAACGGATGCCGCCGTTGGCCGCTTTCGGCACGACGTCGGCCAACGGCACTTCGGCGATGGTGCGCGAAATCGAGCCGAACACGCTGAAGCCGCGCCAGAAGCCAGGGAGAAAGACGAGTTGCTGGCTGTATTCAAAATCCACGCCCTTCATCTTCGTCCGCTCGGTGAGATTGGTGGGCTGCCGGAAACTGTAGCCCGCATAGTCCGGATCGTTGCCGTAGCCGGCGGTCTCGGCAGTGACGAAGGTGTTGGCCGAGCCCTTGTTCTTGATGTCGATCTGATAAGTGGAAACCGAGACCGTGCCGGCTGGCTCGAGGTAGTATTGAAGGCTCACGAAGATTTTGTTGGCATACTCGGGCTTCATTTGGGGATTCGGGAGGGTGATGATGCGCTGGGTTTCATCGATGCTGGTGATGCCGGCGAGTTTGTCGTAACCGGGCCGGAGGATCGACTGGTTGCCCGCCACCTGAAGAACGAGATTCGGCGCGAACGAATACTTCGCGCCGCCGCTCGTGAACCAGTTGCCGTAGTCGCCGTAATGGGTCGAGCGCTCGCCGTTGCGGTATTGGTAAACGATGTAGGGAATCGTGTTCACGGTGTAACCGGCGGCCGTGACGACGGCGTCGGGGCGCGGCTCAAACACGCGGCCGATGGTGCGTGTGCGTTCATGCCGGAGACCGACATCGAGGCGCAGACGGCCCAGGCGCGTGGAGCCTTCAACGTAACCGGAGTCGATCTGCTCCTTGATGCCGCGGGGCGCGATGAACTCCTTGCGAAAATTCCCAATGGTGTCCGGCAGGAAGTGCGTGGGATTGGCGACGAAGAAGTGGTGCAGTACGGTGTTGTCCACGTAGGCTAGGTTGAGCGAGGCGATGTTGCCGCCGATCTTCGGATCGAAGGGGACGAAGTTTTGAAACACGGGAAACACCGTGGTCGGTGCCGTCTGCGTGCCGGCCGCGCCCACGTAAGTCCAACTGCGGTCGCCCTGGCGCTCGACGTCGTGTGTCGTCAGGCGCGTCTTCGCGCCGGTCTCGAGCAAGACGAGGAGACCGCCGAGGTTGAGCGTCTTTTTTCCGTCGAGATAGCCTTGGAAAACCTGATTCTGGCCGGAGAGTTCGCGGCTGCGGACGGAGTTCGCGTTGTTGTCGTTGCGACCAAGGCTCGCGGCCTCGGACCACGGTAGGCCGGACCGCTGGGTGAGGCGCCAGCCGGGCTGGTTGGGGCTGTCGCGTTCGGCCATCCAGCTCATCCGCGTAAGGCGCGCGCCGACGGTTTGGAAGAAGCCGTTGTTGATATCTCCATAGTGCGTGCGGCTGCGTGAGTAGCTGCCACCGGCGGTGAGCGCGAGGTCGCCCAGCTTGTAGACGAGTTTCGGGGTGGAGGTGACGGTGTCGTTGAGACGGTTGCGATGGCTCTGGGCCTCGTCCATGCGGGTGTTGGCGTTGTTGGTCGCAAGGGCGATAACGCGGGTGAGCGTGGACGAGGGATCGATCTGTGCGGCGCTCGCGAGAAAGGTCACGGTGCGGTCGCCGTATTCGTCGTTGAAGTGGGCGCCCGTGGTGCGTAGCGAAAACACGAGGCCCTCGGCGATCCGGTAGTCGAAGCTGGCGCCGAAGGAGTCCCGACGCGTGATTTTCGGGCCGACGCGGAAGGAAATAGTGGTGATGAACGGACCCCGCGCGAGATTGCTGAAGTCGTAGTTCGTCGTACCGTTCTCCTGCTCGGTGTAAGCGGTGTTGGTGCTCACGTTGAACTGCACGCCCAGCCGCCCGCCAAACGACTCGCTGTAGCTGAATTTGGCGCCGGGAAATACTTTCAGATGGTTGCCGTCGTCGGGGCCGGGAGTTTTGCGCAGGGTGAGGGCGTAGGCGTTGCCGATGAGAGTGGCCTCGGCCACGACCTCGCGTCCGCGGCGCTCGAAGGCGTTTTTGCTCTTCAGGTTGATGCTGCCGGCCGTGGCATCGGCGTCCATTTTGGCGGTGAGCGTCTTGCTGACCTCGATGGACTCGATGCTGTTGATCGAGGTCTGGTCGAACTCGAACCCGCGTGACCCCGCGCCGAAGGAGGCCGACGAAGCGTTGGCCATGCGCATGCCGTCGAGGCTGATGCCGACATACTTCGGATCGAGGCCGCCGATGCGGGCGGCGCGCGCCTCGGACTTCGTATAGTCGAGCACGACGCCGGGGATGTATTTCACGAACTCGCCGATGCTGCCGCTGGTAACGTCGCCGAAGTTATCGGTGGCGACCGCGTTCATCATGTTGAGCGCGGCGCGCTGGTCCATGATGGCCTTGGCATTGCCCTCGCGTTCGGAAGAGACAACGAAGGTGCCGAGCGTCACGAGCTCGCCGGCCGGACTTGAGGCGGTGGTGGCAGGTCGGTAGGTCGACCCGGCGAGATCGAAGTTTTGCGTCGCAGTCTGACCGGCGCCGAGCGCGACGGTCGCTGCGGCGACTTCGTAACCGGTGAACGTCACCGTGAGCGCACGGGAACCGGCGGCGACACCGGAGAGCACGTAGGTGCCATCATCGCCGGAGTAGGCGACGGCATCGGTGCCGACGACGTGAACCTCCGCGTTGCGCACGTATTGCTGCGTGGCGGGGTTAAATATCCGGCCGGTGATTTTTCCGACCGTGGGCGTCTGGGCCAAAATCGCGGCGGTGAACCCGGCGGCGAGAAGCCAGAAGCAACCGCCGCGAAAAAGCGCGCGGACATTGCGCGCTCGTGCGACCGTGCAAAAAAGAGAAAGAATCATAGTTGGTCTTGCTGGTGCGTAAGCGTGAAAACGTTTAACGACGCACACGAAACTCCCACCCAACACGCGTCAACGTATTCGCCGTCCCAGCTCGCGAACGTCACGCAACCGTCGCATCCGACCCGCGGCAGCTGTGGCCGGAGACCCTCCGCGGCCAGTTGCAAGTTCCACCGCCGGCCGGGCGCACCGCGCCGCTCTGTACTA
Organism: Opitutus sp. GAS368; assembly: GCA_945903465.1. Lineage (GTDB taxonomy): Bacteria > Verrucomicrobiota > Verrucomicrobiia > Opitutales > Opitutaceae > ER46. Next base: position 30,464 of record CAMDOF010000061.1, read on the forward strand.
TTCCCTCGCCTGAAAATCGAGGCTCCGGCCAGCCTGCGTCCACTTCACATCTTCGCCGGTTTCGTCTCGTGATCCGCCATGTATTTCTTCGTCGCCGCCGGCAGTTCGTTCCAGATTTTCCACGTAATGCACGCACCCACCAGCGCAAACGGCATCAGAAAAGTCGGCCACCACCGCCAACTACACGCGGAGAGATAACCCACCCACACCGACTGCACGCCGCTCCCGCTATAAACGCAAGGCAAGGGCGGGTGGCACTTGACCGGCCCGCTTCCCCCACCGATTGCACGCCGCTCCCGCTATAAACGCTTCCGTCCACAATTCCCGATCACGTCGCCGTGGCCTTGCGTCCACCGAAATCTGCGGCCGCCGTTCCCGACATCAGCGAATGAACTCCCGTCACCGCTGCGACCATCCACAGCGCCGCGCTCCCGACGACGATGGGATAGGCAAAAAAACTCATGGCCATCACCGCCGCCATGATCAGCATGATATTCGAAAAAATCGCCGCGAGCGGCCCTCGTCGCGCTTGATTAAATATTGCTAGGAAACTGGATTTGCGGGGGGAGGGGTTTAGCAGGCGTAGGGGTGGAGTGGCGCGATCGTGCGGGCCATGTTGGGTGGGCAGCAGAAGCAATGCAGCGGCGACTCCGGAGTGGTCTTCGGCTACCGGGCGGCAAAATCATTTTTCAGCAGCGATTGCCAGGAAACTGGATTTGCGGGGGGAGGGGTTTAAGGGGAGGGGCATGGTGGGATGGGGATGATGGTGGCGTAAATTGAACCGATTTTGAGAGGGTGGCGGGTGCGGATGGGGCTCGGGACTCGGGGAGGAGGGGTTAATTGCTAGAAAACTGGATTTGCGTGGGGGAGGGGGGAGCTGGCCGGGGCGGCGCGCGAAGAGAAGAAGGCGGAAATCAAATCTGTCCTCGCCGCTTTTGTTTACCTCGCAAAATCCAACCTCGTTTCGGCGAGTTTTGGCCCGGAGGTGGAGTTGGAGCGCATCGTCAAAGCGGCCGGTTGGGAGGACGAGAAGAAGAAGTGAGGCCGCGGGAAAGTTACCGGGTCATCAGCAAGCGGCCCGCTTGATTGCAGGAGTGGTCTGCGCTGAGAACGGCGTTACCGGAACTGAAAGGAAAACAGGTCGCTGTCCTTCATCACAAATCGCAGGCGCACAGACTTGCCCGCGAGGGCGCTTACGTCGCCTTCTCCTTTCCACGTCACCGCTCGATCGATGGTGTCGCCAAAGATTGGCGGGCAGTCGGCCACGGTGAATCCTGGAAGCGGGTTTCCCTTTTCGTCCTGAATCTCCACTTGGATTCCTCCGGCGGCAGACGTCGAGAAATTGAGGTGGAGGCGTGCGCCCTGGAAGCGGACCGGCTTGGTGAGGAGCTCGCCGCCGCTCATGGGCGCGTGCGCGGAGACAAAGCCATCCAGGCGCAGGGTGTACCGACGCAACACACTGTGATTGCCGCCGCCCCCGTAGCTTTCGACCGCGTAAAGCGAAAGTTCATCCGGAGCGCCGGTCAGCGCCGACTTCGTCTCTACCAGATGCCACCCGACCAGCAAATGCGGGTAATTCCACGTGCCGCTGCGCTCGATGCCCGGCCGGATAAAAGCCTCATTCCATCGCTTGAACGTGACGCCATCCCGGCTCGCCATGAAAAGACTTTCGCAGAGCGCCGTTCCGTACCGTTCCACGATTCCCGCTTTGATCTCACGTTCACTGCGGTCCGGCAGCGCCCGCATCGAATCGGACCATCCCTGTTCAATATAGCGCAGGGGAAATCCCAGCAACAGTTGCGGTGCGCGAGCGTAGGGCTTGATGACGTTGGTATAAAGCTGCTCCGGAGCCGAATCGACGTAGCTCACGTCATTCTGGTGGCTCCAATGCATGAAGTCTTTCGATGTCGCCGTCCGAATCGACCGCACGCCTTGGGGTTTCCATTCGTCATTGGTCACGGTGCCGCCGGTGAAATAGCGCCAGTAGGCTCGGTATTCGCCCCGCGCAGCGTCCCAAAAAGCGAGGTTCTGTGAATCGAACGCTCCGTCGCTGATCACCGGCGCGGGGCTCATCGCCGACCAGTGGATTCCGTCGGGCGAGGCAAAGGCCAACAAGCCCAGCGGCTTTTTCGAGCGGATGAACGCCTTGTAGCGCTCCGCAGGTTTCGCCGCCGGATTGTCATCCTTAAAAACGGCCGGATGCCCAGCGTCCGCGTTTACCCCTTGGAACGTGCCGCTCAGCATCACAATGTTATTGGCCTTCGAACCCTTGAATTCATGCAGGCCCAACTCCGGTTTGCGCCAATGGATGCCGTCGTTGCTTTCCGCATAGCACAGAAAATTGTTGCTCGTCCTAACCTTGCCCGGCGTGAAGTCGATCTGCCACCCGCGATAGTACATGCGGTAGAGATCCCCGTCCTGGAAAATGCTGTGATACGCGCTCGCGTTACCCTCCCAAGCTTGATCGTGCGTGACCGCCACCTCTTGCGCTACCGGCGAGTGGAGGCGCAACTCGCCCCTGCCCCGCAGTTGATCCACGAGTGCGCCGTCCACGAATAATTCGCGGCGTGAACCGATGTCCATTACGTCGGACGAGGCAATTGCCGTCGTTGCCAGGGCGAATGCGAGGCAGAATACCCGGGCGGTGGGGATGATTTTCATGGACGGACAAATCTGAAAAAGAGTTTGCGCGGGCTGGGCGCGGATTTAAGCGGCGATCAGCGTTTTGCTTTCGCATGCTCGGAAGGAATTTCATTCCCAATTTTCCAGCCGCCCCAGCTTGTCTGGATCCGGGCCAAACGAAAACGAATACAATTCCGCGCCTGTCTGCAGCGTGAACGCCAGATGAAATGGGCTGGCGCGATTGAGTTCTTTCACGTTCAACGTCGGCGTTCTCACGCCATCGCCGGAGATCGCTTGTGGTGAGCCGAGGGGCCGCAGGTACTCGTCCAATACCTGAACCGTGACCGCGCCGCGGCTGTTGAGATACAAGGTGGTTTCGCCTGCAAGGAGGGAAACGGACTTAGTCACGAGCCGGACGTTTTCCTGTTCCGGAGCCAACGCGGCAAATCCGTCCCGGCGCAGCGTGGCGAGACCGATGGCGGCACGGCTCGACCACTCATTGCCGCCATCGAAGCCCGAGTAGTAAACATAGGTCGAATCGCCGCGGGAGACCGGCCTTTGCACGAAAATCACACAGCCCGAGTCCCAGGCTCCCGCGGGTCCGGGCTTCACTTGCGGGGTTTGGGCGAATGGCTCCGTCCAATCGATGCCGTCATAGCTATATGTGAGACCAATGGTCATGCGTACTCCGGCGCTGAACCCCGCGGGCCAGAATTGTCCCATGAGCCCGATCAGCACGCGACCTCGATCCCAAACGGCGGCTCCCATGTGGTTCTGCAGCGATGCCTCGCGAAAATAGGCATTGATCGGGTAGTGGAAGAGGGGCTTCGGGTAGAGATCCCAATTCGCCCCGTCCGCCGAGTGAAAACCGTACATCACGCGGCCGTGTTCCCGGCCGTCGGGCAGGTGAAAGTAAGGCGACACGCCCTGGCCCAATACCCACCATTGCCGGTTGCGATGAAATAATCCGTAGGCTTCGAAGTGGCGAACTGTGGTCGCTGGCTGCGCATCGAAATCCCACCGCAGGCCATCTTTGCTCGTCAGCACTTTGAACGTAGCGCCCGACTCCCCTCGGGCGGCGGGCGTGCCCACATCGGCACGAAAGAAACCCGCGAGCGCTCGGTAGGATTTTTCGCGCCCGGTATCATCGGGCGTGACGACAAACGTTATGGGGCCCCGCAACAACAGATTTGTTCCCGGTTCCACTAGATTCAATTTTGGTTTGATCCAGCTTACGCCGTCGGCGCTTTCCGCGTAGCCGACCGCGTGATCCTTGTACGAGCCGCCTTTTTTCATCGCCGTGTACCACGCGCGGAGTTTTCCCTCCTCCGGAAACAGGCTCGTATAACTGAGGCGATGCGAGTCAGCGGCCTGACCGTCGCCGCGGGCGATGACCGGGTTGTCCGGATGTTTCTTCGGTGTTTGTAGCGCCAGTCGCGATCCGGCGGTTTCCTGCCAGATTTCCCGTTCGAAGGCGAAAAAGGTTCTCAGCGCGGTCCGGGCATCGGCGGCCTGGCCCGTAACGGCCCAGAGGCCGCTGGCGGCCGCCGCCAGCCGGAAGAGCCGCGCAACGGCGCCCGGCCCGTAATTGGCGAGGCGGCAACTCGGCGCCCTGACGCCGCGGTCCGGGCGCCGGAATTTCCGCAACAAAGCGCAATCGAGGCTCATGGGGGCGGTGATGCTCATGGGGGCGGTGATGGTCATGGGGGCGGTGATGGCTCTGCTTAGAACTTCGCCGTGATGCCCCCGTTGTAGACGGCCCCTGGTTTGCTCCTGATCCAAGGCAACCCGTTCACCGCGCTGATATCCTCGCGACTGGCCGCGTTGTTCAGATTGGCGACGTCGACGTACGCGTTGTACCGCCGGTTGATCCGGTAATTGATCTTTACGTCGATTGAAAGGCGTTCCTGGCGGTTGAATTCAATGCCTCCGCTCGCGAGCCCGATGCTGGCGCCGGGGCTGGTCGCGCGAAAATTGCCGAGCAAACGAAATTGCAGACCGTAGTTTGCGTAGGAAATGCCCGCGTTTGCGGTGCGGGGGACCATGCCGGGAAGTTTGGTCGTTGTAACGAGTGAACCGAAATTGCCGAGGGCTTGGAGCACGGTGAGATTGGCGAACGCGCCGAAGCCGCGCCCTAATCCGGGAAGCTTGCTGAACTGCTGCTGGTAGCTCAATTCCACGCCGCGCATCCGCGCGCTGCCGATGTTCATAGTGCGCGTCAGGGTATATCCCGGATAAAGGCCACTGCCGTCCAAGCCTTCCGGTCCGATGACGCTGCTGAACGACCGGAAGTAACTGCTAATTTCCTTGAGAAAGACGCCCGCGGTGAACAATCCGATTGGCTCGAAATATTTTTCCGCGCTCAGCTCGAAATTGTCGGAAAAGTACGGCTTCAGATCAGGATTGCCCACGGAGACGGAATTGTTCGTGAGATTTTCCGTTAGTGTGGGCAGCAGATTTCCCACTCCGGGTCGCGTGATCGAGCGGTTGTAGCTTGAGCGGATAAGGAAACTCTTGATCGGCTCGTACACGAAATGTAGCCCGGGAAACACGTTCCGATACTCGCCTTTGCCGGTTCGCGGGGCGACGAAAGATCGCTGGGCTCGGGCGACATCGGCGGCGACGACGGCGGGATCGAGGCTCGCTCCGCCAACACTGTTGCCGCCGTAAGCCGCGGTAGTGTTGCGCAGCCAACCGGTGGCCTCAACCTTGGTGTTTTCCACCCGCAGGCCCGAGAGAATGCGGAGCTTTCCCAGATCCAATCGCCCGGAGATGTAGCCCGCGAAGATTTTCTCGGAGAAGTTGTTGTTCGACCCATTGGAGGTGCTGAAACTGTTGTACGCGTTGGTTGCGGTCTGTCCCCAATAGCCCGCCGTTGCCTTGGTTGGGTCGTCCGCGTCGCCGCTTCCCCCGAAATTCGTGAACGGGAACGGCCCGTAGCCGCCTCCACCAATTTTCAGAGATTGCTTCGCATAGGGCACCATCGAATCGTCGGCGGTATTCGCGATACGATCTGCGCCCACAAAGGTGTACTGCGACTGACGGGTTCGTTGTTTACGCTGACTGTCGTTGTATTTCGCCCCGACCTTGATCGAGGTCGGGACGACCGTGGAGAAGTTCTTGGTGAAGTCCGCCCGCGCGCCGTAGAGCTCGTTGGGCGCCGATTGATCCGTTCGCGTCCACGTCGTCATGCGATAGCTCGCCGGGTCGTAAACGGAAGGCCCGGCGGTTTGGCTAAATCCCGGGTACCAAGCGTCCCGGCCACGCCGATCGATCTCAAAGCCGATGCCGGTCGCCAGCGCCTGCACATCGTGGGTGTTGAATAGGTGAAGATCTGCGTGGGAGTAGGTGCCGCGCAAACTGAGCGTCGCCGAATCGCCGAAGAGCTTGTGTTCACTGCCCACGCTGAATCCGTAGTTTTGAGCCGCCCGGGGCGCTTGGACGATGCGCGGATTCGCGGTCGAAGTGGCGCTGGGCAGGAGCGTTGAGCGTTCGTAAACGCTGCCCGACGCAAAGTTCGCCGCGGTGGCAGTCGCGTTGCCGAAACCAATGCGAAAGAGCTGCTGCAGCTGATCGTTGGTGTTGTAGGAAAACTTCGCGAAGACGTAGGACGTTGAGCTGAGCTTGTAGTCGACGCTGGCTCCGATGTTGAGAGCTTTTGTGGGAGCCCAGAAATCGCCGACGCCGAACGCGCGAGTCAGGGGCGTGCTCGAATCCGGCGCGACGTAGAGCGAACTCAACGCCGTGTAGACGTTACCCGCCTCTTCCTGGAGCGTCGTGTAGACGGAACGGCTGAAATTGACGGCCACGCCAAGATTGTTTTTGCCGGAAAACAGGCTGAACACATCCGAATAGCTCAAGGACACGAGCCCGAGGTCGTCGCCGATCTTATCGCGGAAGGGGCTGCCTTTGAATCCACGGTCGCGCCATCCGAGGCCGAGATTAAGCGTGATGTTGCGGCCCGTTTGCTCGAAGCCGCGTCTCGTCACAAGATTGACGTAGCCCGCAATCGCGTTCGCGTCCTGATCTGGCGTGGGTGCCTTGATTAATTCGACCGAGCTGAGATTTCCGGTGCCAAACTGTTCCGGTTGGTAAACGCGGTTGGCGCTCGAGCCTTGGGAATTCGCGACGGTCTCGCCGTCGATCAGCATGACGGAAAACTCGGACGTCATGCCGCGCACGGAGATGGATCGGATTTGATCGCCGGTGATGGTCTCGGCGGCGATGCCGGACAAACGTTGGAGCAATTCCGCGGGATTCGCTGCCGGATTACCAAACGCGTCGATCGACGCCACGGTTTTCAAGTTCGGCGCCTGCCGCTGCAGTTGGATCGCCAGCGCATTTCCCTCGCGTTCGCCCCTGACGACGAAGGGCTGAAGGGAATAGATCGCGGACGTCAGATCGACATCCCGAGTCATAGTCGCGCCTGGCCTTGTCTCCACCGCGACACGCGCGGTGTCCAAACCGGTGTACGAAACAATCAAGGTATGCGGGCCGGGCGGAAGGGCGATGGCGTACGCTCCGCCGAAGTCGGCGACGGCGCTGAGATTCGTACCTTCCAACTGAACCAGCGCGCCGCGCAGGTAATCGCCGGTCGCGCTGTTCTTGATTCGACCCACCACTTGGGCGGACTCGCCCAGCTCGCTGCGGACGCTCGGAGTGGCACTTTCGGACGAAGTGGCCCGGGCATTCGGCTGGGCAGAGGCGGGTAAACCCAGCATCAGCCAGCTTACGACGACAGTCAGGAACGTTCGCTTATTATTGCCAGGAAACTGGATTTGCGGGGGGGAGGGGTTTAAGGGGAGGGGCATGGTGGGATGGGGGTTAGCTGGTGGAAATTGAGCCGATTTTGAGAGGGTGGCGGGTGCGGATGGGGCTCGGGACTCGGGGAGGGGAACAGCGGCGGCGGAAAGGGGGATTTCGGGTGCGGTTCGAGGCGCGGCATGCCGTTTGGAGGAGCAATCATCGCGGGGGTTACGATGCGCGGAGGCAGACCTCCGGATTGATCGGAGTCAAGGAGCCAGCTTTTTTAAATAAATTCAGGCAGGCTCCGGGGCGTCGGCTGGGAAGTCGCCGGCCGAGGGGTCGGCTGGGTCGGCGTCGGCGCAGAAGGGGCTCCGGTCCTCGGGGCGAACGGGGCGGGTCGGCTCCGTCCAGAAGACCGGTTCGCTCGCGGCGGCGTCGGGCTGGGCTTAGTCGTCGGCAAACAGCTGGCCTTGCCCAGGCGCGTCGGCGGGAGCGGCGGGTGCGCGCGGCCCCGCGAAGCGCCTGCGCAAGGCCCTGCTCAAGCAGCTCGAGCAGCTCGAGCAGTTGGATCAACTGATCGCCGCGCAGATCGCTGCAGACGATACTCTGCGCCAACCGAGCGAGTGGCTCGACGAGGTGA
>CAMDOF010000062.1 GCA_945903465.1 Opitutus sp. GAS368
CCGCCGCGCTGAAACTGACCACGGCGAGCCACTCGCCTCGGTAAGTGGCCGCGTAACGTAGGTGCTCGCCCACGAGCTTCGCCGTGTGCAGATAGTGATGTTCGACGATCAGCGCGTCACAGCGGGCCGACTCCGCGGGCTCGCTCAGCAGTCGCAATTGCAGGTGCTCGAGCACGAGTTGTTCGCTCGCGCTGGGACGTCGGAACTGTGCTTTCAGCTTGGCCATGCACGCCACGCCAGCAGATCCGACAGAAAATGTCCCGCAAAAAATACCTATCCTCCGTCACCATCAGATAATTAATCGCCCGAAAAAATCGGCCCTAAGTTGTTGTTAACCCCGCGGGTATTGTATTGCATAGGCTGCTGGACGTTATCCTGCGGCTCGATGGTGGAGCCGTTGGGCATCCAGGACGCCGCCTCGCCGACGTTCACGATGGCAAGCGCATCGATAAACTCGCTCGTCATAACCGAAAACGCCGCGGGGACATCGCGCATATCGAGGGTTAAGCGGGTGGCGGTGCCGGCGTTGGCGGCCGCGAAGCCGGTATCTTTTGTGGTATTGACCTCGAAAGGGGAGAGGGTGATCGCTGACGTCGTTTGGATAGGCGTCGGCAGGGATGGTGCGATTTGGGCCGCCCCAGGAATGAGTCCAGCGAGTAACGTGGTGGTAAGGCCGGCGAGGCGCGTTGCGGTCACCGCGGCGCGGGCGGCGATCGTTCGCGACACCAGTGGGCGATGAGCGGTCGGGGTTGTTTTCAGGAGGGGAATATTGGGGAGGCGAGGGAGCGAGGGTCCGGGCAAAAAACGCGGTGTGGATACGGGCGGTTGATGAAGCGGGGGCGAGGTGCGCGGTGAGTTGAGCGGGTTTGGACGCGATGGGGCTCTGGCGGAATGATGACGGACGCCATCGGCGGTGAACGAGGGAAGGACGCGGCCAGCGCGAGGCGGTTTTTTTAAGGATGCCGCCGTTGCGGGTTTGGTTATTTCTACTCAGGGCGGTTGGGGTCGGAGCGGTGGCGGCTCGATCTAGCCGGCAAATAATGGGTGATCAGACCCGCCACTGGGGTCGGGAGGTCGCGCGAATGAATTTTTGAACTTCAGGGGCGTTCGGCGCGTGCATTTTCTCGCCATCCCAGTCGAGGTTTTTTCTTGCGCGTAGGGCGAGGATGCCGGCGAGACCGATTTCGGTAAGTTTGCCGCCGGTCTCAAAGGGAGAGAAGGTCGGTCCTTCGCCAAGGCATGCGGAGATCCATTCCTGCTCATGGCTCGGCGTGCGTGGCAACGTGGTGGGGATCTCCTTGGTCGCCGCGTGACGGTTGATATCGGTGAGGCGGGGCTCGCCGGCCAGCTGGATGAGACCGTTGGTGTTCCAATGGCTAGTATAGATACGGCCTTCATCGCCCACGATCATCAGGCCATTGGGGACCTTGTCTTGGTAAACGGACACGAGCGGTGCGAGCACGTCCGGTGGTGGTTGGTTTTTACCGAGCCAGTGCAGCGCGACGGGTTGCAGCCGGCCGCGCGCGGCGAATCTAAACGTGACGCTCGCTTGATCCGACAAGGGCGCCTCGTTCACGCCGGCGACCTCGATGCGTGTCGGGTAATCGAGTTGGAGAGCCCGTACGGGTAGGTTCATAGCGTGACAGCAAATGTCCGCCAACCCGCCGTTGCCAAAATCAAACCAATCCCGCCACTTGAAGGGGTGGTAGACTTCCTTTTGATAAGGACGGGATTCGGCTGGCCCTAGCCACATATCCCAGTCGAAACCCGCTGGCACCGGATCGGCGCCGGGGGCGCGGCCCTCCTGGGCGGCGACGCCGACACCCCAGTGGTAGATATCCCTGATTTGGCCCACCGCGCCGGCTTGGATGAGCTCAACGCTGCGCCGGAGCGAGACACTGGCGCTCCCTTGGTTACCCATTTGGGTGATAACTTTTGAATGGCGTGCCAGTTCGCGAAGTTCGCGCGCCTCGCTGATTCGGTGCGTGAGAGGCTTTTCGCAGAAAATGTGTTTACCGCGTTGCATGAACGCGCGACAGAGCGGGGCGTGCCAGTGATCGGGGGTCGCAATGAGGACGCCATCGTACTGGGCGGCGTGATCGATGAGTTGGCGGTAATCACGGTAGGTCTTGGCGCCCGTGGTGAGTTCGCCGCCGACTTTGAGGGCGTCGGCCTGCGCGAGTTCGATTTGCGCAGGGTCGACATCGCAGAGCGCGACCAGCGTGGCACCTGACGTCAGTAGGTTTTTCATGACCGCCCGACCGCGACCGCCGCAACCCACGACGGCGAGGGTGAAGCGATGCGAGCTCTTGGTGGAGGGGGCGGGTGCCGTTGCGCTGCGCGCGGAGGATCCTCCGACGGCGAATCCGCTTAGAGCGAGGGTGGTCTGATTGAGAAAGTGGCGCCGAGAAGTGAGGGTGGGCATTTATTTAAAAAGGGTGGGCGAGTTAAATTTTGAATGGGTCGGGGGCAGCGGTTTGTTGAGGGCGGAAATGAGTGCACAAGAAAATGAGTCGAGTGGCCCGCAACTCCGCGATCAGTTGTGAGCGGAAGGGCTCGCTGGCGGGACGATGCGGGGGGGGAGGGCGAGGGTTGGCCGGTTGGGGTGGTGATAGCAAGCGAGGCACTAGCCCGCATCAATCACCCTTTTCTGAAGAAAATCTTTTTTCAAAGAGCGCACCGAGGTCCGAACCGAGGTCACGGAGCCAAACACCTTGTCCGCTCGGTGACTTCTGTGGGCTGGGCTCCGTGCTCTCTGTGAAATGCATTGGGTCAAGTTGGGTGTGAAAAATCCGGGCCAGGCTAGGCGGGCAGCGACTCGTCGCGCGGAGTATGTGTGCGTGTTCGGTGGGGAAACACTTTTAAGGGGGGAAACTTAGCGACACCGATTTAATGTTCGGATGGGGGCGATTCGATTTGCAATTTTGACAGGAGTTGGGGCTCAGCCGGGAAGTTTAAGTCGCTTGAAACGAAAGCGCGCTCGCTTTTTTTAATGAGCGTGGCGTCGCGTCAAGAAATGCGTCGCGTCAAGAAATGCGCCGCGTCAAGAAACGCGTCGCGTCAAGAAAGCTCGGTTTCCTCGGCAAGGAGCTCTGACTCAAAAAGGGGTCGTTGGGGAAGGTGGATGGCTCGCCCTCAGTAAGTAGCGAGAGCCTCTGTGCTCACTCAACGTACAGAAGCGGTCCGTTTGTGAGGGTACTTCTTGAGGGTACTTCGGAGCTGGCTGCAGGCCCGCCGACGTGAAGGGGCGGGTTAGGCGCCGCGCCGTGCGCTGCCCAGCGCCGCGAGAAGCGGGCGGGCGGGTTAGGGTTTCTTTCGCAAAAAAGCGACTGTGGAACCGTCGCGCTGGTCGTAGCGGGCGGCGACATTTTTGAGTTTCATCAAGATCCAAGGCGCGAAAGGAGACGCGCCGTTTTTAGTGAAAACGACGTCATCAGCGATGTAGACGCAGGAGTGGAAGACCTCGCCCGTCGGGCTGAGGAAACAGATCAGATCACCGAGAGCCGAAGGCTGCGCGAGCGGCGCGTAGCTCTCCTTTATCTCGATGTAGGAGGTTTTGCTGTCTAGGAAATACGGATCAGGGTTCTCTGCGAAGAAATTGAGAGCAGTCCAGTTGCAGTCGGGCAGGCGACCGCCGATCGCATCGCTCAAGGATGCAAAAGTGTAGAGTCTTTCTCGGCACAAGGCGGGCAAGAGCAGGTTAATATCAATGGGCCTAGCGGTGGTACTCTCGAGGAGCGCGCGTATCATCGGAAGCGCGTCATTATTTCGGCCGCCGGCACTCCAATAATCGATAAATTCCTGCTCGGTGGTGGTGTGAGGATCACGCCCAACGAGCGCCGTGAAGGTCTGGGTCCGGGTCATGGTTCTGAGGGCAGCGGCACCTTCCTCGCGAGACGTCGCCTTTTGAATCAGCAGTGAGACATCGCTAAACGCCGCCGAGCGGCCTTGCTGCCACAGCGTTTTTTTAAAGATATTTTTTTGGAGATCGGAAAGGTGAGTTGCCCCCAGCCATTCATCGATATTCCCGGTGATGAGTTGAGGATTCGCGTGATAACCATTTTCGGGGCTAGCGGCCAAAAGGGTGTAAAGGGCCTGCCGGCTATTGGGCGCGAGCTCAATGAGGATGTCAGAGGCGGGCAGGAGTGTGATGCCGCGCGAATTAACCTGAGTGTGCTCGGCTTTAAATAAGGCAGCGATGGTGGCCTCGGTTAAACCCGCATTGACCAAGAGGGCTTGCAGCGACTCACGCGTGGTACCGGGGAAATGCCACACGGGGACTTGATCGGCTCTTGAGGCGGAATCGATCAATGAGTCAGGCGCCTCGAGAAAAATGTTCGAATAGTCGATGGTGCCCCAAGGTGCTTGACGCTGGGGCGGGTGTTTGTGGGCGGGCCGGTTCTCTGGGGCAACTTGGGCGGCCGATTTCCCGGCTGGGGCGCTTTGCGCAAGGCAGGTGTGCGGCGCGTTGACGAGGAGGCTGAAAAGTAAAGGGAGTCCCCGGCAGAGGTTTTGGGAACCTCGGCTGAGAGCAGGGCCGAACCGATCGAGGCCGCCGCTTTTTTGGCGCTGATTGAGAGGAGCGGAGCCCGACTGGCGCGTGGCCTTGAGGCTTTCGCGATGAAGTAGATTCACTTAACGGCTATGGAGGAGTGGCTCACTGGGGAAGCGCACTGGGTTCCAGGCCGGCTCGCGCGATGGGCTGAAAAGAATTGAGTGGGAAAGTTGCGGCGCATGGCGGGGGGAGCAGATTAGTAGCGAAAGTTTAACTCAATGAATATTCGGGTTAATCGGAAGACGGAGTTGAGGTGGTTAAGTTACGGGTTCAGAAGGTTCTCTTTATCGAGCAAGGTGGCGCGTAGATCCGACCTCGATTGGCCGTCTTAATGAGGGTATAAGTCCACCACGCGTGCGGACTGCAGACTCTGGGCCAGCGCGGACGTGGCTGAGCTTTCGTTACCGATAAGAGCGCAGACTTGAAACGTTCCGACCATCGTTTTACAGCCGAGGCGACCTTAGTTAACCCGGCCGCGCGGAGGTCGCGCCGCGCGCGGCGCTCGCCCCTTTTTATGACGCGCACCGACCTGTTCGCCGTCGGTTGTTGGGGACTGCGACTGAGCCGCAGATTGAGGGAATCCCCTAGCAGCCGTGGCCATAAATTGGTTTGAAACCTGCGCGCTGGCGGCGCGTCATATGCTGGGATCGGCAGTTTCTGCCTCTGTTAACTCCGTTAATTATAACTATGAAAATCCCCTACCGTCTTTTGTTATCCGCGCTCGTCGCGGCCCTTGCCTTGCCCCTCGCCGTGTTTGCGGCCAAGGGTGATAAGAAGAAGAATGCCCCCGCCGCCACATCCTTTGCCTCGGTCGACAAAGATGGCGACGGCGTGCTGACCCAAACCGAGTTTATCGCGGCGTTTAAAGAGAAGCTCGGTGAAGATGGCGCCAAGTCGAAGTTTGCTTCGTTGGACAAAGACGCGGACGGCAAGTTGTCTAAGGAAGAGTTTGGTACGACCGGTGATGAGGAGCCGGCCAAGAAGAAGCGGAAGAAGAAGTCCCAGTAATTGCTGGCTTCGGTCTCGACAGGGATGAAGTCGGGCGGTGTCATTCTGCGTGGTGAGCCCGCTACCGCCCGCTTCTGAAGTTCGGCCGTCCCTCGGTTTTTGGAGTGGCGTGGCTTTGCTGACGGGTACGATGATCGGCGGCGGTATTTTCCGGACGCCGGCTTCGATTTCGGCCGTGTTGCCCGATCCGGTTTTGATCCTCGGGCTGTGGTTTTTTTTCGGCATCGTGAGTCTTTGTGGCGCGCTGACGCTGGCGGAGTTAGGTACGATGCTGCCGAAAACTGGCGGAATGTACGTCTATCTTCGGGCGGCCTTTGGTGATGCGGCGGCTTTCGTGTTTGGCTGGCTTTATCTCGTGGCGGCGATCCCGAGCGGGATGGCGGCTTTGGCCGTGTTCTTTGCCGAGCTAGTTCTTGGCATGATGAACATTTCATCCGCGGAGAGCCCGTGGGGGATTCCGCTGGTGGCGATTGCGGCAGTGAGTTTTTTATCTGCGGCCAATGTGGCGGGAGTCCGACTGGGAGCGGCCATTCAAAGTGTTTTCGCCGTGATCAAGGTCGGTGCGCTGTTGGCCGTGGTGGTGGGCGCGGTCTTTTCGGGTGCGGGTGAGGTTTCGCGTTGGTTTGTCTCGGAGGCGCCGGTGGCGGCGGGGGGCGGTTGGCCGGCCGCGGTGAAGTCGGTGCTCTTTACCTATAATGGCTGGGTTTATATCGGTTTCATGGCCGGAGAGTTGAAGGACCCTGAGCGCTGTTTGACTCGCATCATCTTGGTGGGCACCGGAGCGACGATCATTCTCTATCTGGCGGCCAATCTTTCGTATCTTTATCTTCTGCCCTTGGCGGCGATGCCGGGAACGGTCGTGGCGAAGGAAGCGGTCCGAGTGCTGGCTGGTCAGCCGGCGGCCGCAGTGATGGGCGGTTGTATCTTGGCCAGTGTTTTTGGGGCTCTTAATGGGGTGATTTTGACGAAGTCTCGCGTGGCCTACGCCCTGGGCCGAGACGGGCTTTCCTTTGCTTGGCTCGGCCGAGCCCACCCCACGCGGGCGACGCCGTATATCTCCATCCTTGTGCAAGGTGTGGTGGCGATTGGGCTGATCTTGCTGCTGAGGGACGCGGCGAGACCGCTGCGGTTGTTCGACCGCCTTACGGCGTATTTTGTATTGGTCGAATGGCTCGCGCTGGTTTTTGGCGTCGGGGCTATTTTTGTGCTGCGGCGAACGATGCCGCATGCGCGGCGGCCGTATCGAACATTAGGATACCCGGTAGTGCCCGCCATTTTCGTGGCCGGCACTTTGTTTGGTTTATCCGCCTTGCTGTGGAGTGCGTGTTCGCAGGGGGATTTTGCTCCGTTGGGAGGACTGGCGCTGGTGGCAGCGGGATTTCCGGTCTATCGAATTTGGCGGGGTTGGGCGGGGCGACGCGCGGAGGGCTGAGGGAATGGTTTTTTGACAGGGGAGGGCCGCGCCCGCGGAGCGGAGGAGAGGGACGGGCTCGACCCGCTTCGCGATCGATAAACTTTCCGAATAAACCGCCGGGGCGTTGACTCGTGGAAAGGTGTCTCGGTAGTTTTTTAAAATGCGCATTACCCCAGTCTCCTTTTTTGTGGCGGTAGTTATCGGCCAACTCGCGACGCTTGCGCTAGGGGCGGCGGATGAGGCGGCGACGGCACGCGGTCAGTCCCTGTATTTGGCGAACTGCAGCATCTGCCATGGCGCGACTGGCGATGGGGTGAAGGGTTCTTATCCACCATTGGCGAAGTCGGATTGGCTGGCGGCTGACCGCCAAGGTCTGGTGCGCGCGGTGGTCGCGGGATTAAGTGGCGAAATCACCGTTAACGGGGAAACGTTTAGCGGTCAGATGCCGGCCATTATGCTGGATGATCCGCAGGTGGCGGAGACCCTGACCTTCGTTCTGAATTCTTGGGGGAATCCCGGCGGGCAGGTGACGCCGGCCGATGTCAAAGCGATCCGCGCGATGACTAATTTTCGGACGTATGATGATTTGAAAAGGGCGGGTGACTATCGGCCATTACCGGCAGCGCCGGAAGGTTTCGCGCTTTCGGAGTTGTTGCGCTTACCGAGTTTTTCCGTGCGACTCGCGAGCAATGGCCGAGGCGGGCCGATGTATGTGCTCGGTCTCTCCGGCGCGGTTTGGGCGTTCGACGAGAAGAGCGGTCAATTACAACAAATTATCCGGCCAAAAGATTTTGTCGGACGGAAAGCGGAAGGTGAATTTCAGACGCTGGGGATGGTATTGGATGGCGAAGGGCGGCTTTGGATTACGCTGAATCAACGGGTGACGGCCGAGCCGGTAGTGGTGAACGAGTGGGCGGTTTTTAGAACGACCGCCTTTGATAGTGCTGGGCACCCGACGGAACCGCGACCATGGCTGCAGGGAAATTACCCGTGGGGCATTGGACCTTACAACCACGGGATCTCCGATATCCGGTTCGGAGCAGATGGGATGTTGTATGTAAGCAGCGGATCGCGGACTGATGCGGGCGAGACGGGCGGGTTGCCGCATTTGGGGAAGATGGGCGAAGTCGGGACGACGGGGGCGATGTGGCGACTTGATCCGAAGGCGTCGAAGCCAAAGATTGAAATTATTTCTCGTGGTATTCGGAATGCGTTTAGTTTCGCTTGGGATAGTGCCGGCCACCTTTTTACCGTTTCGAACGGCCCGGATGCGCACGCGCCAGAGGAGATGGATTTTATCACGCCGCCGAGGATTGGGGAAGTGCCGGAGCACCATGGTTTCCCTTACCAGTTCGGAGATGCTCCGGCCTCTTACAAGTGGTACGCGCACACGCCGGTACCGCCGCCGCCGGCTGACGTTAAGTATGTATTACCAGTCTTGAATTTAGGGCCGGCGGGGTTGATGGGTGGGAAGCCGACGAGTACATTTAACGCGCACAGTTCACCCACTGGGTTGCTTTGGTTAGGGGCGGATTGGCCGGCGGCCGTGCGCAACGGATTTCTGGTGGGACGGATGGGTAGTTTCTTGATGGGGCCTAACGATGGTGAAGAGCACGGGTTTGATGTGCTGCATATGAAGATGGAGCGGCGGGCGGACGGGGGCTGGGCGGCGCGTACGACCTCCTGGCTTGCGCCGTTGGGGCGCCCCATTGATGTGCACGTGGCGGCTCCTGGGAAAATCTACGTGCTCGAATATACGCGGCCGACAGATCTTAAAGGTCGCGCTGGCTGGCTGCCGGGGCGAATTTTAAAGCTCGAAGTAAAAGCAAATTGAGAAGAGCGGGTCGCATTCGCCCGGGTGCGGCGTCGGCGTACCGCGTAATGAGAAGGTGGCGGGAGGCGTTCCCGACGTCAGCGGAGCGCGTCCGCCTCTTGGGTTAACCCGGAGATGACCGTCAAGTGATCGACGCCATTCTGGCGCAATCGAGGCCTTATTTATCGGCGCTGTTTTCGAGGGAGCTATCCCAGTGGCCCTTGAAGTCGGGACTTTCCGGTCGTCGCGAGGACCGAGTGATCCGACCCTTCGCTGGTGCTCGGGCGAGGCGGCAAATCAAAGCATGAAGGGTTGGGGCGCTGGGGATTTCTCGTAGAGACGGCCCCGTTGGAATTGGGGTGACCGACGCGGGGGGCGGAAGAGGGGAGTGCTACTCTCCGGTTCGCCGCGGAGCCCTGGGGGGTGCGCGCTCGAGGAAACGATCAAGCCGGTGGACGGAGATGTGACCGTGAGGAGGAGCTCGTTCAGACTGAGCAGCCGACGTGAACCACAAGCGAGTGAGCGGATCCTCACTGGGTTTTTTTCGCGGCAGTTTTCGCCCAAGTGAGGTAATCTTTAACTGAGTAGAAGGTCTCTTGACCGTACAGACGCCCGCCTTCCTCGACGGGTTCGTTGCTATTAAAGGACCAAGCGTCGCGCTGATCGGCCATTAACTTATTAAGCTGGGCCTCGAGGTCCTGACGCAAGTGGGCGTGGGCTGGATCGGTGGCGAGATTGGTCATTTGCGCCGGATCGCGGTGGTTATCAAAAAGTACCCACGGGGCATTTTCGAAACGGGCATAGGTGTAACGTTCGGTGATGAGACCGCGCCAAGGTGTCGTGATGCCGTCGGGTCGGAACGGCACGAAAATCTGGAGCAGTACGGCGGCGGGACCGGCGGTGCTCTGGCCGAGCGCGACCCGGGAAAGGTCGGTCCCCTGCATGGCGGGTGGCACGGGCACGCCGGCAAGGCCCAGCAGAGTGGCGGGCATATCGACATGACTAAACAAAGTATCGACGACTTGACCGGCCGGAATTTTGGCGGGCCAACGGATCAGGCCGGGGACGCCGGCCGATTCCTCGTGGGGTTTGCGTTTCCGGCGCATACCATGGGAGCCGAGCATATCTCCGTGGTCGGAGGTGAAGAGGATGATCGTGTTTTCGTCGTGACCGGTAGCCTTGAGAATTTTTATTAGTCGACCGACCTGATCGTCGATTGCGGTGATCGCGGCGTAGTAGGCGGCGATTTCCTCGCGCCCGCCGGTTTTGACGTAGGTGGCGGTGGGCATACCGGGCCGGCGGTATTTGGGTGGCAAGGCCTCGCTCGCTGAACGTACTTCGCTGTCTGGCTGCCAGCTAATCGGCGGGGTGATTTTTCCCGGATCGTAGCGTTTCATGTACTCGTCTGGTGCGCCGTAGGGATCATGGGGCGGCCCCATCTGCATCATGAGAAAAAAAGGCCGGTCTTTCGTCTGGGCCTGAATAAATTCGATCGCAAAATCGGTGCTGGCTTCCGGCTCAAATTTCTCGATCAGAATCATTTCTGCGGTATCGCGGAAATACCACGGTAGAAAGTGCTGATGATGGCATTCGTAGGCGGCCCAGAATTCGAACCCCTGACGGCGTGGGCCGGGCGGGACGAAGCCCGGGTTGCGCGGGCCGCCGTCGAGATGCCACTTACCCACAAATCCCGTGCGATAGCCGGCGCCGCGGAGAGTCTCAGCGATGGTGATCTCGGACTCGCGCAGACGAAGATCATTGGCCATCATGCCGTTCACATGGGGGTAGGTCCCGGTGAGTAAGATGGCGCGGGCGGGACAGCAGACGGGCACATTAGCGTACGTACGTTTAAAACGGATACCTTCTCGGGCGAGACGATCGATGTTGGGTGATTGGACGTCGGGGTTGCCGGCCACGCCCATGGCGGACGCGCGCATCTGATCGGGCAAGAGTAAGATGATATTAGGGCGGTCGGCGGCGGTGATAGGTTTCAGGCCGATGGCGCAGGCGGCCGCCACGATGAGGCCAATGCGGACGAAGCGGAAGTAGCCGCGGGGGTGACGGGGGCGGGGCGCTGATAATCGGATTTGGGTTGAGCGCATGAGGGCAGGGTGAGGGCGGAAAGGCCCGGATTTTTTAAGCGGTGGAGGGAATTGGGGATAGTCCCTTTTATGGACAAACGAAGGGCGGGTCGACCGCGTTGAGGAGGTTCGCTGAGGTGATTCCCAAAGGCGGAAGCGGCCGCTCAGTTGCGAAGGCTGCCGAAACCGAGCGAGTAGGTGATCACGACCGCGCGAAGATCGCCCTTCTGCTTATTCGTTTTCAGGTACTCGTGGTTGAGGAGATTGTTGAAATTGAGGGCGATTTGCTGGTTGGTACGGGCGGTGGCTCGGGTGGTGTAGCGGAGGCCGAGGTTCCAGAGCCGGAAGCCCGGAACGCTCAGCGCCCATTGGCGGGTGGTCCGGGAAAGGACGCGCGCGCCCGTCGTGGTTGTGGTGTAGGTGTCGCCGGCGTTGGGCGCTTCCGTGGGTGTGCGCGCGACGGAAGTGACGCCGAGATTGGCGGAAAAGCCGCGGAGGAAATTGTCGCGAGGGGTATAGCGGAAGGACAGGCTGCCGTTTTCAGGTGAGACGCCATTGACGCGGCGGCCGACGGCCAGAGGGAACGCGGAGCCGAAGTCGGTATAAATTGAATACACGTGGCCCCAGCTACCGTTGAGACTGAAGGTTTGGCCGATCCGCCAGTTGAGATCGATTTCGTAGCCGCGCACGAGTTGGTTGCCATCGCGGCGGGTGGCGGTGGTATATTTGCCGGAGCCGATCGGTGATTCGATTACCTCGGTGACGCCTACGTGTTCGCGGGTGGCGTAGAAACCGCTGACGGTGAAGGTGAGGCGCTCGTCGAGGAAGGCGCCCTTGAAACCGTAATCATAACCGGCGGCCATTTCCGGTGAATAGTTGGGCTCAGCGAGGAGGACGGGCCCATCGCCTTGGTTGACGAAGTAGCTTTGGCTGTAATTGGCGAAGACTCGGAAATTAGAGACGAGCCGGTAGTTCACGCCGAGGTTGGGTTTAAGGGCGGTCTCAAGACGGCGGATTTGATTACCTTTTTGGTAAAGGGTGTAGTCGGGGAAGTTGTTAAAAGAAGTGACGGCGGTGAGGAAATCGCGGTGGCGGAATCGGACGGCGTCGAAGCGGGCGCCAGCGAAAGTGAGCAGGCGGCCATTAAAAAAACTCGCCTGTTGGCGAAGGAGGCCGCCGAGGACGGAGATGCGGCCTTTGCGGGTCTGGCCGGGGACTTCGCGGCCCCAGACCCAATCGTTGGGAAAGTAGGTGAGGGGGCTGTTTGGGACGAGGTCCGGGGTAAGGGTGATGATGCGGCCGGAGTTCGCGAGATTCCACGCTGCGAGCACGGGCTCGGTCGTGGTGGCGTAAGTCCAGTTGGGATCCCAGCGATAGTAATCGTTGAGGTCGAGCGTGAGCAGGGTGCGGCTCTCCACCTGTTTATGGAACCACCAGGTACGCGCGAGGAAGTCGGCTTGGAGGCAGCCGCCGTCCTCAGAATAGATTTGTTTTACGGGGTTGCCGCGCGTGCTGGTGATGGGGGTGGCCGCTGAGGGCGGATGGATATTAATCGAGCCGAAGCCGGTGTTGTCGTTGGCCTTCCACGAACGTGCGCGGTAATAATTGGCGCCGACTCGGACGCTCCAGACGGGGCCGAGTTTTTTATCGTAGACGGCGCTGAAGGACGGGTTGCCGCGGGTGGATTCGCTATGGGGACCGTAGGGATTGTAGTCGGCGAGCTTGGTGGCGTAGCCGATGGCGACATCGTCGTTGGCCGTGGTGGTGCCCATTTGATCGATGACCAAAGGGGCCGCGCCGGTAGGGCTGTGGATGATCTGCAGGAAATACTCGGCGGAAACGAGGAGCGAAGAACCGTCGTTGAATTGTTGTTTGACGGCGAGGTAGTGCTCGTGATTGCGGGTGCGGGCGTAGTCTTGATCGTAAGCTCGGTTACTTTGGCTTGAGGTGAGCACAAAAGAGGTTTTCCCCAGCGAGGTTGTGAGAATGGGGCCCGTGGCTTCAGCGAGGCCGCGCAGGGTGGCGTAGCTACCGGTGTTGAGCGTGAACCGGTAGCCGGGCTGGCTACGGGGCTCCTTGGAAATCATGTTGATCATGCCGCCAGGAGACGTGCGGCCGTAAATGGCAGCGTTGGAACCTTTGATGATTTCGATCCGGTCAACATTACTCGCACCGAATCGCCCGATGCGGTAAAAGCCATCGCGCAGCTGCGATGAGGATGAGAATCCACGAAGGGTAAAGCCGCCGCCGCCGTTGAGCCCGGTGAAGCTGCCAATCTGCGTGAGCGTATCGTTGAGATCAAAGATCGCAAAGTCCGTGAAGAACTCACTGGTGAGGACGTTGACGGTATAGGGCAGGTCGATGATCTTCGTGGCAACGCGGCTACCCGAGAGCGTCTCCGATGCCGCGTAGCCGCGGTCGTTATCGGCGGTGACCGTAAAGTCGGAAAGCCGGATAGCGTCTTCGGGATTTTTTTTATCTGCGCCCCAGAGCGGGAGACTCGCCAGCAGGCTGGGCAGAAATCGTTGAAGTCGCATGAGGTGGCGCGTGCCCGCTCGGCGGAGCGCGCTGACTCGGCCGGTTACTTTTTCTTGGGCGCTGGCTTGGGATCGAGATTCGCGGCAAGTTGTTCGGCGCTGACCTTGGAGTTGACTCCGCCTTTCGGGACCTCCGCGTGCGCGACCCAGAGCATGGCGTTCAGGACGACCTTGCGCTGGTTATCATCTCCCCAGTGGCTATGCGTATGGCCGCCGGTGAAGCCAAAGCCGCGCCCGCCGCCGGGGCGATCATAGACCCACATCATGGTCTCGGTTCGACCGGCTGCGGCGACGATATGGGGATAGGGACCCTTTGGCGAAACGTAAGGCCCACCGCGCACCTCGGTCGACGGTTTGGCTGTAAGAATGGGAGTGATGCCTTGCTGGCTCTCGGGCCAACGCATATTGAAATACCATTCGTCGCGGTTGCTGAAAGGCTTCACCCCACGCGCAACGGGGTGGTCGGGAAAATTTTGATACTCGGGCGACCACATCGGATTGCATGAGTAGTTGCTCTCGTAATAACCGCCGATCCATTTGAGGAATTCTGGTCCGCCATTGGTGGCGGGAATCTCTACGCCGTAGTGCATAAAGCCGATGCCGACCCCCTTTTGCGCCAGCGCGCCGAGGATCTCACGGTGGTTTTCTTGAACGGCCGGGTGTTTCCCGCCGCCGTCACAGTAAATAATAATAGCGTCGGCACCATCGAACGCGTCGGCTTTCTCCGGCCAGCCATTACTATGAAGAGTCGCTTTCACCCCCGGCGTTTGGGCGAGGCATTGTTGAAGGAGCATCATACCCGCGCGGAATTCATGCATGCCTGAGGGGTGGCTGGGCTTGCCGGCGATGAGGACAACGTTTTTGTCAGCCGCGTTCAGCGCGAGCGTTGCGATGAGTGCCCATGTGAGGGTCAGGAGGAAGCGTTTCATAGGTCGAAGAATGAGGTGATCGAGGGGCGAGGGCGAGGCGGCTGAGAGCAACGACCTGCGGTGCGTTGCTCAACCAAAAACCGCGCACGGTAAAAGGGCGGCACGCGGGGTCGGGCGGGCTCGTGGACGGCCAAGAGCGCTGCCGAATACGATACGGAACTTGCCCGCCGATCTTCGCCGTGAGCGGGGCACAGGATGGGCGGGTGGAGATTACGACGGTCGATCCAGGCGTTGATTCAAGCCGATTAATTTCGAGCGCAGGCGCGCGTAAGGGACCTTTTGAATGGGCACGTGTTGTTGAATGGCGAGGGCGGCGGCGACGCCAGCTGACTCGCCGAGAATCATCCAAACCGGCTCCATCCGAATCGAGGTCATCGCAATGTGACTGGCGGAGCAACAAACTGGGACGAGGAGATTCTCGCACTCGGTAATCCGCGGAGTGATCGCGGGGTAGGGAATCGCGTAAATACCCTGATGGGCCTCGTCCAAATAGAGCATGGAAAACTCGCCGCCATTTAACGCCACCTGGCCTTGCAGCGCAAACATCGCGTAGGGCCAATCGTCCACTCCATAAGAGGCGAGGCCGACGGAATCACTGGGCGCGACCTTACCAGCGAGATCTTTTTGGGTAACAACGGTCGCCGCCACGAGGCGGCGGGCCTCGCGAATATACATTTGATGGGGCCAGCCGCTGGTCTCATCGAAGCTGCCGATTTGAAAACCAACCTTGAGCGCTTTATCCTTTAGCTCGGCGGGCGCGGCGGGATCAGTTTTCAGAAAATGGGTCATGCCGCGCATGAAGTCCTGGTGAAATTTCCAGATGCGGGCGCGGGTGGGCCAGTCGCCATCGGGGTAGCCGGCGTTGCTCCCGAAGACCGTGGGTGCCACCAGGCTCCGCGCGAGATTGCCGGAGCCGAGAATATGCACGTGGCCTCGCTCGGGCGCGACGACGCCGAGCGCGCGGGTACGCCGACCTGACGTATCGACCTTTTGGCGAAAGGCGCGGCGGTAGAGCTCAAACGTGCGGGGATCGTAGTCGGCCGGAGGATCAATCGGTAATTGCTCCGGCCCAACGGTGAACTTCCAGCGGAACCCGTAGCCCATGGTCAACTTATCCGCACTGCCAAGGGGCGCCATCGGCCCGGCTTGAAGCAGCGGCAGCAACCCGCTCTGGGGGTTACCCGGTACAATGTAGGGGTCAATGGGATACACCGCCATGTTGGGCGGCACGCCCCCGAGGGATTCGCCGTACTGCTCGGCCGATTCCCTTCCGTAAGTGTAAGTGACGCCCGCTCGGGCCATGAGATCACCCTCGTAAGAGCAATCGATAAACATCTGCGCCTCCACGAGCAGGGCCGCCGCGGTTTGGGCTTGCGGCCGCGGGCAACCGAAACGGTCGGGCGGTGCAAAATCTAATGTAAGGCCTGTAATGATACGGCCCAGACGGGTGACCGCGGCAAGGCGATGCTCGAAGATAACGGTGATACCGTGGGTCGTCACCAGGTCAGAGAAAATCTGGCGGTAGGACTTATCGTTATTTTTGTCGTCGAGGATTTTTCGGGTGGTTCCGCCCACCGCTTCCGGCCGGCCCCAGTCAATATGCATGAGGCCCCCGCCGGTCATGCCCCCGAGCCATCGGCTTGGTTCGATGATGATCACGCGGCAACCTTCGCGGGCGGCCGCGACTGCCGCCATCACCCCGCTGGCATTGCCGCCATATACGCAGACGTCCGCCCGTCGTGGAGCGGCGGTAGTCTCGGCCGCGCGGCTGGCGAGGTCGGCGGCTAGCCATGCGCCGCTGCTCCCGAGAAGAAAGTGGCGGCGGGTGAGAATGGGCGTGGATTTGGTGGCGAGGCGACGGGGCACGGCGGAAGTATTTCTCCCGCAACGTAGCGTGGCGGATCAGTCGTGCGAGAAAAACTCCTTGGTAGGATCGGTCGGAAAGACGCGGGAAAACGGGTGTCGAGGGCCAGTGGCTTAGCGTTGCCCGCAGGTGACCGGCGGCGCTAAAATAATTTTGAGGGTGGTCGAGGGTAGGCTGAACCTCACTGGCGGTGGCCAGTTAGGGTGATTCCGGGCGGATGCTGCCTGATTAGTTCCGGAGCGGGTCCGAATCAGTTGAGAGCAAGGTCGGCCCAGCAGATTTAGGCGGGACCGATCTCTGCGATTAAGAAAACGCGTGGAGAGTTTTCCGATCTTAGCCCGCATCAATCACACTTTTCTGAGAAAATCTTTTTTCACAGAGCGCACCGAGGTCCGCACTGAGGTCACGGAGCGAAACCCCTTGTCCGCTCTGTGACTTCTGTGGGCTGGGCTCCGTGCTTTCTGTGCAATGCCTTGGGTCAAGTTGGGTGTGAAATATCCGTATTGGTAGCCGCTGTTTTCACCGGCGCGCGGCGGGCAGCGGCGCGCGGTCCGGGCAGCGGCCGCGGTCCTTTATGCTGGAAAAGCGGCATCGATTCGCTCGCAAAAATGATGAATTAAAAACAAATGAGCCTCCTGGGCGGCCGCGCCGCTCTGGCCGGGTATAATCAGTTCGCACGAGGCGAGCCCCTTGGCCGGGCCGCCGCCGCGCCCGAGGAAGGCGAGGCTTTCCACCCCCATCTTTTGGGCCTCGTGCAATGCGGCGAGCACGTTCGGCGAATGACCGCTCGAGCTGAGGACGACGACGAGATCGCCGGGCTGGGCGAAACCGGCAATTTGGCGAGCGAACACCTGCTCGTAACCGAAATCGTTGGCGATGCAGGAAAGTAAGGAGCCATCAGCGGACAAAGCGATCGCGGGGAGGGCGCGCCGAGTTTGGGCGAAGCGTCCAACGAGTTCAGTGGAGAAATGAGCGGCCTCGGCGCCGCTGCCGCCATTGCCGCAGATCAGGAGTTTACCGCCGCGCTGCAGTGTGGCGATGATGAGATCGCCCGCTTGGTCGATCGTCGGGCGCAGGGTACCGAGGGATTGAAAGGTACGGATGGTTTCGGCGAGTGCAGCGTCGAAAGAATTCATGGCGAAAGGTGCCTTTAGGGTGGATGCGGTAGCGAGGAGAAAAGTCGTCCGTAGCGGGTGCGCTAGTTAGTGACTCGCTGGAGGATCACGGGGAATCGGCGCGAGTGATCGGCGCGGGCGCGGGGGAAGGCACAGCAGGCGGAAAGACGAGAGAGCCAGGTGTGGGCGGTAGGGGTGGGTCGGCCGACGGCACGGCGGAAAGAGGCAGGCGGAAAGACGAGGGCGGCAGGCGTGGGTCGGCCGACGGCACGGGCGGCAGGCGTGGGCGGTAGTCGTCGAGGGCGGCAGGCGCGAAGCGGTGGTCGTCGAGGGCGCGGGCGCGAAGCGGTGGGTTGAATCGCGCGGGCGAGCGGAGGACGGACGGCCTGACTGCAGCTATCTCAGGCGCGGACCCTCGGTGGCGGTGGCGATCACGATTTGGGCAACGGCACCTGCGCGGTCGTGCGGAGGTAAGCGAGGAGGTCGCGGACTTCGTCGTTCGTAAGCGATTTGAGGAGACCTTCCGGCATCATCGAAATGGGAGATTTTTCGCGGGAGAGAATTTCCGATTTTGCGATGATGGTGTCTTGGCCGATGAGGCGGAGGGTGAGTTGTTGCGCGTCTTCGGCCGCGGCGTTGCCAGAGAGTGTCCGGCCATCGCGGGTGGTGATGATGACGAGTTGATAACCGTCCTGCATAACCTCGCTTGGATTGATGATCTCAGTGAGGATGTAGTCGAGGTTGGCGCGGTTGGAGCCGGTTAGATCGGGGCCGATGTTGCCGCCCTGACCGTAAAGCGTGTGGCAGGCGGTGCAGGTACGTTCGAAGAGGGCGCGGCCTTGCGAGGGATTGGCGCGGGCGAACTCGTTATCGCTAAAGAGCTGCTTGAACTTTGTGATGTCGGCTCGCTTGTCTTCAGCGGGCTGGGCCACTGGGCCCCAGAAATCGACGAAGGATGGACCGAGGACGCGTTGGAGTTGGCGTGCGGCGAAGGCGGTGACGTCGTTCTTCGGAATTGAATTTTTATTGAGGGCGACCAGCAAGGCCTGCGCGGTGGCGCGGCGACCGGCTAGCGTCAGGATAACTTCAGATTTATCGGTGGCGCTGAGTGCGGCGTAACGAGTGAGGAGGGCGGGGGCCACGCGCGAGTCGTCGAACGCGGCGAGAGCGCGGATCGCTTCCCGCCGGAGAGACGTATCATCGAGGAGCGCGAGGGCGGCGGGGAGGGCCTCGAAGGCGCCATCGCGCGCGAATCCGCGGAGGATATCGCGACGACGCTCGAGGGAGGCCGTGGCATCTTGAAGGATCGCGAGCTGGGCGGCGGAGGCTTGGGGATCCCCGAGCAACTGACTCACCTGCGCGAGGAGATCGCGGATTTTGGCGTCGCCCGTGGCCGTGACCGCAGCGGCGGCGGTCGTCCAGTTTTTAGGTATGGTGATTTCGCGGCGACCGAAAGACGTGAGTCCGTCGCGCAGGCCCTCGAGCAGGGCGAGACGAGCGGAGGGCGAGGCGCTGCCGGCGAGCGCGGCGGCGACGACCTCGAGTTTTTTGGCGGCGACCGCTCGGCGGGAGATCCACTGGGTGATCTGGGGAAGTGCGCTGCGGGCGGCGAGCGCGAGGGCGCGGGACGGATCGACGGGGACAAGGGGCTCGATACCGGACCAAATCAGCTTGGGGAGATTGTGGTCGGCCACGTCCTCGCCGTGGGTGACGAGGCCCTGCGCGATGGGCCAACGCTCGGCGAGGGGGATGCGTTGCAACGCGGAGGCGAGCGCGAGGCGCACGATGGGGGAGGCGTCGGCGAGCGCCATAGCCGCAAATTTTTGCAAGGCCGCGGGTCCCACGGCGAGATCCTCGCCGAGCAATTGGATCGCCCAACCGCGAATGGTGGGTTCGGTATGATCGAGCAAGGGGAGCAGGCGATCGGTGGGAAGATTTTTGGTGACGTGGAGCGTCCAAAGGGCACGGAGTTTATGCGCGGCAGTTTTCGACTGCGCGAACAGCTCCCAGAGACGAGCGGCCACGGCGCCGTCGAGACGGCCCTCGGCGGCGCGCTGCTGGAGAATCACGCGGGCGCGGCGACTGTACCAATCATTGCGATGCGTGAGGAGCGCGACCAATGGGAGGTCCGCGAGAGCGGCGAGGTTGAGACCGGATTTTCCCGCGAGACCTTTCGGGGCGAGACGGTAAATGCGCCCGGTTTCTTTTTCGGTGAGCGAATTACCGCAGATGTCTCCGTCGTGCCAATCGAGCACGTACACGGCGCCATCGGGGCCGATTTCCACGCTGAAGCCGACCCAAGCGGCGTCATTGGCGAGGAGCGTATCGTCGCCGTGATGGCCCACGAAACCGGAGCCCTTGGGTTCAAGAATATCACTGAGGACGGCGTGTTCGTGAATGTTGGCCATGAAAATTCTGTCGCGATATTCACGGGGAAATTCATCGGCGAGATAGATGCGCGCGCCTCCGTGCGCGGAGCGGTGGCGATGGTCGGCGATGGTCTTGATATCGTCGTAGATGTAGGGGTTGATGTGCTTGCCGCCCTGCCGGTGATAAATGCCGCCGGGGATGACGTGCCAGAGATGCGGAATCACGCACGCGGTGATGAACATCTGGCCGTGATCGTCGAAATCGAGGCCCCACGGATTGCTGAAACCATGGGAGACAATCTCGAAGCGGTCTTTCGTGGGATGATAACGCCAGACCCCACCGTCAATATATTGGCCGTCCTTCACCGGAATTTTTTCCGGGAAAGCTTCGCCCTTCTTAAAGAGTTTACCACCGTCGGCGGGCTTGCCCACGGTCGAGCGCGTGGCGAAACCTTGGCAGCCATACAGCCAACCATCGGGGCCCCAGTTGAAGCTGTTGAGGGTCTCGTGGCGGTCTTGAATCCCCCAGCCGGTGAGACGAATCTCGATCGCATCGTCTGCCTTGTCGTCGTGATTTTTATCGGGCACGAAAAGCAGATTGGGCGGGGCGCCGAGCCAGAGGCCATCGAAGCCCACGGCGATGGCGGCGGGGAAAGGAATGCCTTCGATGAAGACTTTGCGGGTGTCGAATTTTCCGTCGCCGTCAGTGTCTTCGAGGATGACGATACGACTGTCACCCTGGTTGGCAAAGCCTGTCTTGCGCGTTTCATAGTCGCGATTTTCGGCGACCCACATCCGTCCGCGATCGTCCCAGCAAAACGCCATGGGCTGTGTGATCAGCGGTTCGCTGGCAGCGAGTTTCGCCTCGAAGCCAGCCGGGACGGTCATCTTGGCCGCGGCTTTTTCGCCGGTGAGAAAGACGGCTTGCTTGCCCTCGGCTTTGGCGAGGCCCCAGAGGACGGTATCGTTGGCTTGTCCAGTGTAGGCCTTCCATGATTCGGTGAGGGTGAGGTCGTTGAAGGTGCCGGTGTAGACGACGAGTTGGTGGCGGACGGTCTCGATCTTGCCCTTGGCGATGGACCAATCGCCGGAGATGGCGCGGCTCGGGCCGACCCCCAGTTGGCCGTCGACGCGCCACGGGAGCGGATAGCCGGAATTTTTCGGATGGTCGAACACGGCAATGTGCGCCTGATCGGTCCGACCATCGAGTTTCAGACCGACGTCGACCCAAAGTGCACGCTGACCGGTGGCGCGGTTATCGCGCTGGCGATTGCTGTTAATGACGCCGCCTTCCATGCCGGCGCGCCAAGGCATGCGGACGAAGAGCCCGCCGTAATCGTATTGGGCGACAGAGAGATCAATGAGACCCTCGCCCTTCCATTCGAGATCGAGCAAGTAACGATCGCCGCTGTCGCGCATGGTCCAAGTCTGCGTCTCGGCCATGATCGCCTGGCCGGCTTGATCAAGGAGATGATAAACGGTGGACCACTTCACTTCGGGACCCTGCGTGATGGTCGCCTCGCTCGAGATGCGCCGCCAGTAGCCGTTATCGGGATTGTGAAAGTAGTCGCGGCCGTTGACGCGCGTCAGTCCCCAGTAGAGGCCGGTTTGGTGCTTGTGATGAATTGGGCTCAACTCCGTGAGGACACTCTTGCCGTCGGGCGAGACGATCGGGTGCAGGTAGGGTCGGAAATCGGGGCGGGCGTTTTGGGTGAGGATGGGCTGCGGGACATTGTCGCGATAGACGGATAGCGTGTGGGTGGCGGCATCCTGGCGCAGAGTGAGATTGGCGGCGTGGGCGACGTGCAGGCAAAGGAACGCGAGAAGGCCTCCAATAAAATGCCGGGAAGCCGGTTTGATGTTAACGATTTCTGGGCAGGCAGATATTCGAAGCATAGGGCGAGTTCTTCGTTGAGGGTGATCCAAGGGTTGAAGGTAGCACTTTTTACGGGCCGGTGCGATGAGACTTAACGCAATTATGATGAGTTTTTTTACCGTTGGCCGACCTGAAGGCGAATGGGAAAATGGCGCGAGCAAATGGGGCGGGCAGGGAGGTTTTGCTCCTGCGGAAAATGGCCTATTAAAATACGGTCATTAAAATGCGGATCGTTGCTGTCGTTCGCGGTCATCCTCGGAATACGAGAGGGGGAGGAGCCTCGGCAAATCCGGCTCCGCATTGTTCTCGGAAGGTAAAGCAGGAAAACGTCGTGCGGTCGGCGGTCACATCGCGCTCAGGGTAGCGGCCGTTCTCGGCGAGGTATCTCCTCAGGTGAGATACCGCGCGCTCCTTGCTGCAGACGCGAAGGGCTCGGCGTATGTTCTGCGTATCGGGTGCGGTGTTGGCGGCTCGGACTCCAGAAAGTGTCACGTGTTACGTAGCACCTAAAAGGTGTCACGTGGTTGGGTGATTTATCCGCGGGCGGAAACCACGCTCGATCACGCCACGCTCGATCACGCCACGCTCGATCACGCGACACTGACCTACGCCGCGCCCTGCTAAATTGCGCCCGAACCGCCGGCGCGAGCGCGTGAGCGGGTGGGCGGGGCGTACTGGACCGGCATGGTAACGCGAGCGACTGCGCGGAGAGCCGCTTGAGAATTTAGGTCCGAGGGCCGCTGGCGGAAGTTACGCGGCCGGGCGGTGCGACGGTTTTTTATAAAACGGTCGGCGCCATTTGGCTCGGGGCCATCACGGCTGAAGGGTTCCGCGGACGAGAAGTTTTTCTGGTAGCGCGGGGATGCGGGCGACGACGACTTCCCCGGTGCGGCGGATGATGCCGTAAGCGAGGCGTTTTTCACTGCGGTCCCAAGCCCAAGACTGGCCCTCAAAAGGGACTGTGATCGTGGTTATATAGTCCAAGGTGGCGCCCATCTTGGGCAGGCGGAGCACGTAGAGATCTTTTTCGTCGTGGCCGGTGGTGTAGAGCAAGCCGTCGTCGCCCCAGCTTCCGCCTGAGCTGCTGGTTTTCCCCCAGTTGGAGACGACCTGGGGTGGGAAAATCCAAGATTCTCGGAGGTTCCACTGGGCGTCGAATTTGCCGAACAGCGTACTGCGGTTGTCGGTGCCCGGGGAGGTTTTGGGGTCGCTGTAATGGGCGAAGCAGGCCCACCAGAAACCGTCTCTTTGCTCTGCCCAAGTGAGGGAGCCGTGGCGAATGCCTAGGCTGAGAGATTTCACCGGTTGGACCGTGCTGGGATCGAAATATTCCACGGAGCTGACCATGGGCAGCTGCGGGAAGTTGGAATGGGCGAGTACGAGAAGGCCGTCTTGGATGATGCCTCCGTTCAGGTGGATGGTGGGGCCCCCGCGCAGGCCCACCCATTCGGCCACGCGCGTCCCGGTGGCTTTGTCGTATTTGCCGACGACGTAGTTGCCGATGCCGTAAAAGTAGTGGGCGTCCACCGCGACACCTTGGTTGGCGCCACGGGGTTTCCACCGGCGCAATTCCTCGGCGATGAGTCCGTGCCGTGTGAGTTCGGGCGCAGGTGCCGCGGGCAAGCTGGCCAGCCAGGCGCGGTTCGCCTCGCGGAGGGGATCCGCTGAGGTCTCCGCTGCGCAGGCGGCGAGCGATGAGCCCAGTGCGACGAGCAGAAAAAGAGCGCGAAAGTGCATGGTGGATTAAAAGCTACGGGTGGCGTCGAAGAACCACGCGCGACCGGCGAGCAGGTTTTGGCTGACGCCCGGGGCGTAGCCAAAACCGCCGGAGGCGAGCGGCGGGGCTTGATTGGTGAGGTTGGTGCTGCCGAGGCGCAGGCGGGTGCCGCGCAGCCAAGAGGCGTTAACGGTGGTGAAACGGTAACCGAGCGAGGCGTTGTAAGAGATGCTTGAGTCCATGATGTAGCGGTAAACAAATTGGCCGCCGGTGAAATGTTTCGCGATGTATTTAGGTTGGCCGAGTGATTCAAAGAGTGCGGCCGTGGTGGTGGCGCCGGAGTCTTGAGAAGGGCCGACGTAGTAGGCTCCGAGGTGGGCGGTCCAAGCGCCGCGGCGCCAGGAGACGTTGCTTGTGCCGCGCCAACGAGAGACGCCGTTGACGGTCAGGTCGTTGGTTTCGACGGCGGCGAGGTTGGCGGGTTGCTGTACGGAGCGGGAGTTAACGAGATAGGACCAATCGGAGTTGAGCGTGATGCTGCCGAAGGGGAGCTTGGGGAGGGCGTAGCGCAGGCCGAGATCGACGCCCACGTTTTCGCTACCAGAGATATTGATCCACGGCTGGTTGAAAGAGAAAATCTTGCCCGCAGTGGCCTGAGGATTACCGGGATTAGCAGCGTTGTAAGTATTAAAGGCGGCCGTGTCTTCGGGCGTGACGGCATAACGCACGATGTCGGGGTCGCCCTTGTAGGCGGCGGTCCCGCTGCCGAGATCGACGCTCGCGAGGGTGCGACCCGCGGCCAGCTGGGCTTTGGTGAATGTTTGGATGAGCGTAACATCGCTCGCGCGGATCTGGGCGGCGCTGCGCGAGCCGAGAAGGTTGGTGCGCTCAATGTGAAAGGAATCGGCGGTTAGGCTGAGACCGCGGATGCCAGGCACATCGATCACGATACCGTAGCTGGTGCCTTCGGAGTTGGAGGCTTTTAGGTTAGGGTTGCCACCGAAGTAACCGCGTTGGACGTAAGCGCCCTCGTTAGTAACGGGGTTGCGATAGGTGTCGATATCCCCCGCGCCGGCGGTGATGGACCAACGGGGGCTGGTGAAGAGCGCCGCGAGACTGGGGGCCATGAACCCCTCATTGTAGGAGCCGCGGAGCATCAGCCACGAGAGGGGTCGCCAGTTGAGGCCGACCTTGGGTTTGGTTGTCTTGCCAAAATCGCTGTAGGCCTCGAGGCGGGCGGAAGTGGTTAGTTCCAAAGTGTGGATCAAGGGCACGCGGCGTTCAGCGCTGACCAAGGGCAGAAAAAATTCGGCGTAGAGGCTGGTGATGTTGCGGCTGCCCACAACGTCGGGCCGGGGCGGGTGGAGGAGGAAGTCGTTGTCGGTGCTTTCGAGACCGACGCCGGCCGGGTTTTCACCGCTGAAAGGCGGGCGTTTGTCCGCGAGCTTGTCCTTGCGGTATTCGCCGCCGAAAGCGGCCATGATCTCGCCGCCCCACCATTTGAGCAGGCGACCCGTCACGCGGAGGTCCCCGCTGGCGAGGGAGCTCTGGGCGCGGCGTGCAAAGACGGCGGAAAAAGAGTCCACGACGGCTGCGGGATTGGTATAAGGTTTGTCCGCCACCACGGCCCCATTTTGCACTTTAAAAGTGTAGCCGAAGGGATTGTACGCGCTGGCGTCGGTGCGCTGCAGGGCCTGCAGCAACAGACTTTCACGGACGTCAGGGTAGGCTTTATCGTCGCCGTTTACCTGATTATAAAAACCGGACGTTTCCCAATGCCAACTGTCGCCGAGTTGACCGCGCAGGCCGGCGGCGAAACGGACGACATCGGCGGTGGTGCTGATTTTTTCGACGCCAAGGTCGGGCAGGGTGACCGAGACCAAGCTGATGGAACGTGGGGTGCCAGTGAGGCGGAGGGCCCCGTCGGTGTTGGCTGCGCCGGTGGCATGGTAGAAGCGGCTGCCGTAAGGGTTGTAAGGATTGTCGACGGAGAGCGTCGCGAGCTTGTCGGTGGTGGGGGCGTTGAGCGCGAGCGGCTGGCGGACCATGGTGGAATCCGCCGTGTAGTAGGAAAAATCGGCGAAGGCCGTGACGCGCTTGGTGAGATCGTATTCGAAGGAGAAAAACGAGTTGGCGCGGGTCATTCGTGGTGAAGCCATGCCGAATTCATTGAGATCAAGATAGAACTCGGAGTTAGCCGCTGGGGTCGGCGCCACGGTCGTGAGGGTGGGGGAGCCGTTGACGGGACGGAAGTAGTTGCTGGCGGTGGCGGTACCGAGGCGGAAGATGGGGTATCGGCCCCGCGCGGTGCGCGCATCGAAGGGGCCACCGAGAGTGTTAAATGGCGCGGGCGCTTTGGCCGAGAGATTAGACGTTATGCTGAAATCGCGGTCGCGCAGAAAAATGGCCTCTTTGTACAGTGATTCCATCGAGCCGAAGATTCGACCGCGACCTTGGGCGAAGCTCGTGCCGAAAGTGAGCGCGACCTGGGTACTTTGGCCGCCACCGTCTTCAGTGAAGCCTTGGCGCACGTTAATTTCGTAGCCTTTAAATTCGCGCTTGAGCACGTAGTTGATCACGCCGGCCACCGCATCGGAGCCGTAAATCGCCGAGGCGCCGTCGCGGAGGATTTCGATGCGCTCGATACCTTGCGTGGGGAGTTGGTTCACGTTGACGGCCTGGGAAAGTCCAGCGGTCATCGGGTTAATGGCCATGCGGCGCCCGTTGACGAGGATCAGCGTGGCCGTAGAGCCGAGGTTGCGCAGGTTGATATTGGCGTTGTCGCCGCGGGCGCCGGAGGAACCGAGCCGAGTTTCATTCTCGGGCAAATTCACGACCGAGGGCAACGTGGTGAGCATGTCGACGGGCAAGAGGGGATTGCGCACCGTCATCGCGTCCTGATCGAGCACGGTGATCGGCACCACCTTTTCCATATCCGCGCGTTGAATGTTGGAGCCCGTGACCACGTATTTCTGGAGCGAGATCACTTGTTCGGCTGGCTTGGCGATTACCTCGGCACCGCGGGCCGACTGGTGCGCTCCGCCGCACAGCAGAGCGATGAAAGCGCAGCGGATGCCAGTGCTGCACTTAAAGTTGAAACGAGAGTTGAGGGTGGCGGTGCTACGTGGGTCCATGCTTGTCCATCTTTCGTTAGCGGCATGGCGATACCGTGTCTGTCGGGTGACGATGAGGTGAAATATCGTTCAAGGCAGCGTTCGGAGAGGTCGGGACGGCGCGGCCTGCTCGCCGGGCCTTGTTATCCTCGCGGGTCGCGCTGGACGGCGGGTGGCGGAACGTGATTTCTGATTCTCATTCTCTCGTCAATTTTCTTGTGTCTGGCTTGGCGTTTTCGGTTTCAAGCGCGGTCACGCCACGACCAATGGCACAAAGGTTTCGCGCGGATTTTGGTTCGTCCTTTTGGCGGAAAAAATTCCTGGCGGCGGCGTTTTTCGCGGAACTTACGCGGGCCTTGGCGCCATCGTGCGGCCATGTCCTCCGAAGGAGAAAGCATCCGGGTGCAGATCCGGCAAGTCACGCCGGCCGAACGGCGCGAACTGCACTATCGCATCGAGACGCGTACCGAGTGGAGCCGGCCTGGAATGGCGAAGGATCTGTGCGTCCGCTGGCAGTGGCAAACGACGTCGGGCCGGTGGAAGACATTCGCCGCACGCAGCCTGAGGCCACCTTGGCGGCAAAACTTGGGCGGCGGCTGCCTGCCGTGCGCATCCCCCAAAGGCGCAACCCCTGGGCGATCAAGCGGGGCAAGGCGGCGGCGGCACCGGGCGAGCTGATCACCGGGGTGCTGGCGGGGTGGTGGCCGCTGCAGTGGGGCCTGGCGGGCCTCGGTACGGCCGGACGTGCGCGGGCGCGGGGCGACCTGCGCACGTATCATTATTTTGGTTACGATCGGCCGGTGGGCACGAACCTGGCTTATCTGGTGCACGATGAGACGGGCCGGGATCTCGCGGTGCATCTGATCGGAGCGGCCGCCAGGCAATGTGCGGCGCGGGATCGGGTGATCGGCGGGACGCGGCGTCGCGGGCCAACGGTCTGTGCCGGATTGCCAATCACCGTCGTTTTCTGATTTTGCCCTGAATGCGCGTGCCCCATCTGGCGAGTCACCTGCTCGGTGGTTTGACGCGCCGGATTGCCGCGCGGTTCCGGACAGGAGCGCGGGATCGGTGGCAACCCACCCGCGCCGAAAAAGTGCCTCCGGCACCGAGCGAAAACTTGTGTCGGGCCGCCTGATTTACGTGCGGTTACAGCGGGATCAGCGCAAGATCGACTTGTGGCTGTTCACCACCTTGCCCAGTGGCGACGAGCCCATCGAGTTCCTCGTGCGCTGGTATGGCCAGCGCTGGCAGGCCAAACTGAATTTCCGCTACGTCAAAACGCAGCTGAAATTGGACGCGCTGCCCGTGGGCACGGCCGCCATTGCCCGCAAGGAATTTTAGGCCGGGCCCTTGACCACAGTTTGGTGCGGGCCGTGATGCGGCAGGCGGGCGAACAGTTGGAAAAACCCAGGCGGCGATTTCCTTCCGCGAAGCTCGCCGCCTCGTGATCTCGCGATTGAAAGATATGGGGCGCACCCTCTGCACCGGCGGTCCTAACCAGACCTTCTGGCTGCGCGCGTTATGTCGTGAAGTCGCCCTCCACCCTTTGCCCAAGCGACGCAAACCGCGGCCGAACGAGCCTCTTCTGGTACGCTACCGGCGCCACAAATTCCCTCGTCTCAGAGGGAGTAGAGCCGCCGCGCGGGCACGCTGCGCGACAACGAAATCTTTGTGACATTGGAAGCGACGCCCGTGCTCTCAGATCAAATTTCAAGGCCGTTCAGAATCGTGAGACGACGCGCGGGCGCCGGACTCGGACGGTTTTACCCTTGAACCACGTGCCCTCGGCGAGCAGGCGCCAGGGGGTGGTGGGAATGCCGGTTTCGTTGCGATGAATCATGCCGACCACCGTATCGACCGCCATGGCGCCGACGGCGCGGACATTTTCGTCGATGCCCGAGATCGTGCGATCGCCAAACGGAATCGAGGCCACCGCGACGCCCACGTCGCGCGGCACGCGCCGTCCCTCGGCGCCGAACCAGTCGATCACTTGGTGCGCCCAGCTCGCGGATGTGATGACCGCGTCCGGTCGCGTCTCGCGCGCCCACGCGCGAAATCCCGCCTCGGCAAATGTCGCCGCGAGCCACGGGGCGAGCCGGGCCGTACCGGGCGGAAGTTCCTGTTGGGCGATCCAGAAACCGCCGAGGTAGTTGTGATCGACGCGTTCGTCGGTGGTGGCGGGCATGGCAAATCCGATGCGCCGATGGCCGAGCGTGTGCAACTGCTGCACGAGATGGCGCATGTTGCGGAACTGATGGTTCATCACCACGTGGAGCTGGGGACGGGCAAGTGAGGACCCGAGCGCGACGGCGGAAAATCGATCCCACGCGAGGGCGAGCTCGCCGTGAGGCACGGGCAGCGGCGCGACGATGAGCCCGCGCACGCCGCGGGCCTGCAGCACGTGCGTGGCACGCCGCGCCGTGAGCAGCGGATCGCCGAGCCAAAATTCCTCGAGCTTGTAACCGAGACGCTGGGCCTGCTCCTGCGCGCCGAGAAAATATCCCGCCGCCTGAATCATCCCGCGCCACGCGCCGGCGGTCTCGAAATTCGTGAGCCAGGCGATGGTGCCCTGGAAGCGCGACGGCGTGCGGCTCACGCGATAGGCGTTGAGCGCGGCGAGCATCGGGTCGGGCTGGTAGCGGTGCTTGCGCGCCAGCCCGGTGATCCGTGCGCGGGTCTCAGCAGGAATTGACGGATGGTCCCGCAGAGCCAGCGAGACGGTCGTGTGCGAGACCTTGGCGAGACGGGCGAGATCGCGCTGGGTGACGCGCGGCGGGGCGGACGGGCTCATGTCGGCGAAAGCATGACCGTGAGC
This sequence comes from Opitutus sp. GAS368, assembly GCA_945903465.1. GTDB lineage: Bacteria > Verrucomicrobiota > Verrucomicrobiia > Opitutales > Opitutaceae > ER46. Next base: position 29,207 of record CAMDOF010000062.1, read on the forward strand.
GCGATCGAGGCACAAGTTTACTTTCCAGAGAAAGTGACGGGGAGGTTTACGAAAACCGCGCCAATCCTCTGATCTTGGTAAATCGGCGCGGCTTTCTCCGGCCGCGCTTTCACTCCATTCCCCAGCGTATGAAACCCTTCACCTCCCTCCCTCGTCGAACCGTCCGTCCGGCACCGCTTGGTCTTCTCGCCTTCTTTGCCGCCGCCGCCATGGCCGGCGGACTGCGGGCCGACGGAACCATCAAGGGCAATGTCCGCAACGCCAACACCGGCCAGTATCTCGAAGGGGCCGAGGTCACGGTGGTTGAGCGCCGCGCTTCGACGCTGACGGCGCGGGACGGGAGCTTTGCCTTTCCGATGGTTCCGGCCGGAAAATACACGGTTCGGGTGCGCTATACCGGCCTCGACGATCGGACGCTGCCTCTCGATGTGACCGATGGGGGCGTCGCCAGCCTGCCCGTCGCTCTCACTGCGGACGTCTACAACCTGGATCCCTTCGTTGTCGCCGGAATACGCGAGGGCAATGCGGCTTCGATCACCGTGCAACGCAATGCCGATGGGATAAAGAACGTCGTCGCCATGGACGCGTTCGGCAACGTCGCCGACGGCAACATCGGTAATTTTCTGCAACGCCTGCCCGGTATCGCCGGCATCCAGGAAGTCGGCGATGTCGTGGGCATCAGCGTGCGCGGCCTCCCGCCCGAGGCGAACTCGGTCTCGGTGGACGGCACGCGCTCGGCGTCCGCGTCTTCGACGATCTACCAAGCCGCCGGCACGCAGGGGGAACGGGCGGTGCCCATCGATCAGGTGCCCTCCGATTTCATCAAGGAGGTCGAGGTGATCAAGGCGCTGACTCCAGACCTGCCGGCCGATTCGATCGGCGGCACCGTGAACCTGATCACGAAGTCCGCCCTGGACATCAAGGGCTCGCAGCTTAATTACCGCCTCGGGGGCAATTTCAACACGTATCGCAAGGACCAACGGCAGTGGAAGCCCGCGGCCTCGTTCACCTACTTGACGAAGTTGGGCCGCAGCGAGCGCCTCGGCGTCGCGCTCTCCGGCGGCTACAACGACACCGTCAACGGCCGGGATCGGATTCAGATGACGCGCAATCTGCCGGACAATCTCACGGCGCAGGCGCGCACGCTGGACGATTGGAATTACCGGACGCGGGCGGCCACCAGCGTGAAGTTCAACTTCCGCCTCAACGAAAGCGTCGAGCTGATGGCGGGCGTCAACTACACGTATTACTCATTCAAATACATTCGGAACGACTGGAACATCTCCGCGGTGAACCGGGTGGCTGACTACAGCCGGGTGAGCCGGGCGCAAATCGAAGCCGGCACGCCGCCCCGCGACGCGACCAACCAGACGGCCGGGATCGCGCCCGGCTATTCCGGCCAGTTCACCGAATTGCTGCATGCCACGTATGCCGACATCGGAGGGGCCGGGGCGCGCCACTCCCGCACCTACAAATACGACTTGGGCGCAGATTTCCACTGGGCGGGGGAACAGAAGCTGACCCTGCGGGGCTCGGTGAGCCCTTCGAACTTCACGACTGCGTTTCAAACCCTGAACACCTCGCGCACGCTCGGCGGGGTGGGCCTCGCGGTGGACTCGAGGGGCGACATCTACCGGCCTGACTACCGGCAGACCTACGGGCCGAACCTCGCCGCCGGCACGGATTTTTCCGCCTTCACGGCGACCCGCACCCTGAGCGCAAATGCGAACCACGACGCCGTCACCGCCCTCAAGGCGGACTACGAAAAAAAATTCGTGAGCACCACGGCGACGTTCAAGTTCAAATCCGGCGTGAACGGGCAGAGCGAATACCGCACGCAGGCGCCCTATTCGCCCACGTGGAATTACGTTGGACCCGACGGCGTGGCGGGTCGCAACGCGGCGACCGGAGCAAACGACGACAACCTCGCCCAATTTGTCGTGCCTGGGCCCGGCTATGGCGTGATGAACAACCGGTATCCGCGGCGCGATACGCTCGATTATCCCGCTTTCATGAAATTCTTTCTTGAACATCCCACGTGGTTCCGGGAGAGCGGCACGACCGTTTCGCAGGGTCCGCAATTCAGCGAACTGACGGAAAACGTGGCGGCGGCGTATGTCATGGGCACGGCCCAAATCGGCGGGTTGCGCCTGGTGGGCGGTGTGCGCGGCGAACAATCGAACGTCGACACCACGGGCCAGAATCGCGATCCGCGGAACCCGACCGTCACCAGCATCAGCGCGACCGGCGAGTATCGAAACTATTTCCCGAGCCTCCATCTTCGCTACGAGCCGGTGCGCAATCTGGTCCTGCGCACGAGCTATTCGACGAGTGAAGGGCGCGCGGGTTTTCAGGACATCTATCCCGCCACGGTGGTCACCTACAACCAGACGACCGGCCTGGGCACGGTGCTGCAAACCACGCCGAAGCTTAAGCCGCAGTATAGCCGAAACTATGACGCGTCCGCCGAGTATTACAGCAAGGCGGCCGGCGTCGTGTCGGCGGGTTACTTCGACAAAAGCATCAGCGATTTTATCGCCCGCCAGACCGATGTGATCGGACGCGGTGCGAACAACGGTTTCAACGGCCAATACGAGGGCTTCGACCTCAACACCACGACCAACTCGGGCCACGCGACCGTCAAGGGGTATGAACTGAATTTCATGCACCAGTTCGTCGAACTGCCCCAACCCTTCAACACGCTCGCCCTGAACGCTAACTACACCCGGATCAAAACCAGCGGCTCTTACGCTTCGGGCGCCGTGGAATTGGTCCGCTTCGTGCCGAAGAGTGCGAACGTCGGCCTTTCGGGCGCCTTCCGGAAATGGGAGGCGCGCGTGTCCTATAACTTCAAGGCCGGCTATCTGCAGTCCTACGCCGCCAATCCCGACCAACGGGTCCGCACCTCGGGCGTCGAGACGTGGGACTTCAATGTGCAGTACAAGGCGGCGCGCGGGTGCACGGTCTTCGTCGACGTCGTGAATGCCTTCAACAAGTGGGAGTCGTGGTATTCCAACCATGACAAGAGCCGTGTCACCATGGCAGAAGTTTACGGCATGAGACTCAACGTGGGACTGAGCGGACGGTTTTGATCCTTGATTCGCCGATGACGTCCGGAACTTCAGCCTTTGATGTGATCGTCTGTGGCGGCGGCCCCTCGGGCGTCGCGGCCGCACTTTCGGCGGCACGCCGCGGCGCGCGCACGCTCCTGATCGAGCGCTACGGCTTTTGCGGTGGCATGGCGACGGCTGCACTCGTGAATCCCTGGGCCGGGCATGAGTACCGCGACCCGGCGACGGGCCGGCGCGGCTCGCTCATCGGCGGAGTCTTCGGCGAAGTCGTGCAGGAACTGCACCGCCGCGGCGGCTTCGGCTCCGCGCTGTCGCCCTCGGCCTTCGACGAGGAACTGCTCAAGTCGGTCTACGATGCTGCGCTGCTGGCGGCCGGTGTCACGGTGCGTTATCACAGTTTTCTCAGCGGCGTGGAAAAGAACGGCGCGCGGATCACCGGACTGCGCGTGCTCTCGAAGGGCGGCGTCGAGACCTTCACGGCGGCGAACTTCATCGACTGCTCGGGCGATGCGGATCTGACGGCCCAGGCGGGCTGCGCGTTTGACGTCGGCCGGGCGGAGGACGGGTTGACGCAGGCGATGACCGTGAGCTTCCGGATGGCGAACGTCGACAAGGTGGACATGATCGCCGCCGGCTCGATGCGGAAGGCGCGGGCGCTCGTGGAGCCGTATTTCCAGCGCGCGCTCGCCTCGGGCGAGCTGCACTATCCGTATCGGAACTTTGTCCATTTTTACGACTACCCCCGCCCGGGCGTGCTGCATTTCAACATGACGCGGATCAACCGTGTCTCGGGTCTGTCGGCCGAGGACCTCTCGAGGGCCGAGATGGAGGGCCGGCGGCAGGCGTACCTCATCGGTGAGTGGCTGGTGCGCGCGGTGCCTAATTTTCGCGATGCGTATATCGAAAAAGTGGCGACGCAGGTCGGCGTGCGCGAGACTCGGCACATCCACGGCGCCTACACGATGACAATGGACGACATCGTGGCCGCGCGGAAATTCCGCGACGGGGTGACGCGCTCTTGTTACTTCATCGACATCCACAACCCCACCGGCGCGCAGGACGTGCACCAGCAGGCCAACGGCCGCGGTGCGGTGAAGGCGAATTTCGGCCCGCCTCCCGGCGATTGGTATGAGGTGCCGTTTCGCAGCCTGATCGCGCCCGAATGCCCAAATCTCCTGGTGGCCTGCCGCGCGCTGGCGGCGACCCACGAGGCGGCGGCGGCGGTGCGCGTAATGGCGACGATGCACGGAATCGGCGAAGCGGCGGGCGTCGCGGCGGCCGAGGCGGTGCGGCGTGGCACCGACGTGACGGCGATTCCGGGCGCGTGGGTGCGCGGCCAGCTCGGTTACATGGCCGCGGGGCCGGACCATGGTCCGTTGTGGGACCGACCTGATCCGGTGTTCGACCACACGCCGGCCGGCTTACCCTAGTCGACGCACCGATCCGCGCCTTGTTATGAATCTGCAGCCGATTGATGCCGTCGTGATTGTCTTCTATTTCGCCGCGGTGCTCGGACTCGGGTGGCGGTTCTCGCGCGGGCAGGGAACGACGGAGCACTACTTTCTCGGGGCGCGGAATTTCCCGGGCTGGGCGGTCGGGCTCAGCTTCATCGGCTCCACCATCAGTTCGGTGACATTCATCGCGTATCCGGCGGACAGTTTCAAAACCGCCTGGGTGCGGCTGCTGCCGAACTTGGCGTTTCCGTTCGTCGTGACGCTGGCCGGCCTCGTGTTCATCCCGTTTTTTCGCAGCGGACGCATCCGCTCGGCGTATCATTACCTGTCGCTGCGGTTCGGCCCGTCGGTGGCGGTCTATGCGGCGGTCGTGTATCTGTTCGCTCAACTGGTGCGCACGGCGACGATCACCTATCTGCTTTCCGTGCTCCTGGCGTCGTTGAGCGGATTGTCGACGCCGCTATGTATCGTCGGGGCGGCGGGCATCACCGCGCTCTACACGGTGAAGGGCGGATTCGAGGCGGTGGTGTGGACGGACGTGATGCAGACGATTGTGTTGTTGTCGGGGGCTTTTGCCTGCATCGCCGTGATCGCGCAGGCGCTGCCGGGCGGACTCGGGCAGGTGCTGGCCGAGGCGTTGGCGTCCGGGAAGATCTCGTTCCAGGATCTCAACTCGGGGACCGGGCGGCTGGAGCCGGTGGCGGCGGGCGTTTCGCTGAGGGAGAAAACGGCGCTGATGCTCGTGCTGGTGGGCGTGGCCCAATACATCGCTGGCCAGCTCGACCAAGACACGGTGCAACGCTGGTGTTCGGCGAAGTCGGCCCGCGAGGCGCGGAAGTCGATGATCGTGCTCGGCCTCGGGGCGCTGCCGATCTGGACGACGTTCATGTTTCTCGGCACCTGCCTCTGGGTGTATTTCCAGCATTTCCCATCGGAGGTTGCGGCGGCGGTGCTTGGAGGCACGCGCAAGGCCGAGGATATCCTGCCGCATTTTATCGTGACCGTGTTGCCGCCTGGACTGGCCGGACTCGTGGTGTCGGCGGCGCTTGCGGCGGCGATGGGGTCGTTGAGCGGCAGCATCAACTCATCCGGCATGGTGTGGGTGAATGATATCTACCGGCTCTACCTCGCGCGTGATCGTGATGACGCGCACTATCTCCGCGCAGGCCGCCGGGCGTCGCTCGCGCTGGCCGTGGCGATGGCCGGCGGGGCTTGGCTGCTCCACCGCTCCAGCGCGGCGACGATCATGGAGATGTCGATCATCCTGCTCGCCCTGGTCGGCGGCGGGATCTCGGGCGCGTTCCTTTTCGGCATTCTCACGCGGGCCGGCGATGCGCGCAGCGTCCTGGTGGGCATCGGTGCCACGGTGACGTTCACACTCTATTCCACCCTCGCGCAGGCCGGAGTGGTGCCGCGGATTTTCAGCTCCTACTACACGTCGATCCTCGGCAACGTCGTGATGTTTGCGACGTGCGCGTTCGCGGCCACGGTCTTGCCGGTGAAGCCGCGCGACCTGGCCGATCTGACCGTGTGGACCCGACGACGGGGCGACGACGAATTATGATCAACTGGAAAAACGCGATTCGGGTCCTGGGTCTGGTGTGCGGGGGATCGATGCTGGTCGCGTCGCTGCCGGCGGCACAGTCCGGCGTGCCGAAGGGGCTCGTGAGTGATTCGATCGAGCTGCGCAACCGCGTGGCGGTGCTCCTCGCGGGCGACTTGCTCACGGTCGAGGTTGCGCAAAAAATGCAGGCGCGCTGGGCGGACGAGGCGGCTCTTTTCCGGCCGACACAGCCAATGACGGAGGCGACCCTCGACGACTGGCTTGCGGCGCGGACGTGGCACGTCGCCGTGATCGGGCCCTCCGCTCGGCAAATGGCAACGGCGTCGGAAATCGCGGCGTGGCAGTCCGTCGTGCGGCGGCTGAAGGCGCGCAATATTCCCGTGGTCTGGTGTGCGCCGCCCGCGGACTTTCTGCGGGCCGAAGGCGTCGAAGCCGTCACGCTCGATGCGACGGCGCTCGAGGCGCCGCTGCGCCGGGCATTGTTGAGCCGTTCCATGCCTTGGGCGGAGTTGCCTGAGGGAACGAAGCACGATCCGGCGCGGCTGCTCGCCGATCCGCAGTTGCTGGCGTCGCCGATGGATTTGCCGGAGGCGAAGGGCACGACGGCGATGGTCTACCGTGCGGAGCCGGGCGGCTGGCAGTTCAACCTGCACGCGTTCATCGCGCATCACGACGGGAAATTCTGGGCGGTGTGGTCGTCGGGGCGCGTTGACGAGGACAGCAGCAGCCAGATCATTCGTGGCGCCACGAGCGTCGACGGGTTGACGTGGAGCGAAGCGCGCGTGGTCGCGTCTGATCCTGATGGCGAGAGCGGACCATGGCGGTGGATGGCGAGCGGCTTGTATGTCGAGGGCGGCCGGTTGCTGGCGCTCGGTTCGCTCAACCAGGGCAACGCGCCGCCGGGCGGGCCATGGTCCCATGCGCGGCTGGTGCGTTTTACGAGGAACGGAACGGCTTGGACCGAGGACCGGGTGGTGGCGGAAAACAGCGTGGTTTATTTCCCGCCGCTGCGGGTGGCGGAGCGCGATTTTTTCGTGTGGCGCGACAGCCGGGCGTATTTCTACACCGCCTGGTCACCGGCCGGCGCGGACCGCTGGAACGTCACCCGGATGCCCGGGCCGTTCCCCGACTACCGGCTGAGCGAGACCAGCGCTTACGTTGATCCGGAGGGCGCGCTGCACCTGATCATCCGCGACCAGGGCTACACGCGGCGGCTTTATCATGCGGTCAGCTTCGACGCGGGGAGCACCTGGACGATTCCGGTGAAGACCAACTATCCCGACGCGATGAGCAAGAACATGGCGGGCCGGCTGTCCAACGGCTGGTACTACCTGATCAGCAATCCCAAGGCGACGGGTGCCAGTGTCCGCGATCCGCTGGCGATCACCTTCAGTCGCGACGGATGGACGTTCTCGCAGCCGCTGGCTTTGCGGAAAAACGGGCCGGCGCTGCGTTACAAGGGCGGCGCGAAGGGGGCGCATAGTTTCCAGTATTCCCACGCCATCGAGCACGACGGAAAACTCTGGGTGATTTACGCGACGAACAAGGAGGACATCGAGGTCACGGCGTATCCGATCAGTGGTTTCGAGTTGGCGGCGATCCGAAAACCCTGACGCCCGGTGGGCGCCGCTCACAAAGCAGTGCGGGGCGAAAATCACGTTCTTTCAGAGGTTCCCTCTCTCGGATCGGCGCCAAAATCGGACGTTTATCCCCCACTTTTTTTAACTCGAGCTCTGCGTTGGCATGTTGTTATTTGCGCGGAGCCGTTACTCCCCCTCGTCGGCATTTATCCCCCGCTTACTTCTTTATGCACTTCCTTCTGCGACCCTCACCTATCCTGCTCAGCGCTCTCGTTTGGCTCGGGCTATTTCCCTGGGGCTCGGCGCACGGTGCCTCTGCGATCGAACTGACCACGGTGGCAGGCCGCGTCAGCAATTCCGCCACGCGGAGCTTTCTGGCTGGCGCCGAAGTCCAGCTGGTCGGGACCCCGGAGCGTACTCTCACCGATCGCGATGGACGCTTCGAGCTCACGAGCGTTGCGCCCGGTAGTTACCTGCTCGAAGTTATTTATACCGGTCTTGACCGCCACACGCAGACCCTCCTCGTCGCGCCTGGCCGCAACCTCGTGCCGGGCATCGGTCTTAGTTCCTCAATTTATCAACTTTCCGCGTTTACAGTCAGCGGCGAGCGTGAAGGTAGTGCGGCGGCGATCACCCGCCAGCGCAACGCCGACAACGTAAAGAGTATTGTGGCGACGGATACATTTGGCGAGATTGTGGATGGAAATATCGGCGAGATGCTCAAGCGGGTTTCTGGCGTGGCCACCAATCTCAACGAGGGCGAGGTTGATCAGATTTTTGTGCGCGGCATGGGTTCGGCCTATAGTGCCGTGACGCTCGACGGGACACGCCTACCGAGCCCATCCAGCGGCAAGAAGACGCGCAGTTTCGAGGTGGATAAATTACCCGCTGACTACATTGAAAGCATTGAAGTGATCAAGGCGCCCACCCCTGACATGGACGCAGATTCCGTGGGCGGCGCGGTGAACATGATTTCGAAATCGGCCTTCGCCCTGAACGGCCGCCGGATCGCTTATTCTTCTGGGGTGAATTATAAGACCCTCCGCCATCTCAGCGGTTTTTTCGGCGGCGTCCAAGCCTCGGAGGTTTTTGGAGCAAAAAAGAACCTCGGCGTTTATCTTTCCGTCTCCTACAGCGATAACCTAGTGCCGCAGGACGTCACGCAGATGGACTTTGAGCGCGCGGCCGTGAGCCCAGCATATATTTATCGCTTCCGGCTCGAGGACGCGATCCACCGGCGCAATCGTTCCAACCTCGGCCTAAAAATAGACTATCGCGTCGATGATCGGACGAGCCTTTTTGCCGGTCTCATGTTTACCCATTACACGGACACGGTGGATCAAAAACGCCTGACGATTGCGAGCGCCGAAAATGTCAGCGCCTATGTGCCCGGTTACACCGAGACGGTTGTTGAACACGTGGCTGCGACCTAGACTCAGACCTCCTGACCCCCGGCTGGAATCAGGGTGAACCCACTTGGCGGTAGATGAGACGAAGGGCGGTCGTCGGGAAGCAGGTTTCCGTCGCCGTGAGGGTGGCGCAAAGGTCGGCGATGGTGGCGTCCTGCAGCGCACTGCCGC
>CAMDOF010000063.1 GCA_945903465.1 Opitutus sp. GAS368
TATGTGCTGGGGCGATGCGGTCCGGTGCCGAGCGCGAGAGGGTGGGTGGTGGGGGAGCGAAGCACGCCTTCGTGGCCACCATCGGCGACAGGAGTGTCGCCGGTCCGTCGGATGGGCGACACTCTTGTCGCCCCTGCTGCATGGGAGACCACCCCCAAAAACAAGTTTTGGCCCCGACGGGAAGAAACAGCTTTCCAGGCCCACCAACGACTTGCAGAAGCTGTTTATTGAGAGCGAGGTGCGTTAAAAAGCGCTTTGGGCTAAGCCAGCACGGAGTTCGCGGAGGGACCATCGGAAAATAAGCCAGCCGCAGGTGAGGTTCAAACCGAGAATTCCGCAGAGTAGAGTGGTCACCAGTGCCAACGTGGGGATGGCGGGCAGGCTCGTCACACTGGGCCAGATCGCGACGGCAGATGCGAGGGTTCCGATGGTAAGGCCCCAGATGACGAGTCGCCCAAACTCGGCAAAGACCATCCGCCCGATCGCGTCTCGTGGAATACCCATGGCGGTCATCACTGCGAACTCACCGCGGCGCTCGTGAAGGTTACGTGCGATGACAATGGTCAGTCCGAGGCTCCCGAGGAGGACGCCGAGAGAGCCGAGCACGTTGAAAATAGCGATGTAGGTGTTCTCGATTTCGTGAAAAGCCGCGAGAATCTCCCGAGTCAGGCTCACCCGCCCGCCTGAGTCGCGGGTCGCTGCTTCAAGGCTCGTCCGGAGAGCCTCCAGATTCGCGGTATTTTTGGCATCGATCAGAAAAATTGAGTAACCAGCGTGAGAGGGGAACTTCGATAGGAAGAGCCGCTCGTCCATCAGCAAATGGCCTTGGAAAATGGAGTCTGCCAAGGTACCGACAATTCGGACCTCAAACGGGACGCCGGACTCAGAAGTATAGGCGAGGCGATCGCCGACTTTGCGTTTCAGCGCCCAAAGGAGCGTGGTTTCGTCGACCAGCACGGGAATCGCGCCATCGGGACCGAGCGTCTGCAGTGCGGGCCAGCCCCCGTTCGCTCCGGCGCTTGCGGGAATCTTTGGGCGGAAGGCTTGGCGCGTCGCCAAGCGGCCAGCATCCACGGCGAGCAGGCGTGGTTGATCCGTGGAATTAAGATTAAAGCAACTCGCGTTATCTCCGGTGCCGCGGCGCAGCGTGAAAATATCCCCCAGCTCGGCGGTGACACCGTCGAAAACTTCGAAGCCGGTCGCGCGGCCATCGCGGGCGAGGTTAAGAGCGGAGGTGGTTTCCAGCCAAAAGGTAAAGCCGCCGGTGCCACTGGTGGGCTGGCGCCAATCGTTACCGGTATGTTTTCTAAAAGAGGCGACTGACAACACCATGAACACGGCCGTTGCGATCAAGCCGACGACGGTCAAGCTGCGTGAGTAGCGACTTGTGAGGTTAAGTTTGCCGAGGTAATCGGCGTCGAAGGGGCGACTTGGTTGGAGGGACGCGGGGCGAGTAAGTATCGCCCGGCAAAAGGCGATGCCGGCGGTGAGAAGCGCGGCGCCAGCGAGGTAGAAGGCGGCCTGAGCCGGCAGGCCTCGGCCGGCCATGGCAATGGCTAAGGCCGCGCCACCCGAGGACGTGGCGGCGACGATGAGAGAAGCGCGTTGGGCCTTCGCGGTTGGGCTAATTTCTAGAGTGTGGGCGGCCAGTCGAATCGACAGCTGGGCCGAGCGTGCCTGTTTTCGAGTGGCCCAGCCCATACCGATTAAGGACAAAGCGAAGAATATCGTGGTGCCGGCAATGATGCTCACGGGGCTCGCCGCGAACACGAACGTGGCGGTCGCGCCGGGTTCGGCCCAGATTGTCTCGAGGAAACGGAGAATGCCGCGAGTGTAGAGCGTGGCGAGTGGCAGGGCGAGCAAGCTGCCGACAAAAAGCAGGCCCACGCCCTCGGTTAGTCTCCAACGGAAAAGTTTTTGAGGAGGAACCCCGACTGCACCGAGGAGGGCTTCTTCACGGTTGCGTTGGAGCAGGCAAAATTGAAAAAGCATGGCGACGAGCCCGAGTGCGGCGAGAATCAGGAAGAAGCTCATCCCCGCAAATAGCCCGCCAAAATCCACCGCTGAGTTCGCCGCGGCTTGCGCATCGGCGCGAATCTTGCGCAGGACTAGCTGGTTCATTTCTGGCCGCAGGGCGCGCAGGAGGGTAGCGGTTAACTCCGCTTCGCGCTCCCGCGGCAAGGCCACGCGCATCGCGGTGAAGGTTCCCCAGCGGCTTGACCAAATATCGCGTCCGCCTTCCGGTGAAAGAAACGCTTTGGGGGTGCCGCGGTGCGTCTCCCAGTAGCGCTCATCCTGGCTGCGAATCAAATCCAGCTTCAGCGGCAAACCCGGGTTCCACTCCGACGTGCTCTTCGCGTCGCTCATTCCGGGGAAATCCGGCATCCAGGCCCGGTCGGCCGCCAGCCCTTGCAATGGTACGATCGCGCGCACACGAAAGGGGGTCCGCGCTTCGATCAAGGCACTGCCTGCGCCGACCTGAAAATACGCCACGCTGACCTCATCGCCGATTTTTGCCTGCAGATCGGCTGCGAGCCAGTCGTTGAGCACGATTTCTCGCGGGCCCAAGTCGGCGGGGAGAAACGGGGCAGCGGCGGCGGTCGTGGCGGTCGCTATTGAATAGGGTGTTTTGCGATCACCGATCCGGAACTCGTTAACCAAATATGAAACCGCCGGTTGAGCGTTGGGGAGCGCCCCGTTGATCGCGGTGGCGAGCGCGGGATCGATAAAAATACGGTTTGAAGCGATCTCGAAGGTAGCCGCCTGCTCCAGCCATTTCAGCGAAAGCCCGTAATCGGCGAGCGTGACCGCTGCGTTCAACGCCTTCGCGAGATCGGTCTTCGCGGCGGAGTCCTCAACCAAAAGGAGGTTGGCCAGCCCGGGCTGTTCAAGGCTCGCTTGGAGTGCGCCGATTGGCAAAAAAACCGTCGGGGTCGCCACTTGAGTGGCTTCGAGATTAAAGCGACCAAAGGCCGACTCGTCGAGAATGGCGGCGACGGTTCCCCGCAGCGCTTGCAGAGAGGCCTCCGCGCCAGCGACGGGAGCGTTTCCTGCCAAAATGCCCGGTTTCTGCAGGCGGAGGACGAGCGGATCGCCGAGTGCGAGGTGCAGGCGTCGCGCCAGGGTCGTGTTGATGGCGAAGGAGGGCGCCCGGGCCTCAAGCTGCAGGGCTGGCGGGGTGGGCGCCAGTGACCAAAAAGCATCGGTAACCCCGACGATTTGGACCTGTGGGCTGGTGGCGCGCGAGGTGGGTTGGGTCGCGGATCCTCGGGCGTATAATAGGGGGGCGGTGCGTGCGCCGGTGCGCTGTGCCAGGTCAGCGGCGAGGGCTTGCCGGAAAAAACGGTCGCCCGCGAGGATGGCGTGAGTAGCGCGTCCGATGCGTTGCTGGCTGATCTGCCGCAGTGATTCAGCGACGGAATCACCCGAGAACAGCGCGCCGAGGAGCACGGTTGCCCCGAGGACCGCGCCGGCGAGAACGCCGGCATAAGTGAAGCGGTGGAACTTCAGGCTCTGCCAGATAAAACGCGTAGGGCTCATTCGGATACGAAAAGATCCGGCCGGTGGCGGCGTCGAAGTGCGCGCCGGGATTTCTTTTTAAGTGAAAGCATTCAGGACGAGGGCGGTCGGATTCAGGCCACCAACCGCCCGTCAGCGAGCCGGTAGGTTTTTTGCAAACGCTGCGCGAGACCCGGATTGTGGGTGACGACCACCAAGGCCGTGCTGGCCATGGCTTGGGTGCTGAGGAGGAGGTCGGCGACGCGCTCGCCGGTCGCAGGATCGAGGGAGCCGGTGGGTTCATCGGCGAGGATAATCTTCGGGCGGTTGATGAGGGCGCGGGCGATGGCGACGCGCAATTGTTCACCACCAGAAAGCTGAAACGGACGATGGGTGGTGCGGTCTTTTAAACCGACCTGTTCCAGCAGAGAGCGCGCGCGCTCCTCCGTGGCGGCGGTCGATTCCGCCCAGCCGCCGGCCAGTCGCGGCACGAGGACGTTTTCTAAAACCGTGCACTGCGGCAGGAGATAATGGAGTTGAAAGATGAAGCCGATGGTGCGGTTGCGGAAGCGGGCGGCGGCGATGGCGTCGAGACCGCCGATGACGGTGCCGGCGATCATGATTTGGCCGCCGCTGGGCTGATCGAGGGCGCCGAGGAGATTGAGCAGGGTGGTCTTGCCGCTCCCGGAAGGTCCGACGATCGCGACCGACTCACCGGCGGCGACCTGAAGATCGAGGTTGCGCAGTACGGCGACGGGACCGAGGGGACTCGAGTAGGATTTAGAGATCTGGGTGACGTTGATCATGGCAAGGCGGTTGCAGAGAGAAATTTCCAACGGCGGGCCTTCATCTCAGATACCGGCAAGGTCCCGCTGGGGACTTTTTTCACCGCGATGCGGATGCGCAGGGTGGCGCGGAGTTGCTTGGCCAGTTCGTTGACCGGATCGTCGAGCGAGGTCGATTCGATGCGCACGACGACTTCAGGAATCGCCGAGCGGCGGTCAATCTCAACGATGTACTCGCCGATGCCGGGGACCGCACGGACCACGGCGTCGATCGCCGAAGGGTAAACATTGACGCCCCGGATAACCAGCATGTCGTCCACACGCCCCAAAATTCCACCAGCGAGAGAAAAGGCGGTGGCTGGTGCGTCGATGGTCGCGACTGGGCGCACGATATCTCCGGTGCGGTATCGGAGCAGCGGGCAGGCGGTGCGGCCCAGCGTGGTGAGGACGAGTTCGCCGGTTTCGCCGAGCGGGACCGGCTGATTGGTTTCTGGAGTGAGCACTTCGCAGAAATAGGCCTCGTGGATCAACCGGAGGACGGTGGATTCGGCGGGCAGGCTGTAGGAAACGGGACCGATCTCGGTCATGCCGTGGTGGTCGACCACCCGCGCCCCGGGCCAAGCGCTTTCAATTTGGGCGCGGACCGACGGCACGCTTCCGCCGGGCTCCCCGCCGACAATGATGCGAGCAAGCCCTGAGTCGGTGAGGTCGATTGATTCTTGGCGGGCGACCTCGGCGAGTCGCAGGGCGTAGGTGGGCGTGCAGCAGAGGAACCGCGGGCGCCGCGCGAGGAGAAAGTGCAGCCGATCGCGGCTGGACAGACCGCCTGCTGGGATCGCCCGCAGGCCCAGTTGGACGGCGGAATCGAACGCGGCCCAGAAGCCCAGAAAAGGGCCAAAGGAGAAGGCGAAAAACGCCGTATCGCCCGCTCGGGCTCCGGCGTGCTGCCAGACGATCTTCCAATTATCGAGGACCCACTGCCAGCTGGCGGCGTCGTCGAGCCAGAGTAGCGGCCGGCCACCGGTGCCACTGGTTTGGTGGAAACGGATGTAGGACGTATCTGGATACGTTAGGGTCGAACCGTGAGGCGGATAATCGGCCTGATCTCTCACCAAGTCGGCCTTGGTGGTGAAAGGCATCCGCTCGCGGAAGTCTGCGAGGCTGGCGAAGCCATTGAGAGCGGCGGCCGTCGCCAGCTTCTCTCGGTAAAAACGATTGGTCGGGGCGATCGCGGCGATGAGGCGATTGAGCGCCGCCAGCTGGGTTTGCTCCTGATCGCCCATGAGCATCAGTGGGCGCGGGGCGCGACCGGCGAAGTCGGACTGGCCGTTTTAGCCGCAGCTTTGGGTGCGGGTGCTGGTTTGTAGAAACTCACCATGCAACCGCCGGTGGCGGCCATGGTGATACCGAGATAAAATTGCCAAGGAATGCTGGCGAAGCCTCCTTTGGGTGGGTGCATCCACATGGCGACGAGCGCGTTCACGACGGGGGCGCCGGCAAAGACGATTGACATGACGACGGTGGGGGCGCCCTTGGCTCCGAACGCCAGTAAGATGCCAAACGCGCCAATGGCGCCGAGCGCGCCAGCGAAGAGCGATATCCAAACCCCCTTGGCCGGGAAATTGAGGTCAGATCCTTGTCCTTTGAGGAGCACCAGAGGAGCGAGCACCGCGAAGATAAAATAGGCGATGCCGACGAAGAGAAACGCCTTATATCGGCCAAAGACGGGATCGTTCATCGCGAGTTGACCGGTATGAAGAAAGATACCGTAGATGCCCCAAGTGCAGACGGTGAGGAAGGCGTAGAATAACCAATGCATAGTCGTGATGGATTTAAACGTTCAGATAGAAGTGAGGGTTGCCGCGATCGTCTGCTCTAACTTTGCCCGCAGAAGTGCGGGAATGGGAGTTTTCCGGATTTCGTGCGCGCCGATGTCGAGCTCGACGTGGACGATGGCGCAGGCACCCGTGGCGATGGGTGACGCCGGTGGATCGCCCTCGGCGAGTATCCAGAATGCGTAACGCAGGCTGCTTGTGCGGATCTCTTCAACGCGCAAGCAGACGTCCAAGGTCTGCTCAAAGCGGGCTGGTTTGATATATTTGCAGGAAACTTCGAGCCGCGGCCAACCTTGTTGGGCGTTGCCGATCGCGGTATGAACACTGGCGCCCAACGACCGGAAAAAGGCGTGTTCGGCACATTCGACGAAGCGGAAGAAATTCGCGAAATGCACGATGCCAGCGAGGTCGGTGTCGGCGAATTCGACCAAGCGGCGGTAGCGAAAGTGAGCGGGCAAAAGTGTGGGCATGGTGGCGCGGATCAGAGGGCGGCGGGCGTGAGCCGAGCGCTCACCTGCCGAAACCGAGCGGCCATTGTCTGCGCGCTGAAGTGTTTTTCAACGCCGAAGCGGCCCGCGCGACTAAATTCACGGTGCTTTCCGGGATCGCTGAGCAACTGCTGCCAAGCGTGGGCGAGCGCGGCGGCATCGCGTGGGGGAACGCAGACTCCGCCGCCGGTGGCGGCAACGATTTCAGGGAAAGCGGCGGCGGCGGGTTGGATCACGGGGACCCCGCAGGCCATGGCCTCGATGACATAGAGGCCGAAGGCCTCCTCATAAATCGCCGGTACGGAAAAAAGGGTCAGGCTCTGCAGAAAAGCAATTTTGCTTTCGCGAGTGAGATTAGGGGCCCAGTCGACGCGCGCGGTTAGTCCAGCTTTGGCAATTTTTTGTTGCAAGGTGCGGATCAAGGGCTGATCGCCCGCAGTGGCGGCGCCGCCGATTTTCAGGCGCGTGGTGCGGTCACCGAGGGCACTGGTGAGGTGGAAAAAAGCGTCGACGAAAAGAGCGAGACCTTTTTCCCGGCACATCCGAGCAAGGTAACCGATGGTGGCTGGAGCGGGCGCCGTGGTCACGACCGAATATCCGTCGAGCTGAATACCGTTGGGCACGACCTCAATGGCGGCGGGCTTCAGGGCAAGGCGCGCGCCCATAAAATCAGCATAAAACTGACTGGGTGCCACGAGGAGATCCGCGGCTGGAAGGTGGTTGGTGAGGGCTTGCCAGCACTGTGAACGATAAGGCTCGGGGAGCCCGTCGAGAAATGAATCTTCTCCTTGAAAAAACAGCATCACGGGCGCCCGCAGTTGGCGTTTCAGCTCGGCGGTGAAGCCGGCGAATAAGGCGTTGGAAAGGCAAATGAGATCGGGCTTCTCGGTGTGCACGAGCCAGTCAAGCAACTGGGCGAGCTCCTGACGCAAGCGACCGGAGCCGACGTTGAGCATCTCGAGAGTCATCTCGCCGTGCTCGCGGGCGGATGTCATGTGACTGTGGCGAGCTGCCCATTTAAGCAGACCGGTTGAATTTAAGAGACGGTGGAGGGCGGCGGGGGTCCAGCGGGCGAGGCCGAGTTTTTGCTGAAGGTAGACATTGATGCCGCCGAAAAAGACGGGGACCTTTTCTGAACCGGCGAGCGAGGCCTCATCGAGAATCAGCGGGAGGTACATGGGCGCGATGGTGACTTCATGACCAGCGCGTTGGAGCTCGCGAGCGAGGGCGTTATCGCGCATGCACGCGCCGCAGTAGTAGCTGCCGGTGCCTGCGGTGAGAAAGACAATTTTCACGGGCAGGGTAGGATTTCGACGATCCAGGCGAGGGGCTCGCCGGTGCTTTTCGACAGCTGGTTTATGCGGCCATAGCAGGCGCCCCTGGCGTAGGGTGCAAGCGGAGTGCTGGCCAGCTTGGCGGCGGGGGACGTGAAATACTGAAGAGGAGAACTTTTGAAGGGAATTTCCGCCTGATGCAGCAGGGCGCCAAGCGGGGTGCGACCCGTTCGGATGATGGCCTGTTGCGCCGTGGTAAATTGGTCGAGGGCCACGGCCATGACGCCGTATTCGACGATGCGGTCCTCTGCTAGGGTGCGGAGGAAAACTTCGCGCAGATAAAGGCCATGGCTTTGGGATACTTGGAGGACTTCGACGCGAAGATCGCCGCGATAGAAGTTCGCGAGGGTCGAGGTCATATCGCGGGTATGCACGAGAAGCTGCCGATCTCGGTCGGGCATCGCGTCGGGCGAGATCGTCGGCATGGAATCCGGCGGCAGCTGGCACGCCTCCCGCAGGAAACGCGAGAAGGCCGCGGGTATTGCAAGATTCCGCCGGGTATCGTCAGCGGGTGCGATCGTGGGGCACGACCCTGCAGCGAGGTCGACGGCAGAGGGGACCGGTAGTGAATCGGTCAAGCCATCAGCGGATGATGTCGCGGTCACGGTTTCAGACGATTTGCGAGGTGCGGTGCTGCTGGAGAAAGAACTCGTGCAGGAGCGTGTCCACGCAGAGGAGCCCGTCGCGAGTGAGGCGGAGTTCGCTCGGGGAGGAAATCAACAAGCCCTCGGCGGCGAGTTGGGCGAGCTGGGGCGCGAAGCGGTGCTCGATATTGACGCCGAATTTTGTGACAAAATAATCGAGGGCGACCCGCCCGAGTTTCATTTGGAGGATGAACTCGCGGATCATGCGCTCATCGGGCGACGTGCGAAAGGCCCGTTTGACGGGCATTTCCCCTGAGTTGAGAGCGGCGAGGTAGGGATCGATCTCGGTGAGATTTTGATAATGAACTCCGGCGACATGCGAGAACGACGCGACGCCGAGGCCGAGCAGATCGGCGCCGCTCCAGAGCTCGTCGCGATAGACGAACTTTGTGCGCTGGGGATTGAGCACGGCGGTGTAGCCGCTGGCAATCGAGTAACCGGCCTGTTCGAGAGCGGCAAAGGCTTCTTTGACCCAGCGGCGTTTAGTCTGCCAATCAGCCACGGGCGCGACAAGTTTCCCCTCGGATTTCATTTCCTTATAGATCGTCGTGTTGTACGGGATCTCCATCTGATAAATCGTTACGCTATCTGGTCGGAGGGCGATCGTTTGCTCGATGTTCCGCTGCCAGTTTGTTTCGGTCTCCTCGACCATGCCGGCGATCAGATCGATGTTGATCTGGTCGAATTTTTCTGCCCGCGCGCGCTCGTAGGCGGTGAATACTTCAGCGGAACGATGGGCACGTCCGTTGATTTCCAAGATATGGTCGTCAAAGTTTTCTATGCCCAAACTCAGACGCGTGACGCCAATGTCTTTGATCGCGGTCAGCTTTCCAGCATTCAAGGTACCCGGCTCGCACTCGAAAGCGACCTCCTCGGCTTGATCCCAAGGCAGGATCGCCTTCATCTTATCGGTTAATTCTACCAGCTGCCGCGCGGAGAGATAGGATGGGGTGCCGCCGCCGAAATAAACGAAATGGGGTTTACGCCCTTGGATGAGCGGACGTGCGGCCAAGGCTTTGAATTCTGCCATGGTCGCGTCGAGATACGTCTGAATATCTTTGGCATTCTTGTCCGTATAAACTCGGAAGTAGCAAAAGTGGCACCGCTTGCGGCAAAACGGAATATGATGGTAAATGCCCAGCTTCGCCCCAGGGGTGGGTTCCGAGTTTAGAGCGGTCTCGACGGCCACTCTCTGCTCTTCGGACCAGAACGAAAAGGGCGGATAATTGGAGATGAAGTAATTGCCGGCTAGGGTGGAACTTGGCGCGGGCGCCTCGGGTGTAACGGTGGCGGTATTCATGATTTTGAAAGGGGGAAGTGAGAGCCGGGATTTTGGGGCGATGCGCGGTCGGTGTTATGGTTTCTTCGGGAGGCCACCGCGGATGGCGAAAACGCTCCCTTTCTCACCGCTCACGATAATCTGGTGATTGCCGAAAGCGGGTGAGGCCACCAGCGCCTCTCCGAGATCAAGTTGCCAGAGCTCGGCCCCATTGTCGAGGTCAGCAGCGTAGAGCCGGCCATCGGTCGAACCAAAAATCACGCCGTCGGTAAAGACCACGGGTGAACCCTCGACTCGCCCGCCCGTCTTGAATTTCCAAGCGAGTTCGCCACTGGTGCGTTTGATCGCGTGGAGATGCTTATCGCGTGATCCGATCAGGACCAGTTGCTCATTGATCGCGGGGGAGCTGAAAAAAGGCAGGGCGCGGTCTTGATAAACCCAAGCGACCTTTGCACCCACCACATCAAAAGCGACGGTCTCGTTCGCATAGTTACCGCAGAAGGCCATCGTCCCAAATGTGGCAATCGAGGCCGGGATTTGGGCGCTGGTGGTAATTTTGTGGACGAGGGAGCCATCCGCGAGATTGACGACGTGCAGTTGCGCGTCGCAACCGCCGAAGACGAGGAAGCGCCCGTCCACGATCGCAGGCGATCCATTGACGAAGTCATCGGTTTTATACGACCAAACCAGCTTGCCATCGGCGGCATTGAGCACGCGCGTCGTGCCATCATAGCCGTTGAATAAGACCCACATTTCCGGCCCTCGCGGGTTTTTCATGATGACCGCGCCCGAACTGATTTTATCCTCGATCGTAAACTGCCAGACCTCTTTCCCCGTCTCTGTATCGAGGGCGTAAAGTCGTCCATCGTTGGCGGGAACGTAAACCAATTTACCCGCCGCGGCGGCGGCCGCGGTGATGGCGTCTTTGGCTTCAAAGCGCCAAAGCTCCTTGCCCGTGGCCGCCGCCAAGCAGTAAAAAGTTCCTTTCCCCGCGCCGACGAAAACGCGGCCATCAAAGACCGTCGCCTCCGCTGACAAAGGTGCGGGTGCGGCAAAGGTCCACGCGGTGGAGGGGTTTCTTGGGATTTTTTCTGGCACTTGTCCGCTGAGTGCGGGACCGCCGCGGGTCATGGGCCACCACGTGGTCGGGGCGAGGAGGGCGGCCTCCGTACTTTTTTTGGGGGGTGAGGGCGCTTGGGGCTCGCGGCAACCGCTGAAGAAGCCTGCGCAGAAAATCGCGGCGACGTTGGCTAGTAAGTAAAATCGACGAGGCTTCGGGAGCAAGTAGCGGATCGTCCGCGGGGGGCGCGGTCCGCTCGCTATTCTGGGTACGTTGGCTTTATGCGCGGGCATCGATTGAAAAGGCCCGTTGGTAGAGCGCCTCGAAGTCAGCTGGCTGGAGCGGCCGCGGATTAAATTTTCCCGTCCATTGGAGAGACGCCTCGTGAGCGAGCGTTGAAAAATCGAGTACGCGGCGGTCGAACGAGGGGAGGGCGCAGGCGCGGATAATATCGTCGACCCACGTGAGCAGCGGTTGCTCGCTCACGCCCTTTTCGCGGAGAATTTCTGAAAAGCGGGCATAGACGGGCCTCGCTGCGTCGGTCTCGGCATTAAAACTAAGGACGGCGGGCAGCATTATCCCGATGGCATGCCCGTGAATGACGTGATGGCGGGCGGTGAGAGGGTTGGCCGCGGCGTGGGCCGCCCCGAGCATACTGTTTTCGATCGCGAGACCGGCGAGGGCGGCGCCGAGTTGCATGTGCCCGAAGTCGTCCAAGGTGGCGCGCCCGGCGAGAATCGGTCCGAGCGCACCCGTGAGATGTCGAAACGATGCCTCCGCGTAGACGGATGAAAGGGGGGTTTTTTTGGTGGAAACAGCGGACTCCAGGGCATGCGATAACGCGTCGAGCCCGGTCAGAACTGCGACTGAGCGGGGCTGGGTGGCGGCTAATTCCGGATCAAGGAGGGCGATGTGAGCGCGCGCCTTGGGATCGCCGCAGGCCATTTTTTCATGAGTGTCGTCGCGGCTGACCAAGGCGTATGACTGGCATTCGCTCCCGGTTCCCGAGGTGGTGGGAATGGCGATGAAGGGCAACATGGGGCGAGTGGCCTTGCCGTAGCCGTGATAATCGCGCATCTGGCCGCCATTCGTCAGCAGGAAATTACAGGCCTTGGCGGTGTCCATACTGCTACCACCGCCGAGGGCGATGAAGCATTCAAACCGAGCGCTCCGGGCGGCCTCGCAACACAAGGCGACATCGTGCTCGGTTGGATTCTCTTGGGTTTGATCGAAGACAGTTACGGCCACGCCAGCGTGAGTTAGCAAAAGCCGCGCCGTCTCGACATGGCCGGCACGAGCAATCCCCGGATCTGTAACGAGGAAGACGGCGCTCGCACCGGTTTCTCGCACATAGTTCGGCAAATCTCGCAGGGCACCCGGCCCAAAGACGAGGCGGGGTGCCGCCCGCGAGGCGAACGGTGCGATCATGGGCCGATTATGCGCTCGGCAGGTCGCCTTGGAGGGCGCGCCGACGGTATAGGAACTCGAAGAGGTTGCCCTCGTGCGGTTGTTCCCATTGCACCCGCATCGTTGAGTAAGGCCCGAGATTGAGACGTTCGATATTGGTGCTGGTCATTAGCGCCGCGCTCCAATCACGGTCGCGGGTAAAGGCGGAGACGACCAAGGATTCACCAATTTGCTCGATCATATCGGCTTGGGGCACTTGGAGGATACTCGCAAACGGGAACATAAACTCAGTGTTGGCGAGGGGATGCTGGAGATCATCGCACACGATCAACGTGGGCCGGAGAAAAGTTTGCCCGTGCATTTCGACAAGACGGGGGCCTTGGCGATAACGCGCCGCGAGATCAGTGGCTCCGGGGACTTTGAGTAATTCGTCGATACGCTCGTCAATCCCTTTGGCTATGGCGGTATTGGCGAAACCGCACAGGGTGGCATCCGGGTGCTCACGAGGCAGGGGCTCGATCGCGGCGAGGCGACGGGCGAGGGCGTCCGCCAAGGCGTCGCGGTGACGACTGATGAGGACGGATGAGCAGTTGATACAGCTCCGCCCGCCGTTGGCGGAGATGGAATGGACGATGACGTCGAGATCTTTCTCCCATTGGTCGGCGGAGTCATCGCCGACGAGGACCTTGCTGCGGCCAGAGCCGTGGACTTGGATGTGACGATAGGGCGCGTACTTCTTAAGCGTCGTATCATTCCCAAAGGCGATCGCGCGGCCGTTACCGAAAAGGAGGGTGTCGCCGCCATCGTGAGTGGTGGGGTAGAACCCAAATGCGCTCTTGGGGAAACCGGCGGCGATCATCGCTTGGATAATGCGGAAGGGGGTCAGGGCGTCTTCGCGGCCTGGTTTGAGGACGACGGGGATTTTCATCACGAGCGCCGGGAGCCAGAGAGAATTGACACCGGGGGAATTACTCGGGAGGAGCACGCCGAGGCTCTCGGTCTGAGGGAAGAAATTAATATCGAGACCCTCTTGGCGAACGACGCCCCGATCGAAGAGTTCGAGGGGCATACCGCGAGTGAGGCCGGCGATAACCGCGCGGATGTTGGACATGGCGGCGTGAACCTTGCCCATGTTGGCGCGACCCAAGCTATGCGGGAGGCCTGTGAGTTGGGAGAGGGCGGCGACGTAGTCGGCTGGGCTTTGGAGGCGATCGCCGTCGCCCCACGGGAGGTTGCCGTGGAGATAGAGTTCCGCGGCCTTCTCGCAGTAGCCGACGAGCGTGTTGCAGGGGATGGCCCGAAGGCTCGCCCCAGCTCGGGCGAGGTGCTGTAAGTCTCGTCGAATTAAACCGGAGTTGGCGACACTGATCTCCAGTGAGTGTCCCGCGACTGCGAATTTAATGGTATCGAGGCTTCGGTAGGTCTGGCCCATGCGCAGAACCGGTATGTGAATCGTATCGCTCATGGCTGGTGGGTCGTTTCCGGAGAGGTGCGGTTTAGTAGACGCCCTCAATGATCGTCTTAGTCAGGGACTGAAAAGGACGGACATCGCCGACACCGTCCCACGCGAACTCGTCGCAGGGAGGACGGCGAATCGCTTCGTCTCGTTCAAGGAAGCGGGGGACAAAGAACTCCTTGGTCATGGTGGTGAGCTCGACGCGCCCGTATTCGCCATAAGCCACTAATTCGGAGGGCCGGTCGGGGTTGACGACGCGGAGGGCGGCACGCGGTTGGGGCGCGTAGTAGGTGATGCTATAATTGTCAGCCGGCTGGAGTTTGCGACTGATGGCGAGACCCATGAGCGTGTTGCCGTAGGTTGGCGCAAAATTGATCTGCCCCTCGAGTACCTCCTCAACGACGAAGCGGACGTACTGCGGTGTCATGGTGGTACCTCCGGCGAAGACGCCTTTGATACCCGCTTTAACGAGTGACATGCGCTCGGCGAGATTTTCGAGCAGGCGGGGAGTGGTAAACATGCACTGGATATTCCGGTGGCGGATGATGGCGGCGGCTTGGTCAATGACGTGTTCCTGATATTTCCGCGCCATGGCCATTTCGCCCATGCCGATGAGTCGTTTAACCCAGCGTGGATCGAGGTCGACGAAGTAACACGAGCCACCGCGGTGGTTGGCGAGATGCTCGATGGCGAGGCGGAGGCGGCGGGGCCCGGTGGGGCCGACCATCAACCAATTGGTCCCTTTGGGGAAGAAATCGGGGCCGTAATGATCGCTGAACTCTTCGTAGTCGACCTTGTAGTCTTCCCAGCCGACACGTTGCTTCGGCATGCCGGTGGTACCCCCAGTCTCGAAGATGTTATAAGGACGCCCGGCGAAGGCGCGCGGCACGAAACGTTCCGGCTGTTCGTCGCGCAGCACGTCGTCATCGAAGTGGTCGAACTTTTTCGCGATATCCGCGAAACAGGTAATCTCCTTGAGTGGATTCCAACCGGCGGTCTCGGCCCACTTGAGCCAGTAGTCGGAACCGGTGTCGGGTGAAAAATGCCAGGCGATCATCTCGCGTGTCCAAGCATCTAAGGCGGTTTGGGCGGAACTGACGGTGTGGGTAGTACTCATGCCGATAGAGGAGATAGGTTTGAACGAAAGAGGCTCCGCACTAAACGCAAACGCGGGAGTGATTACTTCGAGAGGGCTGAAGCCGTTTGGGTGGAGCGTCGCGCAGTTATTTACCGACTGCGAAAAGATGCGTGTGGGTGCCGACGAAGATCGTGCTGTTGGCAACAACGGGCGAGCAATAGAGGGGTGAGAAAAAGTCGATTTTGGCGATGAGCTTTTTCTCGCGACTTGCCTGCAGAATAACGAGTTCGCCGTCTTCGTTGCCGCAGTAGACTTTACCGTCCGCCACCAGCGTGGAGGACCAAATCCGACTGTTCGTGGAATGGACCCACAATTCTTTGCCTGTGTTGATGTCGATGCAATGGATATCACCCTTATATTCCGCTTGGAAGAGGAGGTCCCCGACGATGCTTGGGGTCGAGATTGAACGCCCGATATTTTTATTAACCCAAAGTGGTTTTCCGGAAATGTCGCCGCTGCTTTTGAGATCGATGCAGCTCAACATCCCGACGCCGTCACCGTGCTCGGGATCTTGGCCGATGACAATGAAGGCCTTGTTTTTATTCACGACCACGGTCGCGATGATTTCGCTGGGGCCGTCGTGGGTCGCGTACTTAATCGGGGCGCCATTTTTGGTGCGGTACTCCACCGGATCGGCGTCGTATCGGAAGAGCTCTTTCAAGGCTTGGAATCCTTCGGCGTGCTTGTAGGGTTCGGGATCGAAGCCGTAGCAAAAGCCATCGCCGCCGCCCCAGACAATCATGCCCTTACCATTTACGGTGGTGAAGGCAGGTGAACTCCAACTAGCGTGCATTGCTCTCTGGGAAACCCCCGAACTCTCCTCGCCGATGACCTTTCCGGTGTTTTTATCAACGACCACAAGGGCGGGCGCAAAAGGGGCGGGAATGTTCAGGTGGGACCAGTCGACCCCGTTCGAGGTCGACATGAAAATTTTGTCGCCGATAATTAATGGTGAGGAACTGGAAACGTTGTGCGGGAAAATCCCCAGCTCGGTCCGGACGTCCGTTAGCCAAATAATATCGGCACTCTGCTTAGTTACCGCGACGGGCTTGCCGTCCGCGGAGGAAAACTTGGCCTCGTCCATGTAGGGGCCATCGTTACCGTTCGCCATACCCTTCACATCGAAGCAGATTAATTCGCCGCGGTTGCTCACGACGTAGCCGCGTTCGCCCTCGATGGCGGCGGAAGAACATAGACCCACGAACTCCCAGTCGCTGACCTTGCCGGCGCCGACTTTGGGGATGACTAATTGCCAGAGAAATTCGCCGGTCTTTTCATCGAAGCACATCAACACACCGCGGTCGCCCGTCTGGGTGGGGTCGCGCGGGGCCTCATTGTTCGTGCCCACGAAGACGCGGCCGCCGGCGACGACTGGACTGCCGTAGGTCTGGGAGCCGAGCTTACCGACCCAGCGGATATTTTTGGTCGATTTAGGATCGATGGTCTCGCTCTTGGGCAGGAACTTCCCGCTCACAATATCGTCGGGGAGGCCCCGGGCGTCGGCGACCATGTTGCGGTCGGCCGTGCCGCCCCACATGGGCCAGTCTTTAGCTTGGGCGAACGGGGCGACCGCGAGGGCGGCGATTAGGGCAAGGGCGAGGGCGGGAGTGAGCTTACTCATTGGCGGAGAGGGCGAGATTATCGATGAAGACGCGCTTAAGACTTTGAGGGGAGAAGGCAAAGACGCCGGGGGCGCCGTTTTCGTGGAGTTTTTCTTGGCGGAGCTCCATGGTCCACGCGGCGGGTTCGGGCTTGGATTTTTCCCAAAGCTTGGCGCGGACGAAGCCACCAGCGCCCGTCTTGTCACGGTCGACGCGGGTCTTGAGATGGTACCACGTGTTGGGTTGGGCCTCGAACGGGACGGATGCCTTTAGTCGTTCGTGATTGCTCGTGATTTCAATGATGCGGCTATTGGCGGTCATCACGATCAGGTAACGCTGGTTGACGAGACCGACGCTGGACATGACTCGGCGAGTGCCGTCGGTCATAACATCGGCTTCGAGCGTGTAGTTCTTCATCTCGGATTTACCAATAAAGTTCATCGTGCGTTGGAAGAGAATCGTATCGAGACGATTCGCGAGGACCTTGCTGCCGTCTTTTTCAAGGGCGTGCCATTTTACCCGCGCTCCCAGCCAGGCCAGTGGAGGGAAGCCGACGTCTTCGGCTGCTTCGTTTTTCTGACCGAGGGGGAGGCTCTCGAAGTTTTCGCGGTAACCGAGGCCGGCCACGATGCGCCCGCGGGTGATGCCGACGAGGTTGTTCCACTTCACTTGAATCTGCCCGGCGGACATCTTGGAAGTCGAGGTGGTCTTGATCACGTTGCCGACGATCTCCGCATCGACTTCAGATTTCACGAGGGCGGTCGGCGGGATAAACTTGGCAAAAGTTGCCTCGCTGCTGACCGCGCGGACGCGACGACCGGCGGCATCTAATCCGTAAACGGTGAAGGTTTGGGACTGACCGGCAGAAAGGGCGAACTCGGCGGGCACGACTTGCAGTTGGGTGATGGGTGCAGTGGAGAGCGCTTCAGGAGCCACCGCGACGCTTGGCGGGATGCTCGCCGCGCTCGCCTTGGGGCCGAAGCAGTGCAGGGCCTCTTTGGTGAAGATGAAAACGGCGTCACCATAAAACGAGGGTGCGCCGAGGCAGGGGGCGCCCATTTGATTAACGGAGATGACGGTCGCCTTGTCGCCAGCGTCTTTCACCACGCTGACGGTGCCATGGAGCATGGGGACGTAGAGTTTGCCATCCGCGTAGGCGGGGGAAGCATGCAGTTGATCGGGCGCGAGTTTCTCCGACCAAATCGTCTTGCCGGTAGTGGCGTCGGCGCACACGAGGCTGCCCGTCGCGATCGTGCCATACACTCGATTGTTCACCATGATCGGCGAACTGCTGAACGCTACGAAGTCATCGTTGCGCCAGCCTTCTACTTCCTTTCCGAGGATAATGGGCTTGGGGCCGGTGGGATATTCCGTGGGAATGTTCAACGAAACCAAGCGGCCGTGGCTGGTAGAATCCATGTTTTCCTTGCCGTGGACGGCAATCAAGCGGCCGGGGCCGGCGAGGATGACATCGGCGTTGACTCCGGCACCCGATAGCCGGAAGCGCCACACGGGTTCGCCGGTGCGGGCGTTGATACACACGACGTGTCCGCAACCGGTGCCTTGGTAAATCACCCTTTGGTTGCCGACATTGCCGTAGACGGGTGTCGCGAACGTGCTGTCGATGGGCTCGATCCCTGGGGTGGAAAACCAGCAGAGCTCGCCGGTGCGTTTGTCGAACGCATAGAATCGATTCCGGGCGGGGCCGTCGGCGCCCCAATTTGCCGTGATGCCGTCCGTAATCACGAGGTCTCCCTCGACGACGAGTGCACCCGTGCGGCCATTGGGAAAGGTGAGTCGACCGAACTCCTCCATCATCGAGTGTTGCCAGAGGAGTTTGCCATCGCGACTAAGCGCCATGACGACGCCGCAGGTCGATTCCAAGTAGACGTTACCCGTCTCGCCGTCGATCACTGGCGCGCCAATCGCGTAGCGGTTATAGGTGGTATCACTGATGAAATCAGAGAAACGGTGTTCCCACAGTTTCGCGCCCGTTTTAACATCAAGGCAGATCAGGGTCTCTTCGACGTCGGTCGTCTCACCATAAAAGCCAAACGCGTAGACCCGACCATCCGCGATGACTGGCGCGCCCGCGCCTTTTACTTTGTAGGACCACCGGTGATTGGCGCCGCCGACCTCCAGCTTATCGGGCAGCGCTATTTTCGTTTTTGAGACGCCATCCCGGTCAGGGCCTCGCCAATTGAGCCAACCGGAGGCGGCGTGGAGGTCAGCGAGCCCGACCGTCGCAGCGAAGGCGGCGAGAACGGGAACAAAACGGGCGACGGTTTTCATAGTGAAAAAACGGAATTGAGGTACCAGAGATGTATTCACTAACGACTTTTTCGGAGGCGCAACGCGAATCAATAAACGAACGATATTTGAACACCCAGACGTCGAGGTGCGCCGGGACTTCCTGCGTAGATCTCGGGATTGATAAACTGATAATAGTTTTTGGAAAAAAGATTTTGTCCGTAAACGGCGAAGGTGTAGTTCTCGAAGCGGTAGCGCAGCTGGGCGTTGACGATACCGTAGGCCTTTTGGGCAAACGTCCCCGTGTTGCGCTCATCGTAGTAAGTGCGCCCGACGGCGGCGTAACTGGCATTGGCGGAAAGACCGCGACCGAGGTCCCACGTGATACCCGTGCGGAGGGTCGCGGTGGGGATGAACGGGACGCGTTTGCCGTCCACGCGCGCACCGCTGGCATCGCGATGGTTGTCGAAAGTTGCATCGGTGTAGCCGGCCTGGAAATCCCACCAGATTTTATCCACGGGGTTCCACATGAACTTGGCTTCGAATCCCCGCGCGATGACACCCGCCGCGCTGACCACCACAAAATCGGTCGAGTTGGGCACCGTTCGCTCCAATTGATAACGATCCATTTGATTGTAGAATGCGAGGACGCTGCCCCCAAAGCGTCCCTTGGGCGGGCCAAACGTGACGCCGACCTCGGTCGCCCATTGCCGCTCGCTATCAAAGCGCGCTAAGTTGGGGTTGGCGGTAAAGCCGCTGTAACCATCGGGTTTCTGGGCCAGCGAAGTCCGCGCCTGCAAATTCAGCGCAGGCGAAAGGGTGTGGATGATGCCACCGCTGAAAGAAACATGTTCGTTGCCTTGGGAAAGGCTGACCCGCGGGTCTTGGGGTGACGGAAACCGGAAGCTGTTGGAGCTCGCCTTGGTGCGTTTTAGGTCGGAGTCCGCTTGCTCCAGACGAACGCCCAGCTTGACGAGGGTCTTTGGCGTGATCGGGTAATCCACATTGGCATAGCCGGCGAGATTAGCCTGACCGATGGCAAAGACGGACCGTTCCGTCTGCACAAATCCTGGGGGAACAAAGGTGCTCGGGGGCACGATGAATTCACGCGTCGCGTCTCCTTCGATGGTAGAACCGAAGTAGAACAAGCCCGCGCGCCACTGGGGCCGATTCGCGCCGGGGGTGGATTCCGCGCGGAATTCCTGAGTCCACGTCGCTTCGTTCTGAGCGACGCGCGAGGAGGCGAGCGCGAGCGGCGAAAGATCGAGGTCCGTGATGGAAGGATCAAGATCCCACTTCTGGCGAGAGGTCGTGGAGGTGAGGGCGCCCCAGGAAAAGGCTTTCCTCGCCTGCAAGGAAAGCTGCGCCCGCTCAATCTTCGTAACGCCGACAACGTTCGATGAAACGGTGAAAGGATCGGCACTGAATAATGAACTCAGCCGCGTTGCGTCGTCGCTGATCTTTTCCATCATGACGCCCACGCGCACCTGCCACTGATCGGCCGCTTGAAAGTAGAGGCTTCCCCGGCCCGCGACCGAACGGCGGTCGTCGTCCGTCCGTTTAGTGAAGGTATTTTTAATATAACCGTCGTGCTCGTTGAGGCCGAAGCTCACGCTGTATTTGGCGTTTTTATTGATCGGGCCATCGAAGGCCGCGAGGAGGGCGCCGGCGTTGAAGGATCCGTAGTCGATTAAAAGCTTCCCTTGGTGTTTCGAACCTGGCGTCCGAGTTTTGATATCGATGATGCCACCGGGAGCGTTGCGGCCGTAGTCGGTGCTCTGGGGGCCTGCCTTGACACTGAGGCTTTCAATGTTGAGCAAGGTGCTCGGATACGAGGAGACCGAACCGCTGGGGACGTCGTCGATCGACAATCCGACCGCTGGCGAGGAAAAGAAGATGGAGTTAGCCACGCCGCGTAACGAAAGTACGTCGCCGAAGCCGCGCGTATCGCTGTTGCTCGTGCCGAGGTTGGGGGCCACGCCGGTGATATCTTGCAATTGAGCGACGCCATGTTGCTCCAACAAGTAGGCGTTTAACACGGAGTTCGAGTTTTGGATCCTCAGACCGTCCACCCCGAACTCAGCCTCCACCCGGAAGGGCGCCATCTCGGTCTTGGGCGTTTCCGCGGTTGATCCTATGCGCTCTAAGCCAAAAAATCCGGCGGTGAGAACAAGTCCTCTAACGAGGGTGTGACTGATTTGGAGCTTCATGTATATTTATGCTTACTAGGGAATGCAATGAACCCCAACTGCTTCGGCTGAATGAATTGGGGGACACTGTCTTGACGCCTAACCCCTGTCCGAAGGTGCAGGGTTTCGTCCAGATTTTTCGACAACTAATTCTTGCCGATGCCTAAAATAATCAAGGACCCGCCGTGCCGCGGGGCAAACGGGAGGTCCGGCAGATTCGGATCTGGAGATGCATCGAGCAGGTTGGGGAAGCCGGATGATTGCTGAAACGAGTTGAGGGGCGTGTATGGCGACCAGATCTGCTGGAGTGCGGTTAACGCCGGAGCGGTTTTTACAGGCGAAGGCGAACACGTGTTGGTGGTGATGGCGGTATGTGATGGCGGCGACGGACGGACCGGTGCGGTCGTCACGAAAAACGCAGGAACGGGAGTGGGTTTTCGCTAAAATGGCGCGAGCCGATGACGTGGGGAGAGTATTCCGATGATTGCATCGCGCCGACCGTAAATTAGCGGGAAATCGCGCCCGCCTTTGCGCCGTGAATGGATGCTTGTTGCGCCCCGTTCCGAGTGCACACGGTATTGAGTTCGGACTCACGCGGGCGACCGATCATTGAAGTCACTCCAGTCGTTTTTAGCGAAGTCTTGGAAAATCCCCGGTCGGTCGCAGCGATGCGCCCGAACCGCGGTCAGATCGGGTTGACGTTTGGAATCATCGGAGGCATCTGCCGCCGTGAGCTACTCGTAAGAGAAAAGTGAACATCCGGTCGTCTTTGGTTTTTTTGGGCGGTTTTTTTCCCTGCGTTGGTTTGGGTATAGGGCTTGCGCCCCTGTGCGCAGCGGCCTCGGTCGCTTCAGGTAACGCGCCCGCGGCATCCGCGGGGGCGGAGTCGTGGATGCAGTGGCGTGGACCGACCCGGGATGGCAAGGTCGCGGGGGCGGCGTGGCCGGCCCGCTTAGGACCCGAGGTTTTGCGCGCTGGCTGGCGGGTGACGCTGGGACCTAGCTACTCGGGACCGATTGTTGCGGCCGACCTCGTCTACGTGACTGAGACGGTGGATAAATCGCAGGAGATGGTGCGGGCCTTGGATCGGCGAACTGGGCGGGAGGTCTGGCGCCACGGCTGGGCGGGGGCGATGTCGGTGCCATTTTACGCGAAGTCCCGTGGCGATTGGATGCGGGCCACTCCGGCGACCAATGGAGAGTTGGTTTTTGTGGCAGGGATGAAAGACGTCCTCGTCGCGATGGACGCGCGCACCGGGCAGGAGCGGTGGCGAGTGGATTTTGCGAAACAGTTTGGGACCGGCGTGCCTGATTTCGGACTGGTCTGTTCGCCCTTGTTGGACGGGGACGCGATTTTTATTCAGGCGGCGAATTCTACGGTGAAACTGAAGCAGGCGACGGGTGAAATTGTGTGGCGCTCTTTGCCGGGAAAAGGAGGGGCGGGTTCTTCGGGAGCGTTCTCATCGCCGGTCCTGGCGACACTGCTCGGTCAACGGCAGTTGGTCGTGCAATCGCGCGAACAGTTGGCGGGGATTGATCCGGAGTCCGGAGTCGTGGGGTGGACGCAGCCTGTGCCCTCTTTTCGCGGTATGAATATTTTGACGCCCACGATTTTCGGCGATGCGGTTTTTACCAGTAGTTATCAGAATCGGAGTTGGCTGTTCACGATTGCGAAAGCAGATGCAGCGATCAACGTGCGCGAAGCGTGGAGTAACAATGCTCAAGGCTACATGTCCTCGCCGATTGTCATTGGCGGCTATGCGTACCTGCACATGGGCAACCAGCGATTCACGTGTATTGATCTAAAAACGGGTACGCGGGTATGGAGTTCGGATTCATTCGGCAAGTACGTCAGCATGGTTGCGCAAGGCGATCGCATCCTCGCGTTAGATGAGCGCGGCATCCTCTTGTTAATCAAAGCCGACCCGAAGGGGTTCGAACTGCTTGATCAGCGGAAGGTGGCGGAAGAGGACACGTGGGCGCATCTGGCGGTGTGCGGCGACGAAATTTTCGTGCGCGAGTTGCGAGCCATGGCGGCTTTTCGCTGGAAGGAGGCCGCTGTCGCGACGACTGATGCGGCGCTGGGGTCGAGGGGATTTTTATCCAGCGGAGTGGCCGTTGGTCAGTAACTCAGGGGAGGGGGGGGGACCTTGGCTAATCGGGATGCGGGCGCCAGAGGCTTTGGGCGATCTGGATATAAGAGCGCCCCTCTATGGCTTTACCATTCCATCGTAACAGTGGTGATAAATTGGCGGGGTTCCGTGAAGCGAGGCCACGTGTAGCTATTGCCTTGATCAGAGTGGAGATTGAAAATGTTGTTCACGTTGAGTTGGGTGGTCCAGCTACGGCCGAAAAATTTACGTCGGTAGGTGACGAACGGATTTACTAAAATGGTGCTGTCGGTTTTGGTGGCGGGAAGGATGACTTGCCCGCCAGAGGAGAGAGCACTGCGGGCCTTACCGAGCGCGTAGCGGGTGGATAGGCCGACGGCGAAACCCTTGAAACGGCCCTCGGTAAAGCTGTAACGCGTCGTCAGGTTGGCGGTCTCGCGCCGGACGGCGCGGACGGCGCCCTCGGTATCGTCGAGGAGTTGCTGGGTAATGCTGGTGGCGTTGTCGGGGTTGAGGCCTTGAGCTTGGGCTGCGGTGCGGGCGCTGGCGAGATAGGGACGGACGAGCGGAAAGAAACGGCCGAAGATCACGCGGTTCATGGAGTAGGTGGCGCGCACTGTCCACTGGCGGGTGACGTTGGATTGCAGTTCAAATTCCCAGCCGGAGGTTGATTGATCGCGATAATCGCCGGTCCCGAGCAGACGCTGACCGGCGGGGAGGAGCGCATTGAGCTCAGTCTGCGCGGCGGCACTGAGGCCGAGAGCGTTGTTTTCAGCGGTGGTTTGAAACCGGGTGAGGGTGGCGTTGATCCGGTCGGCCCATAAATTGAATCGGAGGCTGAACTCGCGCCCTTCGCCTGTACGCGGGAGGCGGGGTCGACCCCCGAGTTCGAAGCTGACGCTATCGGTGAACAGGGAAGATTCGAAGTAGCCAGCGGCGAAGGCGAGCCAAGGCAGGACGCGGAAGACCCCGCCATAAGTTTGGTTGGTGGCGTAAGTGCGGTTGAACGGTTCTACCGGGATGTTATAGCCGGCAGGATTGGCGATGGGTTGGCCAGTGAGATCAACCAGCTGGGTCTCTCCGGTGGCTGGCACGGTGATGACGGCGCGACTGCGATTTTGGCGGAAGTATTCGCGACTGAGGCCGGTGCTGGTGCGCAGGCGCTCGCTGAAAAAGGATCCGAGGGTGGTGAGATTAGCTGATCCGAGCGTCTGGTCGAAGCGCGTATTACCGGTGCCGCTGCGGTAGAACGTCGTGACGCCCGGCGCGACGCGCAGGCGGAGCGCTTCGTCGCTGTTGCCGTCGGCCAGGTAGTGGATGGGGTTGACCCCATTATTCGCATAAGTGGCGGCGGCGCCGGTGAGACCGCGGCGGGCAATTTCCTCTTTTGCCATGGCGAAGGAGTAGGTATCGAGGTAATTGCGTTCGTGGCGGTAATTGGCGCCAGCGACCGCGCGGATCGAGGAATTCCAGAACGGGAGTTTGGTGTCAAAAACTGCGGACGTGCGCCAGCCGGCCGCCTTGTTGCCATCGGTGGTGTAGGTGGGGGCGTAGGCGAGGAAAAGCTGCTCGAATCGAGGGTTAGGCGTGGTGGTGTTCGGAAGGGAAGGGTGGGGCAAGACGCGGTTGACATCGATGAAGACGGCCCGGGAGTTGATGCCAAGGGCGCCGGCGGAGGAGTAGGTTTGAATCCGAGTGGTGGCGTCGGTCTGGCCGTTGTGGGCAAATAGTAGGCGGAGATGCGGGCCGACCGAGTGGGCGAGTTCGAGATTGTAGGCGTAGAAATCGCTATCGTGGCGATTATCGGGCCCGCTCCAGTCTTCGCCATCGGGGATGATGTTATAAGGAATCGTGACGAGAGGAATGCGCAGAGGATTTTGCGGGTCGAGGCCGGTCGCGTTAGCAGCGGCGGTGAGGGTGACAGAGTTTCGGAACGTCGTCGTGGCCGTGGACTGCATATCGTAGAGGGCGCCGTTGAAATCGAAGTACGTATGAGTGCTACCGGGGGCGGCGATGCGGCGCATCCCGACGCCGTTAACTTGGATACCGGCGGCGATCGGATCGGCATCGGCGCCGTTGGTGCCGGACCCGCGGACATAAGGCTTCACGGCATCGTTGAGATGAAGAGTGCTCTGATTGTTGCGCGTGTGACCGCGCTCGAAGTTGAGATCGATTTGCGTGCGACGATGGACGAATGGCTCCCAGCGCAGAGCGCCGGCGTAACCGCGGAAGTCCCGATTGGCGCGTTGGCGGAACTGTTCGACTTCGGAGTTGAGCGCGTTAAACCGGAGCGCGAGGCGCGATTGGATGGGCTGGTTAATATCAACCGAGAAACGTTGGGTCCCGAAGTTGTCGTAGCGGACGGTGGCACTGGCGCGTCGCCGGAAGTTGGCGCGTTTAGTGGCGATATTGATGATGCCGGTGGGGTCGACATCGCCGTAGGCGAGACCGCCGGGCCCGCGCGCAAATTCGATTCGCTCGGTGTTGTAGGCGTCCTCCGGGAGAAACCAGACGAAACCATCACGCAATTGGCGGAGTGAAGGAATGCCGCGGAAACTGATTTGGTTACCGGAGCGGGAGCCCACGGGGGCGCCGATCGTGCCAGTGTCATTAAAAATATTTTCCGCGCCGACGGCAAACTCCACCGCTCCGAAGAAATCGTTGAGAGCGAGATCGCTCATGAGATCGGCCGTGAAGACCGAAATCGAATTGGGGAGGTTGGCGAGTTTCTCGTTGGTGCGCGTGCCGGCGAGCGCGGAAGAGGCGGCATAGCCCTTGTCATCGGTTGCGTTGACCTCAAAAGGCGACAGTACGATCGCCTCGGCGGAAGCCGACGCGCTGGTCGGATCCGCGCGGACGGCCGGGGCCACGGCGGCGAGACTGGTGGTGAGGTAAAGGAGCGGTGCGGTCAGGCTGAAGGCGCGGAGGTGGCGGCCGAGGCGTTCGAGACCGCGGGCGGGGAACTGGAGATTTAAGTCAGGCCGAAACATAGGGAAATTAAGTTGGAATGAGGCTGACGATTCAAAACGCTTCCTTTGGGTTGGGCGTGAGGAATGCTGAAGTCAGAGGATCAAGGCAGGCGCGCTCTTGAGAATTCAATATAAATCCCGGTGGGCGCGAAGGTGGCCGGTGGCTTAACTTCTCCTCGACGTCACGCCGACGGCGGCGTTTAACCGAGCATGGTCGATTCCCTTCGGGTGAGTTTAGGTGAGCGCTCGTATTCCCTCTATTTTGGGGAGAACTTGGCTGCGCAGGTGAGTGCAGAGGTAACGCGTTTACGGTCGCAAGGCCGGCGGGTGGCGGTGCTGACAGATGCGACGGTGGCTCGCGCGCAAGGTGGGGCGATCAAGGCGATGATGGGCGATGCGCCCGTGTTGGCGGTGAGGCCGGGGGAAACGGCCAAGTCGTTGGCGGGGGTCGGCCAAGTATGGGATTTTATGGCTGGGAGTAAACTCGATCGGGGCGGGGTCCTCTTCGCCGTGGGTGGCGGGGTCGTGGGAGACCTGGGGGGCTTTGCCGCCGCCACGTGGTTGCGGGGGGTGGATTTTTACCAGGTGCCGACAACCTTATTGGCGATGGTGGATAGCTCAGTGGGAGGGAAAACGGGGATCAACAGCGCCGCGGGGAAAAATCTTGTGGGATCGTTTCACCAGCCGCGAGCCGTCTTTATTGCGACGGCGCTGTTGGGCACGCTGCCGGCGAGGGAGTTCGCGGCGGGTATGGCTGAAGTCATCAAATACGGGCTGCTTGGCGATGAGGCGCTTTTTGAAATGTTGGCCGTTAGTCCGATGACGGCGGGGCGGGTCGAGTTGCCGGGGGTGATTCGGCGGTGTTGTGCGATTAAGGCGGGCATCGTCGAGGCCGATGAACGGGAGACGGCGAAATCGGGTGGGCGCGCCCTCCTCAACCTCGGGCACACGTTTGGTCATGCGATCGAGAATGCGGCTGGTTATGGAGAGTATCTGCACGGTGAGGCCGTCGCGATCGGACTGGTCGCGGCCGCGCGGTTGTCGCATAAAATGGGATTCATCACGGCCGAGTCGGTGGGGCGAATTGAGCGGGTGATCGCGGCGCATCATTTGCCGACGCAGTTGCGAGCGCCGCTGGCTTGGGCTGATTTGCATGAGGCGATGACGCGGGATAAGAAAGTTCGCGCGGGGGGCCTGCGGTTTGTGGTATTGCAGCGGATGGGTGAAGCCACGACGGCGGACGCCGTGCCGCTGGATCTGGTGGCGGCGAGTTGCCGTGAAGTGGGAGCGACCTGAAATGAGATTGGCTTGCGCAGGCTTCGCGAGGGCCCGATGCAAGGATCTGCGTCTGGCGGTGGCCAGCGGGCCGAGCCTCGCCGGGCCCCGCCCACCGTTTACCTGAAAACCTAAAACCGACCATGTCTGCCATCGACGAAGGAATTGTGCGCGAGTACTTCGAGCAAAACGGCTTTCTCGTGCGGCAAGCGCGCAAGTACCAAGTCTCAGCCCGTCGCAAAATTGCGGAAGAAGAGATCGATTTGATTGTCTATAATCCACTTTGGCGGCGGGACGCGCGCCCGCCGGATTTTTTCCTATTTCCGACGGAGTTGCCCTTTGTCCAAAAAGCCATTGTGGCGGTCAAGGGCTGGCACACGGGCGTATTCACCCCGAATATGTTGAAGAGCAGTCCGGAGATTTTTGGATTTCTTCAGGAAAACGTCCTTAAAGAAGCGGCGCGATTATTTCCGAGCGAGGCGGGCGGAGGCGCGGCGGGCGCGTTGACGAAGATATTGGTGTTGCCGAGCTTGCCGACCGCGGAGCCCTTTCGCTCGCAGAGCGTCGCTCTATTAAAGGAGCATGGGGTGGATGCGATTATTTCGTTTCGTTCCATGTTGCTCGACCTTTTGGCGAAGATTGAAATCAACCAGAATTATAATAAAAGTGACACCCTTCAGGTGATGCGGTTGCTGAAGAATTACGACCTCTTGAAAGACACTCAAATGGAGCTCCCGGCTGATCGGGGTGCGCCCTTGACGCCGCGACGTGCGCGTAACGTTCCCTGATCTGTGTCCACGAATATTCATCCTACCGCCCTCGTTGAACCGGGCGCTCAATTGGGCGCGGACTGTGAAATTATGGCCTATGCGGTCGTGACGCGGCATTGCGTGCTGGGTGATCGCGTGGTGGTGCATCCATTTGCCGTCATTGGGGGCGATCCGCAGTATCTCGCGTTTAATCGGGCGATGGTCACGGGGGTCAGGATTGGCGCGGGGACGGTGCTGCGGGAGCACGTGACGGTGAATCGGTCGATTTACGAGGGGAAAGTCACGGTAATTGGCGAGAGTTGTTTTTTGATGGCGGCGAGCCACGTGGCGCACGATTGCGAGCTGGCGGAGCGGGTCGTTATGGCCAATGGTGCGTTATTGGCGGGGCACGTGAGTGTGGGTGAGCAGACGTTTCTCGGAGGAGGGGCGGCGGTGCACCAATTCTGTCGGATTGGCGGGAGTGTGATGGTGGCGGGCCATGCGTCGATTACGCGGGACGTGCCGCCGTTTACGATGGTGGCGGAACGCGACGCCGTGATTGGGTTAAACGCCGTGGGGCTCCGCCGGCGCGGGTTGAGTCGGGCATTGATTGGCGCGCTGAAGGAAGCTTATCGGGACGTTTATTTTACGCCGGGAAATATTCGGGAGGTGGCGGCGCAACTCTTGGCGGCGAACGCCGGGCACGCACCGGAAGTCGAGCGGTTTCTCCAGTTTTTTACTCAGGGTAAACGCGGATTTGCGCGGGTGCGGCGGCTGGCCGAGTCGGGGGCAGCCGAGTGAAAAGGGAAGACGCTAGGCCGGGTAAGATGAGCGATCGTTGGGGCAGCGGGCGGCGAGCGGGGGCGGTTGCTTTGCAAAAAAAAGCCGTGGGCAAGCTCGCGTTTACTTGCGGGGATCCGGCCGGCGTCGGCCCAGAAATTATTGCGTCGTGGCTCGCGCATCACCGGCGGGCGGCCGGGGACGTGGCGGTGATTGGGCCGGCGCGATGGTTGGCCGGATTGAAGACGCGGGCGGACAAAATCGCGGTGGGTCTGCCGAGGTTTATGGCGGTGCCAGGGCGGCCCAGTGGGGAAGGTGCGCTCGTCGCTTGGGCCGCGATGGAGCGGGCGGCGGCGGGCTGTCTGGCCGGTGAATTTGCCGGGGTCGTGACCGGACCGGTGAGCAAAGCGGAATTGGCGCGCATCGGGTATGGGTTTCCTGGTCAAACGGAATTTTTCGCGGCGCGTTGGGGCGGGGAACCGGTGATGGCTTTTTGCGGGGGGCGTTTGCGCGTGGTGTTGGCGACTTGGCACCTCCCGCTGGCTCAGGTGGCCAAACGGATTACACCTCGCTTGCTGCAACGCACGGTGGCGGCGGCGGATGCGCTCGCGCGGTCGGAAGGGTTGGCGCAGCCACGGATTGGTGTCTGCGGCTTGAATCCGCACGCGGGGGAGGAGGGTTTGCTCGGCTCGGAGGAGCGGCAGCGTCTTGATCCGGCGCTGGACCAACTGCGCATTCGCTACCCTGGGTTGTCGCGGTGCCAGCCGGGCGACACGTTGTTCGCGCGGGCTTTGCGCGGGGAGTTTGATGTGGTCGTGGCGATGTATCATGACCAAGGGCTTGCCCCGTTGAAAGTGATCGACTTTGACGAGGCGGTTAATGTGACGCTGGGCTTGCCGCACGTGCGCACGAGTCCGGATCACGGCACGGCGTTTGGGATCGCGGGGCAAGGTTCCGCCCGCGTCACGAGTTTCGGAAATGCCGTCCGCGTTGCTCGACAGCTCCTGGCGGTGCGAGCGCGGCAGAAGGTTTAAACGCAGTGGCTCAGAAAGGGCCGATGGCGGCAGTGCGCGCTGCCCTCGGGCCGGCCGCGATCGGGCAAGGTGCCGGGCGTGAGGGAGGGTCTCTAAAGATCAGGCTAATCGGCGAGCAAGCCGCGCGGGTGGGCGGATGGGGTTGCGCGCGGTTTTTTTTCGAAGTTATCGAAAACTCTAGCAACGGTTGGCCAGTCGTGGTCGTCTGTCGAAACGTGCGCGGCGGGGCGTTTGCTTCTTCGCCAGAAATTTAATCTATGCCTCCTCTTCCCCCTTCTCGTAACCGCTGGTTTCTTCTTAGTGTCGTCGCGGTCATCTTTGGCGTGGCCATTTGGTATTTCGGCTTCCAAGCGGAGCCCCCCAAGGCGACAGCTACGGGGAGTATGTATCGTTCGCGGGGCAAAGGAGCGCCGCCGACTCCGGTGCGGGCGGTCCCGGTGCTCCGCCAAGACTTGGTGGTGCGCTTGCGGGCGATTGGCACGGTAGCACCTTTAAACACCGTCGCCGTCCGCAGTCGCGTGGAAGGACAATTACTCCGCGTGCTTTTCGAAGAGGGGCAGGAAGTGACGAAGGGGCAGGTGTTGGCAGAGATCGATCCGTTGCCTTTCAAGATACGCTTGAATCAAGTGGAGGGGAGCCAGCGGCAGAACTTGTCGCAGTTGGCAACGGCGCGGGCTGACTTGGTGCGGTTCAAACAATTGCACGCGCAAACGCTCGTGACGCAGCAGCAGTTGGAAGCGCAACAATCATTGGTGGTAGAGCGGGAGGGTGCGGTCGCGGCAGATCAGGCGCAGGTCGATGATGCGCGGCGGCAACTCGCCTACACTAAAGTGGAGGCGCCCATTCCGGGCCGGCTCGGTCTTCGGCAGATTGACGTCGGCAACTTGGTGCGGCCGAGCGATGCGGTCGGGCTGGTCGTCCTTACTCAGATGCGCCCGATTTCAGTGGTGTTTACGGTGCCGGAAATCGATCTTCCCAAAGTCGTGGCGCCCATGCGAGCGGGCGAGCAACTCGAGGTGGAAGCGTGGGATCGGAGCGAGCAAACCCGCGTGGCGACGGGGGTGCTCAAAACGGTGGATAATCAGATTGATCTGGCGACGGGGACTCTTCGCTTGAAGGCAGAATTCACCAATGCCGATGAGAAACTTTTTCCGAATCAATTTGTGAATATCCGGTTACGGGTCCGCACGTTGGTCAATGCCGTGGTGGTGCCGGCGGCGGCCGTGCAGTACGGCTCGCGGGGCTCCTATGTTTTCCTGATTAACGAGAAGCAGGAAGCCACGATTCGCGATGTGGTTTTGGGTCCGATCGATGGCGTTAATCAAGCGGTCCTCAAAGGCCTGGAAGGCGGTGAATCGGTCGTTTTGGAGGGATTCGATCGCTTAAGGGAGGGGCGCAGCGTGGTCCCGATTGGGGCTGAACCGGTCAAAGGTGAGAAAGGCGGTAAAGGAGAAAAAAAAGGTAAGGGTGAGAAAGCGGGGAAGAAGGATAAATGAGTCCTTCACGCGTCTTCATTTTACGGCCAGTGGCGACCAGTTTGCTGATGGTCGCGCTGCTGCTGACGGGGATCATGGCCTACCGGCTCCTGCCAGTGGCGGCACTGCCGCAGGTCGAATACCCCACGATTCAGGTTTTTACATTTTACCCGGGCTCCAGCCCTAACGTGACGGCGAGTGCGATCACTGCTCCGCTGGAACGGCGCTTCGGGCAGATTCCGGGGGTGAATCAGTTATCATCGACGAGCTCGGGGGGGGCGTCAGTGATCACGCTGCAGTTTTCGCTCGAAGTTTCGATGGGGGTAGCTGAGCAGGAGGTCCAAGCCGCCATCAATGCAGCGTCCAATCTCTTGCCAAATGACCTGCCCGCACCCCCCATTTATCGCAAAGTCAACCCTGCGGATACGCCCATTCTTACTCTCGCGGTAACGTCGGGCAGCATGCCGCTGCCCCAAGTGTACGATTTAGTGGATACGCGCATCGCTCAGAAACTGGCGCAGATTCCCGGCGTGGGTATGGTGAGTCTCGCGGGCGGGCAGCGGCCCGCTGTGCGGGTGCAGATTAACCCCGGCGAACTCGCGCAGCGCGGTCTCAGCTTGGCGGATGTACGTTCCGCGATTGGCGCGGCCAGTGTTAACGGGCCCAAAGGAAGTCTCGACGGTCCGGTGCGCACCGTCCTCATGGATGCGAACGACCAGCTACGTTCCGTAGACGAATATCGCAACTTGGTCATCGCTTGGCGTGATGGTTCGCCGCTCCGGCTGGGCGATGTCGCGCGGATCGAGAATGCCGCTGAGGATCGCCGGCTTTCGGCTTGGGCGGATAATTTGCCGGCCGTTCTGGTCAACGTTCAGCGTCAATCGGGTGCCAACGTGATTGAAGTGGTGGACCGGGTGCAGGCGCTCCTCCCGCAACTTTCCGCCAATCTGCCGGCGGCGGTAGAAATGACGTTGCTGACCGATCGTACGCAAAGCATCCGAGCCTCGATCCGCTCCGTGCAGCACGAGTTGATTTTCGCGGTCGGACTGGTCGTTTTTGTGACGTTTCTTTTTCTGCGTAATTTCGCGGCGACGATTATTCCCAGTATTGCCGTGCCGCTCTCGCTCGTGGGTACGTTTGGGGTGATGTATTTGGCGGGCTTTTCGCTGAATATTTTGACGCTGATGGCGCTGACGATTGCGACGGGTTTTGTCGTCGACGATGCGATCGTGATGCTGGAAAATATTGCGCGGTATCGCGAGCAAGGGATCCCCCCGATGGAGGCGGCGTTGAAGGGAGCCGCGCAGATTGGATTCACGCTCGTCTCGCTGACTCTCTCGCTGATCGCCGTACTGATTCCACTGCTGTTTATGGGCGATGTGGTGGGGCGGCTCTTCCATGAGTTTGCGATCACCCTAGCGGTGTCGATTTTGATTTCACTCGTGGTTTCTTTGACCCTCACTCCGATGATGTGCGCGCGGATGCTGTCCTCGGCGCCCGGGCATCACGAGTCGCGACCGAGTATGCTCGACGCGGTGATTAAGCGCTATGGCATTTGGCTGGACTGGGTGCTGCGGCACCAAGGGCTGACGTTGTTAGTCACGTTGGGAACGCTTGCCCTCACGGTCTGGCTCTACGTTTTGGTACCCAAAGGGTTTTTCCCCTTGCAGGATAATGCTGCGATTCAGGCGGTGACGGAGGCGCCCCAGTCGATCTCTTTTCCGGCGATGGCGGAGAGGCAGCAGGCGCTGGCGGCCAAAATTCTCGCCGATCCGGCGGTGCTGACGTTATCGTCGTTCATCGGCGTGGATGGGACCAATACGACCCTCAATAGCGGGCGCATGTTGATCAATCTCAAGCCTCACTCCGATCGTCTCGAGTCCGCCTCGGCGATTATCGAGCGACTGAGAGAGAGCACGCGCGAGGTCGCGGGGATCACGTTGTACCTGCAACCGGTGCAGGAACTCACCATTGAGGACCGCGTGAGCCGGACGCAGTTTCAGTTTACGCTGACGTGCCCTGACGAAACCCTATTGCACGAGTGGGTTGTGAAGTTGGTCGGCGAGCTGCAGCGCTTGACCGTGCTGGAGGACGTGGCGAGCGATCTGCAAAATCAAGGTCTC
Source organism: Opitutus sp. GAS368 (assembly GCA_945903465.1). GTDB lineage: Bacteria > Verrucomicrobiota > Verrucomicrobiia > Opitutales > Opitutaceae > ER46. Next base: position 33,480 of record CAMDOF010000063.1, read on the forward strand.
CAGGCTTATCTCGAGATTGATCGCGATGCGGCGAGTCGCCTGGGTGTGACGATCGCAGATATTGATGATGCGCTCTACAGTGCGTTTGGTCAGCGGCAGGTTTCCACGTTGTTTACGCAGGCGAGCCAGTATCGGGTCGTGCTGGAAGTAGATCCCCAGTTGGCGGTGGGGCCAGCTGGGCTGATGAATATTTTCGTCCGCAGCCGGACGGGTAAGCCTGTGCCGCTTTCGAGCGTGGCGCGCGTGAGTGAGCGACCGACGGCATTGCTCATCAGCCATGTCGGCCAGTTCCCAGCGGTGACGATCTCTTTTAATCTGGGCAAGGGCGCCTCGCTCGGTGATGCCGTTTCGGCGATTGAGCGCGTGGCGAAAGAAGCGGAATTACCGGCGGCCATTGAGATGCGTTTTCAAGGAGCGGCGCAGGCTTTCCGGTCCTCCCTCGCCAGTACCTTGTTGCTGATTTTAGCGGCGGTCGTTACGATGTATATTGTGCTGGGGATTTTATACGAAAGTATTATCCATCCGATTACGATTCTCTCCACGCTGCCCTCGGCGACTGTCGGGGCTTTGCTGGCTCTATGGCTGACGGGACGCCCGCTTGATATGATTGCGATTATCGGGATTATTCTGCTCATCGGTTTGGTGAAGAAAAACGGCATTATGATGGTGGACTTTGCCCTTGAGGCGGCGCGGCAGGAAGGATTGGCCCCGCGCGAGGCGATCCACCAAGCGGCGTTGTTGCGCTTTAGGCCGATTCTTATGACCACGCTGGCGGCGCTTTTTGGGGCTTTGCCCTTGATGCTCTCCTCAGGCTCGGGGGCGGAGCTACGACAACCGCTGGGGTTGGTGATGGTCGGCGGCCTGCTGGTGAGCCAAGTGTTGACCCTTTTTACGACGCCGGTTGTGTACCTCTTCTTCGACCGCTTGGGGCAACGGGTAAAAACAAAGTCACGACGGGTCGCGAGTGGTAAATGGGAGGGCGCGCGGTGAGGCCCCGGGGTTGGACTGGAACGGTCCGGAGATTGGCCGCGGCGATGACTCGGGCGAGGGCGCGTACCGGCGTGACCGGCGCTGGGGCAAGCGGTGCGGGGGATGATGACCGCGACTTGCTCACCGCGGTCCGGAGCTGCCGATGAATCTTTCACGCCCTTTTGTCCGCCGTCCGGTGGCGAGTTCTCTAATTGCGGTCGCACTCGTCCTGGTAGGCGCGCTCGCTTATGCGCTCTTACCAGTCTCACCTTTGCCCCAAGTGGATTTCCCCTCCATTCGGGTGAGCGCGTCTTTGCCGGGCGCGGGGCCGGAGACGATTGCGGCGAGCGTGGCCGCCCCTTTGGAGAGGGCGCTCGGCAGTATTGCAGGAGTGACGTCGATTTATTCCGAGAGCCGCCAAGGATCGACGAGCGTGACGCTGGAGTTCGCCATTGGTCGTCAGATTGATTCGGCGGCGCGTGACGTCCAGGCGGCAATTAATGCGGCCCGCGGTCAATTGCCGGCGGGCATGCCAGGTAGCCCCACGTTTCGGAAATCGAATCCCTCGCAGGCGCCAATCATGGCGTTGGCATTAAGCTCGCCCAACCTTGCTCCGGGGGCGCTCTACGATCTCTCCGCGACAATCTTGGCGCAAAAAATTTCGCAGATTTCCGGCGTGGGGGAGGTGGCGGTAGGTGGGAGCTCATTGCCGGCGGTGCGGGTGCAGTTGAATCCGCACGCGCTTTCCCACCACGGGATCGCCCTCGATGAAGTTCGCCGGGCCATCAGTAATACCAATTCTTTGAAGCCGCGCGGGATCGTGGAGTCGGGCGATCGTCAGTGGGAAGTGGCGGTCAGCAGTCAATTGCGGAAAGCGGATGAATATCTGCCGCTGGTGATCCGCTACCGAGACGGGGCGCCGGTCCGCTTGGGGGATGTGGCCAAAGTGACTGACTCCGTGGAAGACCGGTACAGTAGCGGCTTTCACAACGACAAACCAGCGGTGCTGCTTTACATCAGCCGGCAACCTGGTGCCAATATTATTGCGACGATCGACGCTATCAATCGCCAGTTGCCGGGATTGCGGGCGCTCCTGCCGGCCGACGCCGGTTTGGCGGTGGTGATGGATCGTTCGCCCGGCATTCGCGCCACGCTCCGCGAGTCGCAGAAGACCCTTCTGATCGCATCAGGGCTCGTGATGCTCGTGGTGTTCCTCTTTTTGGGAAGTTTCCGGGCGGCGCTGATCCCGTGCTTGGCCATTCCCGTTTCGATCGTTGGGACCTTCGCGATCATGTACCTGTACGGTTTCTCCCTTAATAATTTGTCATTGATGGCCCTCATTGTTGCCGCGGGCTTGGTGGTAGATGACGCCATCGTTGTGCTCGAAAATATTTCGCGTCACATCGAGCGTGGACTTTCCCCTTTTCGCGCGGCGATGCGCGGATCAGAGGAGGTTGGGTTTACGCTTATGGCGATGAATTTATCGCTCGTCGCGGTCTTCATTTCGATCTTGTTCATGGGAGGAATTGTCGAGCGACTTTTTCGTGAATTCTCGATTACGCTGGCGGCGGCGATCCTCGTCTCCCTCGCCGTGTCGCTAACGTTAACGCCGAGTTTGTGCGCGCGAATTCTCAGTGGGAAAAACGCCCGCGCGCCCTCGCGTTTTCGCCAGCTGACGGAGCAGGTTTTTGGGTTGGTGAAACGAGCTTACGGGGAGGCCCTCAGCTGGGTGCTCCGGAACTCCGCGCTCATGCTGATCGTGATGGTTGGTACGATCGCGCTGAATGTTACGCTCTACATCCGCATTCCCAAGGGCTTTTTGCCTCCCCAAGATACGGGGCAACTGTCAGGATTTGCCCGAGGGGATGATTCTTTCTCGTACCAGGTGATGCAGCCGAAAATTGAGGTTTATCGTCGCCTCGTGATGGCGGATCCGGCGGTGCAGGACGTGATCGGCGCTTCCGGTGGGACTAGCGGCCTCCAGAACTCGCGCATGACGATTCGGTTGAAGCCCTTGGCGGAGCGCAAAGTATCCGCGACAGATGTGGTTAATCGGATGCGGGCGGAGGCGCCCGCGGTCGCTGGCGGGGTTTTTTATTCTTACGTGGATCAGGACTTGGAAACGCCGCGCACCTCGAGTGCGGGGACCTCTTATCTCACCCTGCTGGCGAGTGAACTGTCGTTGCTGAAAACCTGGGCCCCCAAGGTCGCTGTCGCGATGCAGGATTTACCCGAGCTGGTCGATGTGGACACGATTTCCGATAATGGTTCGCAGCGAGTCATGTTGAGGGTCGATCGGGAGGCCGCGCGGCGCTTGGGCGTGGACATGCAGATGGTTTCGCAAGTGCTGAATAGCTCGTTTAGCCAGAGACAGATCGCCACCCTCTACGATCGCTTAAATCAGTATCGCGTCATCATGGAGCTTGAGCCGCAATATACGGCGGACGCCACAGTGCTGGATAAAGTCCAAGTGATTGCCGCTGACGGGTCGCAGGTGCCGCTGGCCGCCTTCACGAGCTTTGAGTACTCGATGAGTGACGACCGGGTGCGGCACCGCAGCCAGTTCGCATCTAATTATATCGGTTTCGGGCTGGCTCCGGACGTTTCAAATGAGCAGGCGCTGGAGGCGATTCAGCGAGCCATGGCGAGGATAATGTTGCCGACGGATATTCAAACTTCAGTCGGGGGGAGCTCGCACAGTTTCCAGAAAAGTATGCAGGCGCAACCGCTGCTTATTCTTGGCGTGCTGGTCGCCGTTTATCTGGTGCTCGGGGTTTTGTACGAAAGCTTGATTCATCCGCTCACGATTATTTCCACGCTGCCCTCCGCTGGCCTCGGGGCGCTTTTGGCGCTATGGATGACTGGTACCGAGTTCTCGTTGATCGCGTTGCTCGGGCTCTTTTTGCTGATTGGAATCGTGATGAAAAACGCCATTTTGATGATCGATTTTGCGATCGCGACCGAACGGCGAGAGGGCGTCGCGCCGCGGGTCGCGATCTTCGAAGCGGCCCAGTTGCGGTTGCGGCCAATTTTAATGACGAATTTTGCAGCCTTGCTTGGTGCTTTACCTTTGGTCCTGGCGAGTGGCGAGGGTGTTGAAATGCGTCGACCGTTGGGCATCGCGATCGTGGGCGGATTAGCGGTGAGTCAACTGCTCACGTTGTTTACAGTACCGGTGGTTTACCTGTGGCTGGATGGCCTGCGCCTGCGATTTAAAAGAGGCAGCCGGGGGACCCGGGGCAACGAACCGGTGGTAATCACTGATTCGTCGCGAAACGCTCACGCACCGTTGCGGGCTGAAGCAACGCACTGAGTGGGGCCTGGTGAGGCTGTTTTGCAGTAGCTTCGCTGGTGGCGATGCGCCTGACCGCCACGTGTAGGTAAGCGGAGGGTATCCGCCGTTCTCTTTGGGCGCTTCGCGGAGAAACGGATTGTATCCAGAAAGCAACTGCGGTCGGTAATCTTGACGCCGTCCAAGTTGGGAGCTCTTGCCAGAAGGGTGCGGTCGACCCTATCCCGGCGGTTTCTCAGGTCGCTTCGGAGATGCGCGCGTACTGCCGCGCGCGAATAGGGCGATGCTCTTGTCGGCAAAGCCGTTAAAACGCCTCGCGTGCTGACCGATGAGCTGTAGATCGAAGAATCCTTCGCGATCACGGGGCACTTCACTTCACTGCGCCGCGCGGCGTCGCTGGTTAGAACGCTCTTGCCGCGGTTGCGTGTAGCTTCGGCTGTTCTGCGTCGGGCTATTCCCTGAAAACGGATGCCGTTTTTTTCTCAATGATGGCGGCCGTGATCCCATAATCTCCGGGCCAAGCGTGGTGCAAAATAGATTCATGCTTTCTCCGACCTCTGCGTGGTGTCCCGTCTCTGCGGTGCA
>CAMDOF010000064.1 GCA_945903465.1 Opitutus sp. GAS368
TTCCCGTCGGGGCAAAAACTTGTTTTAGTGGGGAGGCCCCATGCAGCAGGGGCGACAAGAGTGTCGCCCATCCGACGGACCGGCGACACTCCTGTCGCCGATGGTGGTCGCGAAGGCGTGCTTCGCTCCCCCACCACCCACCCTCTCGCGCTCCCATGAAACAGCTTCTGTAAGTCGTTGGTGTGAAGAGAAATCTGTTTCTTCCCGTCGGGGCCAAAACTTGTTTTGGTGGGGGGGGCTCCCATGCAGCAGGGGCGACAAGAGTGTCGCCCATCCGACGGACCGGCGACACTCCTCCTAAGAAACTTCATTTGTTAATCGCTTGGGCGCAACGTTGACCCGGTTTCTTTCGGTCACGGCCAGAATCCGATTCTGGGGCGGGGGCTGATAGGAGAGCTTGCGGACGTTGCCGCCCTGGCGGTTCGGCTCGGTGGACCAATAAGTGCGCTTGGCGAGGTCCCAGCGGGCCGTGCCGCCGAGCGTGGTGCCACGGAGCCACCCCTGGGGGGGGAGATCCGATGGGGTCAGTCCGGATGCTGCCGATCGGTTGCTCCCAAAATCCTGCGGGTGAACGCCGCGGCCAGCGGGGTGGCGAGGTGGTGAGGCTGGCGAGGATACGCTCGGATTTAAAATCCTGCGGTTGACCGCCGCGGCCAGCGGGGTGGCGAGGTGCGGACCTCTCTGGCCCCGAGTCCACGGGGGTTGGCGCGGTCGTTATTTCCGAGCGGCGGGCAGGGTGAGGAATCGTAAAAAAGCCTCGGCGCCGTCTGCCAAATCTTGTTCCCGGATAAACTCATCGTGGGTGTGGGCCTGGGCGATGTTTCCTGGTCCGAAAGCGACGGCGGGAATACCGGCGGCCGCGAAGATGTTTGCATCGCAGAACCAGTCGGCGCGGGCCCAGCCCGTACCGGCGCGGCGCAGCCGTTGGGCCCACGGGTGAGTGCGCGCGGTGACAAAGGCCGGCGCGGTGCGTTGGACTTGGAGGGTGGCGCGGGGCGCATGCTGGGCGATCGCCGCTTGGAGGCGGTGCAGGACCTCGGCCTCCGTGAGTTCAGGATGCCAGCGGATATCCACTCCGACCCGACAAAGATCGGGCACGATATTCAGGTCTTGCCCGCCCGACATGACTCCGAGGTTGAGGCTCGCCGAACCGAGAATGGGGTGGTGCCGCGCCGCGAACTCCGGCGCGACGGAGTCACGCAGGGCCAAAGCTAACGGGAGCATGTGATAAATGGCGTTATCGCCCCGAGTAGGTTGCGCGCCGTGATGAGCCCGGCCGCGAGTTTCCAACCACGCGCGCACGATGCCTTTTGCGGCGTGCACGACGCGCAGCGCGGTCGGCTCCAAAGCCACGGCGAAGTCGGCACGGAAACCGGTTCCCACCAATGCCTGCGCGCCCGCGCTCCCTTCTTCCTCCCCCGCAGTCGCCGCGACGACCCAGCGAATCGCGCATTTCCGCCGTTCCGCTGATCGCGTCCACCGGCGCAGGGCCCAGAGTAACGCCGCCGTCGGGCCCTTGGTGTCGCAGGCGCCGCGAGCGTGCAAGCGGCCGGCTCGGCGGGTGAGTGAAAAAGGAGGCACCGTCATTCCGGCGACGCCGACCGTGTCGAGATGAGGGGCGAATACGATGGTCGCGCTGGCTGGGGAGAGTGGCTCGAAGACACCGATGATATTGGGGCGACCCGGGGCGAGGAGGCGAGTTTCCACATCGGCGCCCAATGCCCGCAAGTGGTCGGCCAGCCACGCCCCCATGCGTGCCTCGCCCGAGACCGAGCCGCCGGCATCGCCCAGCGGGTTGACGCTGGGCACCGCGACCATCTCAGCCAGCAACGCGGGGAGTGAAGAAAGGCGAGGAGCCATGGTCGGAAGGAAGCGGGCGCGGAAGGTCCTGGCAACCCGCGATCGCTGCGGGCGAGTTTTTGAACGGATGGCGGAGGACAGGATAGCGCTGGAGCTGCTCCTCACACGGTTGGTCGCGAATAACGGGGACGGGTCCACGAGTGGGCGCACGATCGGGGGCTGGCCGGCACTGGTATCGGGCGACGCAAGTTGCGCTGGTGACGTTCCCCGAGCGGCGCGCATGATCGGGGGGCAGGCCTGGTCGGCTCGCGGTCACGCGCCGGCGCGCTGGCGTGCCGGGCGTGAGTGGATGCGCGGCCTCCTAATACGTGAGCTTCAGCCCGGTCGCGTACAGCGTGCCTTGCTTCTGAGAATTGTATTTCAAGCCGCCCTCGCGCACAAAGGTTTGGTTAAACTCGTTGGTGAGATTCATGACATCCAGATAGACTTCGCAGCGCCGGTTGATCCGGTATTGGGCCTTGAAATCGACGATCAGCCGGGGGTCGCTGTACACGGAGGCATTGCCTTCCCCGCTGCGGTAGTAGCGGCCATTCCAGTTGCCGAGGAGACGTAATTGCGCGCCGCGGCCGACGTAAGAGAGGCCGGCATTGGCGACGCGCGGGCGTTGGTTTGCGAGTTGTCGCTGAAAGGTGGTTGTGCCGAAATCTCCCTCGGCTTGCGTGTAACTGAAATTAGCAAACGAGCCGAAGCCCCGCCAAAAAGCCGGTAGAAACGTGTACTGCTGCTGGTAGCTCAGCTCGAAGCCCCGAATGCGCGCACCGCCGGTATTTTGCACCTGGCGCAGCGTGTAGCCGGTAAACTGCCCTTCGAAACCGTTCTCGGCGCCACCCGCGAGCACGGTGTCGATCGACCGCGGGTAGTTCGTAATTTCCTTCAGAAACACGCTGACTTCGAAAAGCCCGACGGGCTCAAAATATTTCTGCACCGCCACTTCAAAATTATCTGAGGTGTAGGGCCGCAGCTCTGGATTTCCAGCGGTAATGATCCGCGTATCTTCGTTGACGTTGGTGGTCGGCAGCAAGCTGCCCACGGCTGGTCGCGTGATGGCAGCGTGATAACTCGCGCGTAGTTGCAGCCGGCGCCAAGGCTCCGCCACCACGTGAATGCCGGGAAATACATTCACATAATCACCGGTCGTGGTGAATTGCCCGAGCGCGAATTGGGCCCGGGCGCGCGCCGCATTCTGGGCGGGCGGCAAGGTCGTGACCGAGGTGGTGCCGCCCGCCGCCGAGGTCTTTCGACGGTAGGCCGTCCCCGTGTTCTCGGTTTGTTCGGCACGTACTCCCCCAAGAATGCGCACCCCGCCCAAAGTCAGCCCGCCCATCGCATAGACCGAGTCGATCACCTCCTCGAAGCGCGCGTCTCCGGAGAGCGAACTCGTGACGCTGTTGTAGGCATCCGCCGCGGTTTGGGTCCAGAGGTCCGGTCGCTCCGCCAGATCGCGGGGGCCGCCCGCTCCGGGCGCGAGCACAAAGGGGAAGGGGCCGTAGTGGCCGGCCGCTTGCTTGAATTGGACCCCCAGAAATGGCGTGATCCCGCGCGCTCCGGTAAAGGTGTAGTTTTCTAAATCAGTATTCTGCTCCCGCCGATCCAGCTCGTGGCGGGCCCCCACTTTCCAATAAGCGGGAATCGCCGTGGCGAGATTCCGCCTGAGATCCGCGCGCAGCCCGATGCGCTCCGCCGGTGCCCGATACGAGCGACGGATATAGGTGCGTGGGGTGTAATTGGCCGCGTCGTAGATCGAGGGTCCCGCCGTCTGGGTAAACGCCGGATACCACGCGGGTTGGTTGCGCCGATCAATCTGCCAGCCGACGCCGGTCACCTCCGCGATGATGTCCGCATTTATTGGATACCACGTCGTCGCCCGCGAAAAGCTTGCATCGAAGGTTAATAACCCCGCCCCGCCTGCGAGTTTATGTTCCAGTCCGGCCGACGCCGCATACGTGGTCGCTTTCTTTCGCGACTGGCCCGAGAAAACTTCGGAGCGCGAGCCCGCGATCGGTAACGCCCGCTGCCACTCATAGGTGCTGCCGGGTTCGTAACTGGCGGCCGCGGCCGTCGTCGACGTGGTCTGCCGATAAATGCTCGCGACCTCCGGCGTCAGGTTGAGGTTGCCAGTATTTCGGAGGTAAATGAACGAACGTTCCCCCAGCTTGTAATCCAGATTGAGCCCGAGATTCTGCTTGTGCGTGGGGGCATAGGTTTCACCCGACCCCATCGCTCGCAAGAGCGGCGACGTGAGCCCGTTCGTCGCGTTGGGCAACACATGCCCCGCTCCCGCCGCCGCCACGCCGATGCCGCCCACGGCGTCCGTCAATGTCGGCGCCGAGCGATGGCTGACATTGAAGGCGACCCCGAGGTTGCTCTTGCCGCCGAACACACTGTAAACATCCGAAAAATTGACGGTGATGAGGTCTAGTTGGGCGCGATCTTTCGCCGGGCTCTTGCCCTCATAGAAATCGGTCCAGCGCGTGCCGAGCGTCAGATCCAGACGGCGGCCGCGCCGATCAAAACCGCGTTTGGAAACGAGGTTGAGATAACCCGCGATCGCATTCGCAGGCATGTCGGGGGTCGGCGAGCGGACAATTTCCGCGGATTCAATATTGCCCGTATCGAGAGCCGTCAGTTGGAAATCGCGGCTGGAAGAGGTCCCGACTGACGAGGCGAGGTTATTGCCGTCCGTCATCAGCGAGATGAAGCTCGTGCCCATTCCGCGCATAAAAATCTCCACGGCCTCGCCCGAGACGAAGTTTACCGCGACGCCCGGTAGACGCATGAGGAGTTCGCCGGGATTGGCGGCGGGGTTGCCAAAGGTATCCGTCGCGGCCACGGTCTTGGCGTGGTCGGCCTGGCTTTGTAATTGAATGGCCAAGGCTTGTCCCTCGCGCAGCCCGCTCACGGTAAATTTATCGAGTTGGTAAATGGCAGCGGTGAGGCTGACTTCAACGGCCACCTCGCCGCCCGCGGGTACGAGTACGGCCACGCGCTTAGTCTCGAGACCAGCAAAGGAGATGATGAGGGTGCGCGGTCCGGCCGGAGCGGCCAAAGTAAAGCTCCCGCCGCGTTCACTGCTGGTTTCACCGGGGGTGCCTTCGACTTGGAGGCGGGCCCCTGCGAGGAGATCGTTGGTAGCGAGATTCAGGACGACGCCGGTGATCACGCCGGACGGCGCCGCGGCGGCCGCGCCGGTGGGCAGCGCAACTGAGGGTGCGAGCAAGGCTGCGCCGATTCTGAGCAGAGTGAAAAGTTTCATGGAAGGTAGGGGGAGGTGACACGGTCGAGGTGGACGCTCGTTGGCTGAGAGGTGAGGCCCGTGGGTCCGCCGTGAAGATAAAAAAGCGGCTCGCGCCCGAGATGCCGCGAGAGCTGGCGAAGCAAGCGACCGATCGCCGCCGGATCAATATTTTTTCCACCGCGCGTGTCCCTGAGCGTGGTCGGCCCGGCCCCATCCTGCCGCCACGTCACCCCGTTGTTTACCCGCCACAGGCTTGCCCCACGGCGCGCGGCCGCTCAGACGTTGTTCATTGGAATTTCTGTATGTGGATTCTTTCGCGCTCGTTCTCCCTGGCCCCCGCCGGGCTGCTTTCCCTCTGCAGCCTGTTCGGAACTGCCCCGCTGGCAGCAGGTGCGCCGGAACCTTCGCCGGCATTCTTGGCTGCTCCCGCGGGTCTGTGGGAGAGTCTCCAACTAGCGCTTGGTGCGGACAATCCTTGGGGGGTGGGGCTGCGGTCCGTCGTGCTGGCGGGTAATCGGCTGACGCTCGATTTCAGCCGCGAGTTGCGCGAACTGGGCCTCGGCACGCTGGCCTGTGAACAGTTTGTCCGGCGTGTGCATCTCGCGGCGGGTGACCTGCTCAACTCACGCGGTCTTGAGCTCGAAATTTTTACGCAAATCGAGGGTATCCCGTTGCATCACCTGCTGGCGGGGCGCGCCCACGGGGAGGCGGAGGTACCGGTGGTGGCGGTCCCGGCGGTCGCCGTGCATCCCCTCGGTTCCGCCTCGCGGGCGCAGGTTCTGCTGACGCCGGAAAGCCCAGGTGCGGCGCCGGCGACCCAAGCCTGGTTGCCTCGGCGGATCGCCCTTAGTCCCGGCCACGGTTATTATCTCAACGGGGCGAACGCCTGGGTCCTGCAGCGGGGTTACTGGCAGGGAATCGTTGAGGACTTCGTCAACCACGACATGATCACCTTGCTGGCGGCGGAGCTGCGCGGGGCCGGTGCGGAGGTTTTCCCCACGCGCCAGCTCGATCGAGCGGCCGGCAACGGCGAGAGCGGGTTCCCGCAATGGCAAGAGGCCGCGCGTTATTATGTCAAAGCGCTCGGTGCGGATGCGGCCGTGTGGAATGAGCCGAATCTGAACCACCTCGATCAGGACATCCGCTCGCGTCCGCGTTATGCCAATGCGATCAATGCCGAGATTCTGGTGAGTCTGCATAATAATGGTGGCGGGGGTACCGGCACCGAAACCCTTTACGACACCGCCAATGGTTTCGGGGCCGAGAGCAAGCGCCTCGCCGAGGCCGTGCACAACCGTGTGATCGCCGCGATTCGGCGTGACTACCTGTCGACCTGGCCGGACCGCTTGGTCAAGGGTTTCAACGGCGATTATGGCGAAAATCGCCTCGCCACCCGGCCCGCCATTATCATCGAAGTGGCGTTTATGGATCGACCGGTCCCGGATAATGCGGCGCTCCAAGACAACGGCTTCAAACGGATCGTGGCCCAGGCCATCCGCGAGGGGATTGAATTATATTTTAGCGGTCCCGGCGTGGTGCCCGCTCCCCCCGGCGGTCTCCGGGCGACGGCCGCCGGCGGCGGGATCGCTCTCGGGTGGACGGATCAGGCCAACAACGAGACCGGGTTCCGGGTCGAGCGTCGGGCGGTCGCCGCCACCGTCTGGGAAACGCTCGGCACGGTGGGGCCAGATGTGACTGCTTACCTGGATACGAGTGTCGCCCCCGGCACGGTTTACGTTTATCGCGCCGCGGCCTTTAATACCCTCGGAGCGAGCGCCCTATTTTCGAATGAAGCGACCGCCGCACCCCGCCCGACGCCATTATTTATCTCGAGTATCTTAAGTTCGGATACAACCAGCCTTGACTGGGACCAAGACGTCACGGTCACGGTCGCCGTGACCGACCAAGCGGGTCGCGCCGTGAGCGGCGGGTCTCTTTCCGGGTACGACCCGCTGGTCAACACCGCGATCGCGGCCCCGCCCGGCGCGGCCAATGGGCAGATCGTTTATCGTAGTCGAGTGCCGCCGGGCACGGCCAACGGCGCGTACCGGTTTAACTTTTCCGTGAGCAAGCCCGGTTATGTCGCGAGCCCGGTGGTGAGCTGCGAGGTCGAGATCAGCCACGTCTTTCCGAGTGCCGTGCGTCCTCCGGTGATTCTCCTCCAGCCGGTGGCGCAACGTGCCGTGGTGGCGGGCAGGGCGACGTTCAAGGTCGAGGCCGCCGGCGCCGGTCCACTCACCTACCAATGGCGGCTTGATGGTCGCGACTTGGCGGGCGCGACGGAGGCGAGCTACGTCGTCGCTGACGCCGCGCCTGCGCGCGCCGGCCTTTACGCGGTGGTCATGGCGAATGGGGCTGGCGCGACGACGAGCCTGGCCGTGCCGCTCACGGTGACGCCGGCCGCGTGGTTGGCGAATCTCTCGCTGCGGACCAACTTGGGTTTAAATAAAGTGGTCACGGTGGGTTTCTTTGTCGCCGGCGGCAGTCGTGACCTTCTCCTCCGCTCCGCGGGGCCCACTCTGGCGCAATTCGGTATCAGCGCCGTGCATACCGATCCGCGCCTCGAGCTCTATCGTGGCTTGGTGAAAATCAATCAAAACAACGACTGGCCGGCTGAACTGGGTCCGGTCATGGCCGCGCTGGGCGCATTTCCGCTGCTGCCGGCCGGCCGCGATGCGGCCCTGCTCGTCCCGATCGATGGCGCGCACACCCTGCAGGTCAGCGGTCCCTCCTCCGGCGCCCTCCTGATCGAAGGCTATGACCAAGGCGGCGGCGGTCCCGGCCGCCTCGTTAATCTTTCCGCCCGGCACCGCGTTGGGATCGGTCCGGATATTTTAATCGCTGGTTTTTACGTGGCGGGAACGGGTACTTGCGACGTGTTAATCCGCGCGATCGGTCCGGCGCTCGTGGCCTTGGGTGTCACCGACGTACTCGCTGACCCGAAGCTCGAAATTTACGATTCCGCCGGGGTGAAAATTGCCGAAAATGATAACTGGGCGCCGACACTCGCCCCGACTTTTGCCGCGGTCGCCGCGTTTCCGCTGCCCGCGGGGAGTCGCGATGCGGCCCTCGCCCTCGTGCTGCCGGCGGGTCGCAGCTACACGGCCCAAATTTCTGGAATAGCCAACGCGACGGGGGAGGCCCTCGTGGAGGTTTACGAGGTGCCGTAAGCAGCGCAGCGGCGATTTTCAGCGGGAGGTCAGGCGGGCGGAGGTTAACAGGCTTGGGTCACAGCACCTCAAAAACGGCCGTGCGAAAACGATCATTGCCGGCGAGGAGCTGGAATTTTTTGAGATAAGCCGCGCGGTAATCCTGCCACGCTCGAAACTCGGGTTGAACATCATCGAACTCGTCGAAGAAGATCAGGGTTCCCGGCACGAGAATTTTATCCAGCTTGGTGAGGGTGGAGAGAGTGGATGAGTATAGGTCGGAATCGTTGTTTATCACCACGTAGTGAGTGGGTTTGAAACTGTGCAGAAAGCCGTCGAGAGATTGCTGAAACCAGCCGGGCACAAAGCGCACCCGCGGATCTTCGATTTTGGGAATGTTACCGCCGGTGGAAAAGTGCCCAGCGGCTAACCCAGCCCAAGCCTCGGGTAAACCTTCGAACGAATCAAAACCGACAAAAGTGCTAGCAGGATGTCGATTGAGGTGACTCCATGGGCGAATGCTTTCACCAGCATGGACGCCAAACTCCCGATAATGGATGGGGCCCGAGCCGATGATCTCAGCGACATTTTGTTAGAGTTCTCATCGGGTCGCAAAGATTTGCGCGTCCTTATTCTCGCGCAGCAACTGCACAAAGAGGGGAATCCGGTTGATCCGATCGATGGTCAAAAAGCTTAGCGGGTAGAGCGTGGAGACCAAGCGCTTCTTGGGTGAAAGGGCAGTTGGTTTTTTCAAGAGGATTGGTAACTGCTCAGGTCGATTCCCGCCATCACGAGCACCGATCACCTCTGGCGCGGTGACCAAAGGGGTCCGCCCATAGTGGTCCGCACAGTCCCCTGTGCGGGTACGAGTCAGGAGACGCCCCTTCCGCACACCTCGGTCGTGGGCGTGAGGGAGATGGTGGTGGAGTGCGGCTCCGAGTCAGGAGACGCCCCTTCCGCACAGGGGACTGTGCGGACCACTTTCGCGGACATCCCCGGCTTTCCTCCTTGGGCGAAGGCTACCCTCTCTCCCTCCGCAGTCCGAGTTCAGCCTAAAATTCTGCTTTCTTCGCGTAACGTGCGCGTTCACCGACAGCTTTTTCCACCCTGAGCCGTTACCCTTCAACGCGTGTTCTTCCACTCAGCCACGGCCCTAAAACCTGAGGTGCCTCCCATCCATCCCGCCACTCCCCCACCGCGGCCTCGCCTGATCCGATCTCGGTGGTCGAGCCGCCGGCCTCCGTCCTCATCAGTGGCTCCACGGCCAGTGCACCGATTGACCGCTCTGCCGAAAAAGCGCAAAATCGACATCGCCAACCAGCACGAAGGGGATGATCTCCACTCGGCCAGGCAGCTGGGCGCGAGCGGCGGCCAAGCTCTTGCCCGATAAAAACACGTCATCAACGAGGATCACCCGCTGCCAATCGCCTAAGCTTGGCACGCTCGAAACCAGCTTCGGCAGCGCGAACTCCGGCTCGTCGAGATCATTCCGATAACTCATCGTGATCGTCTTCAGCCCGACCCCCAGCCGTTGCGCCACCAACGCCCCCGGCACCGTCCCACCGTTCGCAATCGCGACCACTCCCTCAATACCGTCAGGAAATTTCCACGCCGCGAGCGCCTTCAGCAGAGCCACAAAATCGATCGCTAACGCCTGCCGAGCCCCGGATCCGCTTCTCCCAAGGTTTCCAAATTGCATGAAAGACGACTACGGCGGCACACCCACCGAAGCAATCGCCATTACCATCACACCAGCACACATCGCACGATTCACCTGGTCGAGACGTGGCACACCCACCGAAGCAATCGCCATTTCCATCACACGGCTGCACCGCCTAGCAACGCCCCATTCCCTCGCTGACGATTAAAGTAGCCGTGCTCGCAAACGCATCACACGGCTGCGCCGGCTATCACCGCCCCATTCCCTCTGGTTCCGCTCGCCGCCAGTCTCCCACGCTGGCCTCCCCTCATCCCCCATCGAGATTTTTGCGAGCAGGCGTTGGCTTCGCCGCCAACAATCAAGCCGCCCATCGCAACGCGCAAAGCCACGCCAATCAGCTCTGGAAAAATCCTACCCCAGCCCATCTCCGTCGCTCCTCTCCTCTCTCCCATCACCCCCACGGCCCCAGCCCATGTGCGCTAACTCAGCGGGTGTTTCCCCCGGTTTCCCCGGTCGCGGCGAGCGTCGACGAATCGCCATTTCCATTAAAGGAGCGCCGATGCTGCCCACACCGTGATCGCCGCTTCCTCATTAACTATTTACTTCACGCGCTCGCGTCACCCGACTCTCCGTCCACCGCGGTCCAAGCCCACCCCAACTCCTCTTCTCCCTATGCTCCTTTCCCCTCGCTTCCCCGCCCCTCCCTCTCCCGCCCCTCGCCCTCTCGCCCCTCGCTCCCTCGCCCCACGCTCTCCCGCCCCACGCCTTTACGCGCTGCGCCGCTGCCTCCGCGTTCCTGGCCGGTCGCTGCTCACTTTGATCCTTACCTCGCTCGCCATCACCGCTCTCCCCGCGTCCGCTCCCGCCGCGTCGGCGGCTTTCGCTGAGACTTCCATCGGCACCGCCCACATTTACAAGCAGATCGGCGATCGGGCACTGAAACTCTTCGTCGTCTCACCGCCCGCCGCCAAACCCACCGATCGGCGACCCGCGCTCGTCCTCTTTCACGGCGGCGGTTGGACCGGCGGCACACCCACCCAGTTCAACACCCAATCCGCTTACCTTGCCTCCCGCGGTCTCGTCTGCGTGCAGGTCGAATATCGCCTCCTCGACAAAAAGGACCACGCCCCGCCCCTCGTCTGCGTCCAAGACGCCAAGTCCGCGATACGCTGGGTCCGCACCCACGCCGCCGAACTCGGCATCGACCCCGCACGCATCGGCGCGGGCGGCGGCTCGGCCGGTGGCCACCTCGCCGCCTTTGTCGGTCTCGTCGAGGGCCAGGACGATCCCGCCGACGACTTCAAGGTCTCCGCCCGCGTCGCCGCCCTCGTCCTCTTTAATCCCGTCTTCGACAACGGTCCCACCGGTGGCTGGGGCCAAGCCCGCGTCGGCGATCGCGTGGCCGCGTTTTCCCCCGCCCACAACATCACCGCCGACGATCCCCCGACCATCATCTTCCTCGGCCGCGAGGACAAACTCATCCCCGTCGCCACCGTCGAGCGTTTCCAAGCCACGATGAAGGCCGCCGGCGTTCGCTGCGACACGTTACTCTTCGACGGCCAGCCCCATGGATTCTTCAATCAGGAGCCTTTCAAGTCCCGCACGTTGATTGAGTCCGATAAATTCCTCACCTCACTCGGCTGGCTCCTCGGCCCGCCCACACTCACCGAGCCCACCGCGGCCACCGCCTCGGGGGCGCCCTCCACGGCGGCGCCAATCAGAAAAAAAGCCCCCGGCAATCAGCGCGGAACCTCCGTCACCCGCCCTCCCCAATGACTCCGTCCCCACCTTTCTCCCTGCTCAAACCCTGAATTCCACCAGCGTCGCAGTCCCTTCAGCTCCTAACTGCCCAAGGCGGGTTCAAGATTTCTGACCGGCGATTTCCTCGAACACGCTCCCCCCACACCACCCGACCCACTGCACTCTCGCCAGCGAACCCTTCTCGCAGAAATTCTCCCACCCGCCAGCCTCTCGACCCAAAATCCCACCACCGCTCCCACCGTATGTCCCACCCACTCCTCCGCCCACCTCTCGCTTCCCTCGCTCTCAGCCTCCTCCTCGCCGGCCTCCCCCTCGCGATCACCGCCGCTGATACGGTTCCCGCCGACCTCACTCTCACCCGTTTCTCCGGCCCAGACCTCACCCCGTGCGTCGCCTGTCTCGCCGTCTCTGCCCAGGGCGAGGTTTATGCCGGCGTCGACCTCAACGGCTCGCTCGGCAAAGGCCCCGGCAAGGGCCGCATCGTCAAACTCCTCGATCGCGACCACGACGGTATCGCTGATAGCCATACAATTTTCGCCGCGATCGACAACCCCCGCGGACTCCTCGCCATCGGCCCACGCGTCTACGTGCTCCACACTCACTTCGGCCCCGATGGCAAGGCCACCGGTATGAACCTCGCCGTCCTCGAAGACGCTGATCACGACGGCATCGCGGACGGCCCCGCAAAAATCCTCGTCGAGGGCATTTGCGTCGCCAAGGCCATCAACGACCGCGGCACCGATCACTCCACCAACGGCATCCGCATGGGCATCGACGGCTGGATTTATATCGCCGTCGGCGATTTCGGTTTCAACGCCGCCACCGGCACCGATGGCACCGTGCTCAATCTCCTCGGCGGCGGCATCGCCCGCGTTCGCCCCGACGGTACCGAACTCGAACTCTACACCACCGGCACCCGCAATATCTACGACGTCGCCATCGATCCGTTCATGAACTGCTTCACGCGCGGCAACACCAACGACGGCGGCGGCTGGAATATCCGTTTCCTCCACCATATCCAGTCCGCGGAATTCGGTTACCCTCGGCTCTTCAAAAATTTCTCCACCGAAATCCTCCCCGCCCTCGAGGATCTCGGCGGCGGCTCCGGCGTCGGTGGCTACTTCCTCTCAGAGCCCACTTGGCCCGCAAAATATAACGATCAACCACTCATGGCCGATTGGGGCCGCAATGCCATCTACCTTCACCGCATTGCCCCAGACGGCCCCACCTTCACCCAAAAAGTCGAGGAGTTCGCCAAAATCTCCCAGGTCACCGACCTCGACGTCGACCCTTCCGGCCAAATGTTCATCAGCGCGTGGGACGGCGCCGGTTTCAAGGGCAACCCCGGCAAGGGCTACGTCGCCCGCCTCACCCCTCAGGGCTGGACGCACCGCGCCTTCCCCGACCTCGCCTCCACGAAGCTCCCCGCTCTCGCAGAACTCCTCACCTCCCCCAGCGCCACCACTCGTTTCTACGCGCAACAAGAAATCCTCGCCCGCCCCTCCGAGGCCGCCGCCGCGAAACCCACCCTCACCGCCCTCATCCGCCGCACCGCTCTCCCCCTCGCCACTCGCGTCGCCGCACTCTTTACCTTCGCCCAACTCGAGTCCGATCCCTCCATACTCCTCTCCTTCGCTCAGGACGATGCCCTCCGCGAATTTGCCTTGCGCGCCGCCACCGATCGTCTCCCGCGCCTCAAAAACCGGCAACTCCCCCTCGCTCCTTTCGTCACTACCTTGCAGACCGGCTCACCTCGCCAACGCGCCGCCGCCACCGTCTCCCTCGGCCGCCTCGGCAATCCCCAAGCCGCCACCGCCCTCCTCGCGGTGCCTTTCACCAAACCTGCCGGGAGCGAGGACAGTCGCTTCACTCAAAAAGATACCTTGAAGGGCAACCGCGAGAGCCGCGTCTCCCTTCCCACTAAACCAGGCGATGAGCTGCGCTTCCATCTCGCCTCCACCGACGACGCCGCCACCTCCGTGCACATCGCCCTCACCGAAGCGAAGTTCACCCTCGCCAGCGGCCAACAGATCAATCTCACCGCACTCACCCCAACAATCGGCACCGCCGTCGTACCCATACCCCTTCCCCCTGAAACCACCAACACCCCCGACGCCCCTAAGTCCGCCAAGAAAGGCCCGCGCGGGCCCGCCGGTCCCACCGTCGTCGTGAGCGGTCCGCCACTCGTCGCCTACCTCGTCCCCACTGACGCCGTTTCCTTTAGCGCCCGCGCCCAGGCCACCGGTACCCCAGAAGTCTCCATCGAATTCTTCGCCTCCACCGGTCCTCGTCTCGCGAATCTTAACGCGTCCTTCGCCCCCCGCCACGCCACCCCCAACGCCGCCATCGTCCTTCCCCACCTCGCCGCCCACGCTCTCATGCGCCTCCGCGCCGTCGACGCCGCCCTCGCCGCCGTCGGTACAAAAAACGAGGATCTCGCCCTCTGGGCCTTGTCCAGTCTCCACACCGATGCCGCCGTCGACGGACTCCTCTCCCGCCTGACCGCCGATATGCCCGAGGCCTTGCATAACAAACTGCTCACCAGCCTCGCTCGACTTTACCAACAAGAGGCGCCTTTTGACGGTTCCTGGTGGTGGAGCACCCGGCCCGACAGCCGCGGACCTTACTACAAACCAATCACTTGGTCCGCTTCCCCGCGAATCGCCGCCGCCCTCGAGGCGGAAACCACCCGCGCCACCCCCGCCCACCGCAACCTCCTCGCCCAGCTCAACGATTCCCACCGCCTCGGCCTCGCCAAACTCGGCAGCCGCGAACTCACGCCCGCCAGCACCGCCAAAGCCCCCCTCCTCGATCTCGCCAAAATCGCCGCCCAAAAGGGCGCCGTCGCCACCACCGCTCTCGAGGATATTATCCTCAGCCTCGATAAAATAAAACCCGACCACGCCCGCGGCGAAGAGCTCTTCACCCAACAGGGTTGCGTCGCTTGCCACGCCTTGAAAACCGGGGGTCCCGCGCTCGGGCCGTACATGGGCCAAATCGGCGCCATCATGAACCCCGCCCAAATCGCCACCGCCATCCTGCGCCCCAGCGATACCATCTCCCAGGGCTTCCAAACCGTCCTGATCACCTTGAAAGACGGCTCCGTCCGCACCGGTTTTGCCACCGAGACCACGTCCGATAAAATCGTCCTCCGCGATATGACCGGCACCGTCTCCACCGTCTTGACCACGGCCATCAAAGAGGAAAAACACCTCCCCACTTCGATGATGCCCGAGGGGCTCGCCAACGCCCTCTCACTCGATGATTTCGCCGCCCTCGTCCACTTTCTCGCCGCCAAAAAATAAGCCGCGCCACCCTTCCCTTCCATTTCTAAGAAACAGCCACTGTAAGTCGTTGGTGGGAAAAGAAAGCTGTTTCTTCCCGTCGGTGCTAAAACTTGTTTTGGTGGGTGGGCTGATGGGAAATATCGATTCCCTCACCGCCCCTCACTCAATTATTCACACGAGGAGTGACCACAGAAATCCGGCGAACCGCCCGCGAATTTAGCGCTCATGGTGGGATTGGGTGGCGCCGAGCGGCTGCGGCAGCTGGGCCTGTGGGGATTAGGAACGGCGGGCGTAGATTCTTTGCAGCATCGAGGCGGAAGCGGGTGAGGCGGTGCTGAGGGTGGGGTGTTGGCGGGCGAGGCTACAGCGGAGCAAGAGTTGCTCGTTTTCTTTATCGAGCTGGAGGATCTGCAAGATCCGGGCGCGACTATTTTCGAGTTGGGCGCGGTCCGCGGGAGTGCGGGCGGAGGCGGCGGGGAGCTCGCGCAAGGCGGAGAGGGAGGCATCGAGTCGTTGGAGCAAAGCGCGCTTTAGCAGCAGAAACTCGGGGGTAGGGGCGCATTGGTTTTGGCGGATGAAGCGATTTTCATCGAGGGCGCTCTGGTGGATTTCGTCGCAGAGGAGTTGGTGGGCGATGAGCGTCTCAGAGTAGGTCATGGTGGGTTTGGGTTTGGCGGGGTGGAGCTGAGGGTCGCGGCGGAGCTGGGATTGGAGCTGAGGGTAGCGGCGGAGCTGGGGCTGGAGCGAGGTGGAAAGGAGGTGGCGGCCGGGAAGGGTGGAGGGTTGGACGGCGGTGGCGCGCTGGCGCGGGGCGTTAGGGTGGTGGTGGGGGCAGAGGAAGGGGCTGAGGGGAGAGCAAGATCTTTAGGGGTGCTGGTCGGTGAGGTTGACAGAGCGGGGAGAGGATGGGGCGGGGCGCTATCGCCTGAGAAAAAGGCGGTGACCTTTTTCTCAACGCCCTCGCGCCAGCCGAGGTGCTCGATGCGCCAAGCGGCCATTTGGGCGAGTTCAGGCAATTCGGGGGAAGGGGTTTTGGTGAGGGTGTCGACGACGATCTGGTAAGCGGTGCGGGCACGGTCATGGGCGCCGAGGCGCTCGTAGCAGAGGCCGATTTGGTAAGATAAAGGGAGGCGCCACGTGGGTTCTGGGGAGAGATCGATGAGACCGGTGTAAATGGCTTGAGCGTTGAGGATGTTGCCGGATTCGAAGAAGTCGTTGGCGAGTTGGTTGCCGGTGCGGCGCTGCCAGTAGGCCCAGCGTTTGGGGGCTTGGGTGAGGTTGGCCTGCTCGGTGCGCAGTAACTCAAGGGTGGCGGCGAGTGCTTCCCCGGGGCGTTTGAGATCGCGGAGAGTGACGGCGAGGAGGTAGCGGGCCTCGGGGATGTTTTCGTCGTCGGGTGATTGTTCGATAAAAGCGCGGAATTTGGCGACGGCCCCGAGGAGGTCGCCCTTCAATCGAGTCGAGCAGCCGGCCTTGAACTGGGCGCGGGCGCGATCGTCGGGTGCGAGGTCGAGGAGACTGAGACGGTTGTAGAATTTGGCAGCTTCGGTAAAGTCGCCGGATTCGAAGTGAGTTTCGGCGATTTCGAATTGGGCGGTCTTGGTGAGGACCTGGTAGTGTTCGAAGCCCTCTGGGGGAAGTTTGAGGGTGGAATTGATGACGGCGTAGAAGCGAGTGATGGCGCTTTTATGAACGCCGAGAGCGCGGAGGGTGCGGCCCAGTTCCAAAAGGGCGTCGGGGGTGCGATCATCGCCGGGATAATCCTTGAGATAGCGCTCGTAGATGGCAGCGGCCTTGGTGAGTGCGCCCTGTTTGCGATGCATACGGGCGAGGCCGAGGATGCCGCTCTTGGTATTGGCGAGGGTGGTAGCGGGATTTTTGATCACCTGATAGAAGGCGATTTCGGCGGAGTCGTATTTGCCGCTGTCGGTATGGGAGCGGCCGATTTTAAGCAAACTCAAGGCCTCGGCGTGGGCGCTCGCGGCGGACGTTGGGGCGGAGGGCTCGGGCGTGGGTGAGGGCGCGGTGGTGGCGGGGGAGAGAGGGAGGGGCGCGAGGGTGGTTGGGTGATCCGTTGGGGTGAGGGTGGCGGTGGGTGCGTGGGTGGGATCGGGTGAGTGGGGAGTTGGGGGGACGGGGGGAAGGTTGGGTGCGGGTGCGCTGAGGGAAGGATCGGCTGGCGCGGTCGCGGCGAAGGGTGCGGTTGGGGCGGGGCTTGGCTCGCTTGAGACCAAGTGAGGCGCGGTCATTTTTACCGGAGACGCGGGCGCTGCGCGGCTAGAGGAGGACGTGCTCTGAGGCGTGAGTGTGGGTGCGGGTGTGGGCTCAGGCGTGGCTGCGGTGGGTGCGGGTGAGCTGGGTGCGGGTGCGGTGGGTGCGGGTGCGCTGGGTGTGGGTGCGCTGGGTGTGGGCTCAGGCGTGGGTGCGGGGTGAGCGGAGTCCGCTTTGGAGGGGGTATCCGGGGCTTTGCTGGGCGCGTGGTTAGACGTGGCCGGGGCAGATAAAACTGCGGGAGAGGGCGCGGTTGGTGGGGAGGCCGCTGGGGAGGCGGCAGGATCTGCCGGGGGTGGTTGGGGTGAGGCGGAGGGTGCGGGAGTCGAGGGTGCGGGAGTCGAGGGTGCGACGGCCGCCTCGGCCGCGCGCGAGGCGACCCACGGGGTGAGGGTGAGGAGCGCGAGGAAGGCGGCGCGGCGAAGCGAAGTCGAACGACGAGGGAGCATCAAGGCGTTTGGCGGTAGGTGGCGGTGCTCGGCGGCAAAGGAGCGGAGGGAGGAGCGGTGAGCGCGCCGAGTGGCACGATCACGTTGACCTCGCCGTTTTGTCGACGGGAGCCGGGAAGTTGGAAGTAAGGCAGGAAGTCTTCTGGACTAACGGTGGGCCGAGTATCATCAGGGAGAATCGATGACGGCTGGTTTTTTGCAGCAGGCCGTTTGCCGCTGGAATTTGGTTTGGGCGCGGGCCCGCTGGGTGGGTTGGCCACGACGAGCTTAGCCGACTGAGCGGCGGCGGCGTTAGCCAAGGCGATGGCGGATTCATTGTTGTCAAGCGACGGAATGAGGGCGCCGCTGGCGACGGGCTTTGGTGAGAATCCGCCGACCTTGGCGATCTTTTGCACCCGGAGGGGGATGCCCCCAACGAATGCCAGATAAGGCATGGGCGGATATTCCTGGCCGTCGGCACCGTGCCCGAAGTCGTGGCGGTGACGTGGCGAGGCCGGGGCTGCGAGCGGAGCGATGTTGGGAAGCAGCAGGAGTGATAAGCAGTGCAGTGCCCGGCATACGCCCGTCGGCAGAGACGGTGTTTCGCGGTGGTTCATTTGGAAGAGTTATACAGTCCATGTGTTTGGATTGTCCGATATTGCCCGAGGGGAGTATCGGTACGACGGGAGGGTTTCTGAAATGAATTGAGTGCGGTTTTTGAAATTAGTTGGTGACATGAGATCCGTTGGCGGGAAGTCGGAGTGGGGCGGGCGCGAGGCTGGTGGGAGGGTAAAGGAGTGGAGCGTTGGGTGATCGGACGGAGTGGCCGGTGCGGGCCGACGGTCGGGGGGGGGCGTGCGCGAATGCGGGGGGGGCTGGCCGCGCTCGGGCGGGGTCATTGAGAGGGGAGTGCCGCGGGCGGGACGGCGGCAAGGCGGCGCGGGGGCACCGGGGAGGGGAATCCCGCCCGGTTTCGGGTTAAAGCGGGAGGCTTGGGTCGGACGAAGACGGGTGAACGGTCGAGGGGAGCGACCGGCGGCGGGCGGGCTGATCAGGCAGGGTCGAGAAGACGGCGGACGGTGCGGCCGAGTTCATCGAGGCGAAAAGGTTTTTGGACGAAGTCGCGCTGGCCGAGGAGGGTGAATTCGGCGCGGGTTTCTGGAGTGTAGTGGCCACTGACAACGAGCACCTTGGTTTGAGGCTGGTGGACGCGCAGGGCGCGGAGGACCTCGATCCCGTTGGCACCGGGCATATTAAGATCGAGCAAGATCAGGTCAAACGGAGTGGGCAAATCCTTGATGAGGGCGATGGCCTCGAGGCCGGTGGCGGCGGTTTGGGTCCGATAGCCCTTGCGGGTAAAGGCGACGGCAAGGAGGCTGCGGAGTGATTCCTCATCATCGACGATGAGGAGGGATTCTGACCCGGAGGGGAAGGAGGCGTTGGCGGGAAGGGAGGGTGGGACGACCACGGTATTTTCAGTGAGAGGCAGGTAGACGGTGAAGGTGCTCCCGCTGCCGAGGGTGCTCTCGACGTCGATGAACCCGTGGTGGGCGACGACGATCCCATAGACGACGGAGAGCCCGAGGCCGGTGCCATGGTTGATTGCCTTGGTGGTAAAAAACGGTTCGAAAATTCGGGTGCGAACTTCCGGGCTCATACCGGTGCCGGTATCGGTGACACCGAGGGAGGCGTAGGCGCGGTGGGGATCGGCGCCCAAGTGAGTGAGGAGTGCACCGGTTTGGACTCCGGTGGTGATGGCGATAGTGCCGCCGTGGGGGAGGGCATCGCGAGCGTTGACGCAGAGGTTAAGGATGACCTGTTGCAATTGATTCTGATCGGCGAGCAGAGGGGGCAGATGAGCGGCTAAGGTGACGTTAAAATTGACAGTGCGTGGGAAGGTCTCGGCGAGGAGCGTGACGAGATCGCGGCAGAGCTGGTTGAAATCGACGGGGGCGAAGCGAATTTCGGTTTTTCGGCTGAAGGTGAGAATCTGGCGGACGAGCCCGCTGGCGCGTTGGGCGGCGCGATGAATCTCGCGGAGGCTTTTTTGCAAGGCGGCGGGCTCTTGGTTGCCCTGCTGGCAGAACTCGGCGTAGCCGTTAATGATGGCGAGGAGGTTGTTAAAATCGTGGGCGATACCGCCGGCGAGGGTGCCGAGGCTTTCCATTTTTTGGGCTTGGCGGAGATCGTTTTCGAGACGTTTGCGCTCGCTGATATCCTCGCGGAGACAAAGGAAGTTAGCGATCTCGCCGGCCGGGCTGCGGAGGGCGGAAACTTTGACGGATTCCCAGATGGTCCCGCCCTCTTGGCGCCGGGTGGCCAGCTCGCCGCGCCACTCGCCGCCGGCGCGGACGGTGGCCCAGAAGGTCTGGTAGGAGGCCTCGTTGGGGTGCCCGTCGCGCAGGACCTCGATGCGGTGATCGAGCAAGTGCTCGAGCGTATGACCGCTGACGGCGGTGAACTTGGAGTTTACGTATTGAGCTTGGCCGTCGAGATCGGTGATGACGATGGCGACAGGGGATTGCTCGACGGCGCGGGAGAGTCGGTAAAATTGTTCCTCGGCGAGTCGTTGGCGCGTGATATCGCGGCCGACGGCACGGATGGCGACAAGTTCGCCCTGATCGTTGTGCAAAGCGGTTTCTTGCCAGGCGAACCAGCGGATGCCCTGGGGAGTTTGCCAACGGTGATCGTTGGCATGGTGATAGGGCGGGAACGCGAGTTCGGCGGAGGCGGCGGCTAAGGCGAGGCGATCTTCGGGGTGAATGAGATCGGCGGCGGGGGTGCCGGGGAGCGAGTGGAGTGGGCGGCCGAATTTACGTGCGAAGGACTGATTGGCGGCAAAAATGATGCCGGCGGGATCGCGGCAGTAAGCACAGTCGGCGCTGGTTTCCCAAGCGTTGAGCCAAGATTCCGGGCGGGCGCCTCCTGATGGCAAGGTAGCGGGTAACGAAGCAGCGTCCGGCATTTGGATGATGCTATCGACTCAGGGCGGGAAAACTTGAGAGGGAATTGCCGATGTGCACCCGGGGTGAGGCCGGCCTCGACGAAAAACGGGTGAAACGTGAGGCGCTGAGCCGGTCGGGCCAAGGCGGTGGGCCGGTCGGGCCAAGGCGGTGAGCGGTGAGCCGGTGGCGAGATCAAAGCATGGTTTGCAGTAAACTGGGTAGGCGGCGGAGTGAAGGGGTAATCGCGGTGAGGGCGAGTGAGGCCGCGGAGGCGTCGGACGCGAAGAGAATTTTCCAGCCGGGCAAGTCGAGCCAAGCATCGGTGGCGATGGGTGCGATATTTTCGAAGCCGCCGGTGATGCCGGCGTGGCGTACGAGGTAGTCGGCGACCTGCACGGCCGCGGCGTAGCGCGTGTGGCGGGGAGAATCGGCGGGGGTATGATGGTAGTGGACGGCAGTTACGATCTCATCGGAGAGTTGATGACGTGCGAGGAAATGGGCGCCGATGCGAGCGTGATCCCAACCGATGAGTTGGCGCTCATGGAGGCAGACGTCGGCTGGGTCGGTGGCTGGCAGCGGGATCAAGAGGGGGAGGGCCTCGGGGAACGCGTACGCCATGACGACCTTGCCGACATTGTGAAGGAGGCCGACGAGATAATCGGTATCGTCGTCCTGATCGAAGGTATTGTTGGCGAGGATTTCACGGGTAATGATGGCGGTGCTGATGCTGTGCGCCCAGAGCTCTTTCCACGGCAAGGCGAGTGCGGCGGTGGGCTGCAACTGGGCGAGTTCTTCAATGACCTGGGTAGCCAGCGACAACTCGCGGATCTGGCGGACGCCGAGGAAAAAGACAGCCTCTTCGAGGTTGTTCATCCGGGTGGAGAGGCCGGAGTAGACGGAGTTGACCATGCGTAACAAACGTGCGGCCAAGGAAGGATCGCGGCGGATGACGCTGGCGATTTGGGAATTGAGGGTAGCTTCGCCGCGGATTAACTGGTCGAGGGCGCGGTTGATGCTTTGAAGGGAGGCGAGTTTGGGGCAGGCGTTGATCCGACGAATAATCTCATGCTCAGGGAAAGGGACGACGGCGCTGGCGGTGAGCGACGGGAGATGGGCGGCCATGGGTGGACGTCAACATCGTCGCAATTACGGCGGGCTTGAGAAGATTTTGCTCAAGGAGGCATCGTTTGTGCCGAACTCCTAGGCGTACCGTGCAGTCCGAGAAACTTTCATCGTTACTTAAAATTGCGACTGGCCACCATCGGGCCGGTCGTCTGGCCGAGGCCGAGACGTTGTATCGTCAGGCCCGAGTGGCGGCGCCGCGGGATTTTGACGTGTTCCACTTGTCTGGTTTGGTGGCGCAGCAGCAAGGTCGGTTCGCTGAGGCGATTACCTGGCTCACCCGTGCGCTGAAGGTTTCGCCGGAGAATGGGCGGTGTGCGCGCAGCCTTGGTGCGGTGTTGATGGAGGCCAAGCGAGTGCCCGAAGCGGAGCCACACCTGCGACGGGTGGTCGAATTGAAGCCGGAGGATTACGAAGGTTGGGATCGGCTCGCCTACTGTCTGAAAATTCAAGATCGCCTAGCGGAGGCGCTGGTTTGCCACGAGAAGGTGGTGAAGTTGAAGCCGGACTATGCGGTGGGTTGGTATAATTGGGGGCTCACGCTCAGTATTTGGGGGCGGATCGCGGATGCTTTGGTGTGTCATGAGCGGGCACTGGTGGCGGATCCCAGCTATGCACTCGCGCGGTTTGGGCGGGCGCAGGCCCTGCACCAAGCGCATCGCATCGAGGAGGCGGTGGCGGAATATGGCCGGTTCCTGGAGTTGGCCCCGAATCATTTCGAGGCGCACAGCTATCGCCTCTTTGCGCTGCATAACCTGGCAGAGATTTCGCGCGAGGAACTTTTTGCCGAGCATCTGGCGTTTGGTCGGGCGGTGCCGGCACCGCGCCCGCCCCCGTTCGCGAACACGGGTGAGCCCAAGCGTCGTCTGCGGGTCGCCTGCCTCTCTCCTGATTTTCGGACGCACTCGTGTGCCTATTTTATTGAGCCGCTGCTGAAGCATCTAGATCGGTCGCAGTTTGAAATCTATCTGTATCACGATCACTTTCGGGAGGACGCGGTGACGGCTCGTTTCAAGACGTACGCGGCGGTCTGGCGTAATTTTGTGGGTCAGGGTGGGCCGCTGGTGGAGCGGACGATTCGGGCGGACGCGCCCGATATCTTGATTGATCTGGCGGGGCATACGGGGATGACGAACCGGCTGCCCTTATTTGCGCGTCGGCTGGCCCCGGTGCAGATCACCTATCTGGGTTATCCCAACACGACGGGGCTTCCGGCGATGGATTACCGGTTCACGGATGATTGGGCGGATCCCGTGGGTGAAGCGGATGGTTTTGCGACGGAGCAACTCGTGCGGTTTGCGCCCAGCGCGTGGGCTTATGGACCGTCGGAAGAGGCGCCAGAGGAAGTGGTGGCACCGAGTCGGGCTCGTGGGTACGTGACCTTTGGCTGCTTTAATAATCTAGCGAAGATCACCGACCCGGTGCTGGCACTCTGGGGGCGGATTATGGCAGC
Source organism: Opitutus sp. GAS368 (assembly GCA_945903465.1). Lineage (GTDB taxonomy): Bacteria > Verrucomicrobiota > Verrucomicrobiia > Opitutales > Opitutaceae > ER46. Next base: position 23,172 of record CAMDOF010000064.1, read on the forward strand.
GGTGCCGAACGCGCGATTGCGGTTAAAAGGGCGGGGTCTGAGTGAGGCGCCGGTGCGCTCGGCATATTTGGAGCGTTTTGCGCGGGTGGGGTTGGCGTCGGAACGGGTTGATTTCATTGAGCGAACGGCGGGAACGGCGGAACATCTGGCGTTGTATCATGATATTGACATCGCCTTGGACACTTTCCCTTACCACGGCACGACGACCACGTGTGAAGCGCTCTGGATGGGGGTGCCGGTGGTTTCTTTGGTGGGGGATCGGCACATGGCGCGGGTGGGCGCGAGCCTCTTGACGGCGGTTGGTCGTCCGCAAGGCCTTGCGGCGACGCCCGATGATTACGTCCGCATCGCGATCGATTGGGCCGTGAGGGCCGAGCGTTTGGATTCGGTTCGTACCGGTTTGCGTGATGCGATGCGAGGCTCGGTGCTGCTTGATCACGCGGGGCAGGCGGAGCGGTTCGGTGGGGCGCTGCGGACTTGTTGGGCCGCGTGGTGTGCGCGGGCGATGCCCGTACGCAGAGCGGCCACGGCAGGATGATTTTTAAGAACGTTCCGCGGCCCCACTCTCCTCTATGATCGCCACTCCCTTTCCCCGCTCCACGCTTTTGCACGTGGCTCGCTCGATGCCCGCGGCTCCGCAAATCCTCGCTCAACTGGGGAAACTCCTCGTGGGCATGGAGGCGTCGCTCGATGATATTAGTGGTTTGTTGAAGCGGGATCCGGCGTTGACGGCGCGGATTATCCGGATTGCAAACAGCGTGGCCTACAACACGGGGAGTCCCTTTGCCTCGATCGAGGATGCCTTGGCCAGGGTGGGTTTTGTGGAGGTATATCGGCTCTCGGGCTTCGCCGCGATTGATAAGATGGTCGGCACCGCTTTGGTGCGCTATGGAGTATCGGGTGCGCAGTTACGGGAGAATTCACTGCTGACGGCGCTGGTCATGGAGGCGCTGGCGGGCCCGGCGGGGTGTGATCCGCGCGCCGCCTACACGGCGGGTTTACTGAGGTCGATTGGTAAAATTGCGCTTGAGCGATTGACGCGTGACCGGGCTTATGCAGCGGAAATTACCGCGGAGGGCCCGCTAGCGGAGTGGGAGTTGGCCTTTGTGGGACTGACTAACTGTGAGGCCGCGGCGGTTATTTTGGAGGAGTGGCGATTTGAGCAAACGACCACCTTCGCGATTCGGGATCATTACGCTCCGACAGGGCCCGAGCCTTTGGCGTATTTATTGAATTTGGCCGCGGGTGCAGCGGAGCGCGGGGGCCATGGCTTGCCGGGCGAATTTGGATATTGGCTGCACTCGGCGGAGAAATTTGCGGGAGCGGGCGTGACCGTGGATGCGTTGGAAGAGGCGACGCATACGGCGCTCGAGCGTTTTGGGCCCGTGCGTGCGGCCCTGGGCTGAGGCGTGGGCAGACGCGCGATGATGGGGGGAAGTTCAGGGCGGGTGGACGTGTGCGGGGCAAGCTGGCGGGGATGATTGCAAAAAATCCCACCTTCATTTTTTAATCGCTTTGGTACCGTCGAGACGGGCCCAGCACGCCGGGGGCGGCGAAAGCATGAGTCCGTTTTGCACCACCCTTGGCCGGGAGAGGGGGAATGCCGCCGCCATCTTGGAGAAAAAACGGCAACCGTTTATTAGGAAAGAGCCCGGCGCGGAACCGCCCTGGGCGCGTGCCTCGGCAACATCGCCGGGCCCCATTCAAGGCAAGCCACCCCTCGTGATTCAGGCTAAATGAGCGGCCCGGCAGTATTTGCCGCACCCGCTGACGGACTCGTCTAGACTGGAAATATTCGGTTTATTTTTTAATACAAATTATTTCTTATCGTTGATTTTAAATGATTTATCTTAAGTCGGTATTTTAAGGAACAAGTTTTGCTAAAAGAGAGGTCATGTCGTCTTTTTATGCCGCGCTGATCAGAGAAACCCGATCCACCGGTGTGCGGTGGGGGTGGGGTCAGCCGAGGGTATTTTGATTTATGCGGGTGCTTTTTTCAACGAGTAGCCCCGCCAGCTATATGTTGCCGCCGCAGCTGGGCGATGAGCAAGTCGTGTGCGGGCCCGATTGGCCCGACGACATGGGGGCGGATGGCCGAGTGCGGTCTCTGGCGACCCCGGTCGGCAGCTATGATTTAGCGATGATCGCGGCGAAGCTTCCGCCCGAGCAACGCCCCGATGTGGTGGTATGTCTGGTCGATGCCAGCTGGAGGAACACGCCGGCGAACCTTGCGGCGTTCGGGTGCCCCCGCGTGTTGCTCGTAGCGGATACCCACCACCTGAACACACCCTTGCTGGGCATGCTGCGTTACATGGGGGGCGAGCCGTTTGATCGCGTGATTTTCCTCTATGATCGACATCATTTGGCGCTCTTTCGATCGCTCGGCCTGAGCAACGCGTATTGGTTTCCTGGGCTGACCTTTGCGTACAGCGATGCCGAGGTGAAGGCCGCCCGCCGCGAGTTGCGCGAGCCACGAATCGCGTTTGTGGGACAAGCTGGAAAATTTCACCCGCGCCGAACCCGCCTGCTCGCGGCGCTGACTTCGCGGGGGCTTCCGCTCGCTCAGCAGCATTTGCCGCAACGTGCGGGACTGGAATTTTACGGGGCCTCGCTCGCGGGCTTCAACGCCAGTCTCAATGGCGACCTCAATCTTCGCATTTTTGAAATCCTCGCCGCGGGTGCGGGGTTGCTGACCGATCGTCTCGGTCCTGAGTCGGGTCTCGCGCCGCTGCTCACCGAGGGCCGCGAGTTCCTCGCCTATGGCAGCGAGACGGAGCTCACGAGCACCGCGGCTGGCCTGATGGCGAACCCCGCCGCAGCCCGGGAACTCGGCGCCGCGGGTGCGCGCTGGTTCGATCACTATTTTAATGAGACCGCGCGCCGGGCCTCGTTCCAGAAGCTCGTATTTGATGGGGCCGCGCCGTTTCCGTTTTCGACGGACAAGGACAACCGCGTGTTTTTCGGCGGCGATCCGGACCGCTTAATCCCGAGTCTGATGGTTTACGAGGGCCTGCAGGAACAACACCGTACGCAGGAGACGGTGCGCGTGGCGGTCGATGCGGCCGTGCCGGCGGATATCCTCGAGATTTGCGCGACATTACCCCGCGTGGTGGTGTCGGCGGATCCGGCTGGAGCCGACTGGTTGGTGGTGAGTCGCCACCTCGTCGGAGAAAAGTTTGCGGGCCGCGCCGATCGGATTTGGTGCTGGGACGCGACGGCGGACGACGGGGTCGCGCTCGCCGCGATATTTTCTGCCGATGGTCTAGTCGCGATGAGCAAGGATGTCGCCCTCTTTGGTCGCGTTGCTAAACCGGTCGTCCCCGCCGCGCCGATTTCGTCCGTTGCGATGGAAGCTGCGCGGGCTCGCCGCCTTTTTGAAGCGGCTGATTACGCGGCGGCGCTGGAAATTGCGCGGGCCGTGCTGCAACGCGATGGCCGCTGTGTTGCGGCGCTCGCGGTGTTGGGTGATCTCGCACTCTTGAAAAAAAGCGGACCACTCGCGGAGAAGATTTTCCGTCAGGCCCGAGGCATCGCGACTGGGGAACCGGTGCTGGTGGCGGGACTCGCTGAAGCGTTGGTACTGCAGGGTAAATTCGCTGAAGCGGAGACACTGTTGAACGCGGCCCGGCGTCGCGCGCCCGCTGAGTTGCGGTTGTTTCTGGCGCTGGCGAATCTACGGGAGGCTCAGGGCCGCTCGGATGACGTCATCGCGGTGTTGGCGCAAGGGGTCGCCGCGCATCCGGCTTCTGTCGCGACGAAGAGCCGCCTCGGAGTGACGCTCCGCCGCCACGGTCGCGTGCTGGCGGGCCTTGGGTGGCAGCGGCGCGCGCTGGGTGCATCGGATCCGATTGCGGCGAGGGATCCGGCGGCTGGACCCGTGCGGGTGGTGTTCATCGTGCAGCATCCCCAGGGCTGGACCTGCCTTGAGAGTGTGTGGCGGGCGATGGCGGACGATCCGGCGTTTTCAGCCGTGATCATGGCGGCGCCGTACCAGCATCCCTATCCGCCCGAAGGTGGCGCCGAGGCGATTTACGCTTTTTTGACCAAGGCCGGTGTGCCTTTTATTCATTGGGATAAATTCCCGCTCGAGCCCGGTTTCGCGGATGTGGTTTTCGTGCAGAATCCCTACGATGTCACGCGGCCGAAGCCCCTGCACGTGGCAAATTTGATTAGACTCGTCCCGCGCTTGGCCTACGTGCCGTACGAGATCGACATCTCCGGGGGAGAGACGACCTTCGCGATGCTTTATAATTACCCGTTGCAGAATCTGGCGTGGGTGGTCTTTGCGCGCTCCGAGCGGCACCGGCGGATGTTCGCTCGCTACTGCGGGACCGGCGATGCGCACGTGGAGGCGACGGGCCACCCCAAGATGGATCAACTCCCGGCGATCGCGGCTTGCCGTGATGCCGAGTTGGCGCGGTGGGCGGCTGGGAGAAAAATCGTCTTATGGAATCCGCACTGGGAAGTTAAGCCCGACGGCACGGTGTGGGGTGCGGGCTGCTCCACCTTCATGCGTTGGCGGAAGGATCTGCTGTCGGCGTTCGCGCGTCGTCCGGGGTTGGCCCTGGTGATCCGCCCGCACCCGCTGTTCTTCGGCGCGCTGGAAAGTTGCGGCGTCTTGACGCGGCGGGAGATTGCGGAATTTCAAGAGGAGTGCGCGCAAGCGGGCGGCGTATGGATCGATCGCTCGGCGTCGTACCATGCGGTGTTCGCGGCGGCCTCCGCGATTTTATCGGACGCGTCGTCGTTTCTGTTGGAGTTCGCCGCGACGGGTAAGCCGGTTGGCTACCTGCATAACCCGCGGGGCCGTGGGCTGACGGACGATGGTGCGTTTGTGCGGGACCATTGCGCGACCGTTGAAACGGACGAGGCGCTGGAGAAATTTTTGGACGACGTCTCGCAAGGGCACGATCCGCGGAGGGTCGAGCGGCAGGCTGCCCTCGGTGAGTTTCTTTTCATGCCCCCCGAAGGCGTGGGCATGCTCATCAAGGGCGTCGTCGCGCGCCGCCTCGCGGAGGAAGCGGGTGTCCCGCCGAACCGGCGCACGCCGCCCACTTTCTGTTCACCCATGCTTACGGACTCACTCTTATGAAAACACTCGAAATCTCCCCTGTCGCCAATTTGCCTCAACTTGTTACCTCCGTGCTGCTGCGCCGCGAGGGCTGGCCGACGCGCACGCCACTCGATGACGTTTGGGCCGCGGCCCCCGGCCCAGTCGCGGCCCCCGGCCCAGCCCGCCGCCGACGGAAGACGACCCAGCTTCGCGGGCTCCTGCAATCCTCGACGCTCGAGTTCATCATGGAAGCGCACAACGGGCTCTCGGCGCGGATCGCGGAAGAGGCGGGCTTCAAGGGGGTGTGGGCGAGTGGGCTTTCGATTTCTGCGGCACTGGGTGTGCGCGACAACAACGAGGCGTCGTGGAGTCAGGTGGTCGACGTTGCCGAGTTCATGAGCGACGCGACGACTGTGCCGATCCTGCTCGATGGTGACACGGGCTACGGCAACTTTAATAATATGCGCCGGCTGGTGCGCAAACTAGAGCAACGCGGAATCGCCGGCGTGTGCATCGAGGACAAGGTTTTCCCGAAGGCGAATTCGTTTATAGACGGGGAGGCGCAGCCGCTCGCGGATATGGATGAGTTTTGTGGTAAGATCAAGGCGGGCAAGGACGCGCAAGGTGACGACGACTTCTGCGTCGTCGCTCGAGTTGAGGCCCTGATTGCGGGCTGGAGCTTGGGTGAGGCGTTGCGGCGCGCGGAAGCGTACCGGCTGGCGGGGGCTGATGCGATTCTCATGCACAGCAAGAAAGCGACGCCGGCGGACATCGATGCGTTTATGGCGGAGTGGGGCAACCGGCATCCGATCGTGATTGTACCGACGAAATATTATTCCACGCCGGCCGATCATTTTAGGAAGCTAGGCATCAGCATGGTCATTTGGGCGAATCATCAAATGCGCAGTGCGATCACGGCGATGCAGAAGACGGTGCGGACGATTTATACCGAGCAGTCGCTGGTGAGCGTGGAAGACCAAGTGGCGCCGCTGAAGGAAGTTTTCCGGCTGCAAGGTGACGGTGAATTGCAGGAGGCCGAGGACCGCTACCTACCGCGCAAGAGCGCGCACACGCAGGGCATTATTCTGGCGGCATCGCGGGGCAGCGAACTTGGCGAACTCACCGCCGACAAGCCGAAGGCGATGATCGAGGTCGGCGGTAAGCCGGTCCTCACGCGTCTGGTGGATGATTTAAATGCCTTGGGCATCCGGCACATCGCGGTCGTGCGGGGCTACAAGAAGGAAACGATTCAAGGGTCCAACTTTACCGTCATCGACAACGACGCCTACGAGACGACGCGGGATCTCTACTCGCTCTATCTTTCGCGCCACCAGCTGAACGGCGGTTCGATCGTGGCGTATGGCGACACGTTGTTTCGTAAATATCTTCTGTCTGAGTCCCTCTCCACGCCAGGTGACATCACGATCACGGTCGATGCGGCGATCGCGAGTTCCGGTTGGCGGTCGCGCGACTTGGTGCGATGCTCGAAGCCCTACACCAATGATTTCTTCAACGCTGAGGTGCAGCTGAAGTCGATCGTGACGACCTGTGAAACGGCTGGATTCCACGGCGAGTGGGCCGGTCTTCTGAGCGTCAATGCCAAGGGCGCCAAGCTGGTCGCTGCGCAGCTGGAGAAAATGGCCGACCGCGCGGACTTTAAACAGCTCTCGCTGGTCGACTTGATTAACGAACTTGCGGCGTCGCATCCCATCTCAGTCGTCTACACGCGCGGTGGCTGGATCGACATCGACGAGGCGAAAGATCTCGAAAAGGCGGGGGGCTTCTATGCTTGAGACCCTGGTGATTGGCGACCGGCTGAAGGCGCTGGGCTTCGAGCTCTACAGCGGTGTGCCGTGCTCGTTTTTGAATGATTTGATCAACTACGCGATCAACCACACCCACTACATCGGCGCCGCTAACGAAGGTGAGGCGGTGGCCATTTGTGCGGGTGCGTGGCTCGGCGGGAAAAAATCGGTCGTGCTCATGCAGAATTCGGGATTGGCCAACGCGATCTCTCCGCTCACCTCCCTGAATGCCATTTGCCGGATCCCGGTCTTGGGCTTCGTCAGCCTCCGTGGCGAACCTGGCCTGCACGATGAACCGCAGCACGAGTTGATGGGCGCGATCACGACATCGCTGCTCGAGACGATGCGGATTCCGTGGGAGTATCTTGCTTCGACCGAGCCCGCGGCGCTCGAGCAAATCGAGCGGGCGAACCGCCACATCGAAGCGGGCCAGACGTTTTTCTTTGTCGTCCGCAAAAACTCGTTTGCGAAGGTTCCGCTCAAGCCGCTGGTTCCGCTGAGGCGGGTCGAGTGCGCCGCCGATCGCGCCGATCGCGCCGATCGCGCCGATCGCGCCGATCGGGCCGAGCGGGCGGAGCGGGCCGATCGCGCCGATCGCGCCGAGCGGGCGGCAACTCCGCTGTCGCGCGCCGAGGTGTTGCAACGCTTCATTGATCAGCGCACGCCGGATACGGCGTTGATTGCGACGACGGGCTTCACCGGCCGGGAACTGCACGATACCCGTGACCTAGAGTGCAATTTTTATATGGTTGGCTCCATGGGCTGCGCCAGCTCGATTGCCCTCGGCCTGGCGGCGGCGTGCCCCGCGCGGCGGATCGTCTGCCTCGACGGCGACGGCGCGGCGCTGATGCGTCTCGGGGCGTTCGCGACCAACGGGTCGCAGGCGCCCGCCAACTTGCTCCATGTTTTGCTCGATAACGGCTGCCACGAATCGACCGGCGGCCAGCTCACGGCTTCGGCCAATGTTGATTGGCCGGCCCTCGCCGCAGCCAGCGGTTATGCGCGGGTGGTGTCGGCTGGATCGGCGGCGCAATTGGCCGAGGGCTTAAGCCAGTGGCAGGGTGATCCCCAGCTCACTTTTATGCATATACCGCTACGCCTTGGCACGCGCCCCGATCTTTCCCGGCCGAAGCATCGCCCCGCGGATGTGACGCAGCGCTTCCGGACCTTCGTCGCGCAGCCCATCTCGGCGGGCCACGTGCGCAGTCCGGCGTGGATCAAGGTATGAAGATCGCCATCCTCTCCGACGTGCATGCAAACTACGGCGCCCTCGCGGCGGTGCTGGCGCACGCTTCGGCGGAGTACGGCGATGACATAAAGTTTCTACAGCTCGGCGACCTCGTCAACTACGGGCCGCGGCCCAACGAAGTGGTTGACGAGCTTCGCCGCTTGACGGCGGCCGGCCGCGTGCTGGTCAATCTCGCGGGAAACCATGAGGCGGCGCTGCTCGGGCGGGAGCGGGAGCGGTTTGCGCATCAGCGCGGGCGCGACGCGCTGGACACCACCGCCGCGCAGATCCGCGAGGATAATCATGTCTTTTTGCGGGAGCAACTCAGCTATGCACCCGTGGTGTTTGAACTGGGTGGTCAGCGCGTGCTGTGTGTGCACGGCAGCCTCGCGGACCTCTTCTGGGGCAGTCTGCGCGGCTCGGAAACGGCGGCGTCGGCGTATCGAGACTACGCCTTGGTCGTGTGCGGCCACACCCACGTACCCTGTTTTCACGAAGAATTTTTTACAGACGAAAATCCGCGGCGACGGAACCAGCGGAAGACGATGTTCATCAATCCCGGCTCCGTCGGGCAGCCGCGCAACCATGACCCGCGGGCCCAGTACACGGTGTGGGATGTGGGGCGGGACGCGTTTTCATTTCACAAGATCGATTACGATATCGCGGCTGAACAAGCGTGTTTCGCTGCCGACGCGGATGCGTTTTACCGGTCTCGGCTAGAACAGGGTCTCTAATTATGAACACCGTCGTTATTAGTGGGGTCGCCGGCATGACCGGCAGCGAGGTCGCCCGCCAACTGTTGGCTGGCGGCTGGCGGGTCGTGGGCTTTGACACTTTTTTTGCGAGTTCCCCCGCCGCCATTGAGGATCTTCGGAAGGAGGATAGTTTTTCCTTTTACCCTTATGACTTGAATCGGCCCGCCGACGCGCGGCTTCTGGAAAACGAACTGGCTGGGCGGTCGAGCAAAGGCGGACTCGCGTTTGTCAATTGCGCGGCCGTCGTGCACACCAAGCATTTCTACGTCCCGTCGGCGACTTTTGAGACAAATGTTTGCGGCATGAAGGCGTTCCTCGAACTGGCCGTGCGGGTAGGGGCGCAGCAGTTCATCAATTGCAGTACGTCCGAGGTTTATTCGCTCAAATCATTTGTGGCGGGCGGGGTCTTGGAGAGCGATCCGTTGCTGGTGGCGAGTAGCGAGACTAGCCCGCGCGCCAGTTATGCAATCGGCAAATTGCTCACGGAATTTTTTATGCGGGAGGCGGTCGACCTAGGCCGGATTCGCGGGTGCTCGCTGCGTTTCGCGAACGTCTACAGCCACGACGAGTTCCTGCCCGAGCATATCATTCCTTACACGATCCAGACGCTGCGGAAAGGCCCGGCGATCGTCCTGCTGGAAAACGCGCGCAAGACCCGGCGGACGTTTCTCCACAACAACGATAGTGCGGCCGCGGTGGTCCGCCTCCTCGAGAGCGACCGCGCCTTGGATGGTTCAGCCTACAATGTCGGCACGGTCGAGGAGATCGGGATGGTGGAGCTGGTCGAGACGATCGGGGCCCAGATGGGAGTGACGCCGGAGATCACCTTCGCCGGTGTTCGCAGCGCGGATCCGGAGCGCCGCCTGCTCAATATGGAAAAAATCCGCGCGCGCACGGGCTGGGCGCCGACCGTGACACTGTCCCAAGGCATTCAACTCTGCCTGCGGCACGGGCCGCGAGGCACCGCCTGAACTCATGTCCACCCAGCGAGCCCTGATTGTCACGATGGCAGGAACGTCGACGCGCTTCCGCGCGACGGCGGGCCGGGAGGTCCTGAAGTGCCTTTATCACGAGGGCAAAATGGAGGAATCGTTGCTGGGATTCTTCACGGGAATCGCCCAAGCGCATGCGTTTAATGCGGTGCGTTTTGTCGGTGGTTACCAGTTCGACGAGCTGCAGGCGGCGGTTGCCATGCTCGCCTTGGGCGCGCGGACGGCGGGCGCGGAGAGCGCGTGTGTGTTCAACCCAGATTTCGCGACGAAAGGCAGCGGTTACAGCCTGCTCGCTGGGCTGCGCAACCTACTGCGCCCGGGGCGGCGGCACAACCTCGATGAGATTCTTTTTATGGAGGGAGATCTCGCCGTCGATCGGCGGACGCTAGCCAAGGTGATTGCGGAGCCGGGGGATGTTTTCACGGCGTGCCGGGAACCCATCACGGCCGAGAAATCAGTCGCGGTTTACCAGACTCTGCGTGGCGACTTGCGATTTATCTATGACCCGGCCCATCACAGCCTCACGATTCCCGAGCCATTCTGTGCGCTCTACAATTCCGGTCAGGTCTGGAAGTTTGCCGATCTCGCGCGCTTGGCGGCTGTGGTGGACCGGCTGACTGCCGCCGAGGAGGCCGGCACCAATCTGGTGATCGTGGAGAAATATTTTCAAGCGGGTGGCCGTGCGGCCGTGCACACCTTTGATCGCTGGATCAACTGCAACACGCTCGCGGACTACCACCGCGCCCGCGCGCTCTTCGCTTCCGACGCACCATGCCCACGCTGACTCAAAAAATCAACCGGTTCGCGGAGCGCGTCGATGACGGGGCGGCGATCAACATCGCCATCTTCGGCCTCGGCAGCGTCGGTCACTATCTGCTCGAGTTCCTGCTCGCGTTGCGGGATCCGCGGCTGCGCATTCATGTCGTCGGCCGCAATCGTGCGAAGATGGAGTGCGCAGTGAACCTCTCGCGCGTCGCAGCGTTGATTCGGGGAGGGCTTGTGAACGAAATCCGGGTGGTGGAGGCGGATTTTAATTCGGTCGACAGCCTGACGCTGGCCTTCAGGCAAATCCGGCCGGATATCGTGGTCAACGCCAGCCGTGCCTATAGCGGCTTAAAGTACGGAAGCATTTCCTGGCAGGCCGTGCGCGCCTACGGCCTGTGGGCGCCGCTGGCGGTCCGGTATCTTAAGAATATCATGCAGGCGTACGCGGCCAGCGAGTCGGCGGCGTTGGTGATCAATACGTCGTATGCCGATGCGACCAATGCCTGGTTGAAGAGCGCCGGGTTGCCGCATCCGGACTTTGGCAGCGGCAATCTCAATCATCTGGTGCCGCGGATCAAACTGGCGGTGGCCGCGCATCTGGGCATCGAGGATCCCGCCTTGATCGACGAAATCGACGTCACCCTGGCGACGAGTCACTTTCACGACGTGGTGATCAGCAAGGAAGGCGGGACCGAGGGAGTCGCGCCGCTGCTGCACGTCGAACATCTCGGCCGGCCCGTCAGCATTGATCCGGCCGAACTCTATCGCCGGTGCGCGATCGCGATGCCCGTCGACCACCGGCGGAATATGATGAACGCGAGCAGCAATTGTGAGATCATCAGCCGGTTGCTCGTGGCCGTGCGGACCCGGAGCTTTCAGAAACTGCACGTGCCCGGCTTCGATGGTTTGATCGGCGGCTACCCGGTCGTGGTGCGGCCGGAGGAGGGCGAATTTTCGTGCGACGTGTTCGCGTCTCCGTTCTCGCGCGCGGAGATGATCGCGCACAACCGGGCTTCGATTTATCTCGATGGCATTGCGGACGTGAGCGCCGGCACCCTCGTCTACACGCGGGAACTGGGCGAGAAGGTGGCGCGGGCCTTTGGCTGCCAGCTCCCCCGCGAAGTGCCGTTGGCGCAAAGCGACGAGGTCGCGGAGTGGCTCATCGAACGTATCATCCGGCCGACGCAGGCGCGCGCTGCGGCCGCCGCCGCCGCCGCCGGCGCCTAGCCCCTTCAACGCCACGAACTTTATTCCTGCCGACACCGGCCGCCCCCGCCGCGGCCGCTGAGGGCTGCCGGTGCGGGCCGCCTTTGCGGGCGACGAGAAACTCGCGCGCGGCTAGACCCTGCGCGCGTTCGGGGAAAGTTTCGGAGCGTATGTCGCAAACTTTAAGGCCTTCGTCCGCCGGGCCCGGGCGGACGGCCAGCGCCTCGCCGCGTGGGGTGCCGGCCAGCGCGGGATCTCTCTGCTCAACTTGTGCGAGTTTGGCCGCGAGGACTTCGACTATATTATTGATGTGAATCCGGGTTATCACGGGCTGCGTACGCCGGGATCCAACATTCCCATCGTGGGTCCGGAGCAGCTGCGCCGGCAGCCCGTCGATGGCGTGATTGTATTCGCGTCGGGCTACCTCGACTCGATCCGCGCAGAACATGGCCGCTTCGAGGCGGGTGGGGGACGGTTTGCCCGCATCGTGCCGGAACTCGGGTGGATTTGATTTGGCGGCATCAGCCTGCGTTGGTCGCTTCATTGGCAATGCGGTTTTGTTTAAACTTAACTTATGCCACCGACCGTCAGCTTCTGCCGGTGATGTAAATACTCGATTTTTTTGGGGCTTTGGGGGCCGACAAAAAAAACTTTGTCGCCGAGATGAAAAGCTCAAAAGGCATTTTTTTCGCACTGCCCCTTGCCAACGCCTGAAACGATGGTAGCTGCATCGAGAGGTGTGGTCACCTTTAGTCAGCCCCTCTTTCCGCCGATCTCGCCCGTCGATTCTCCCGATCGCGTTGAATGATTACCTCGTTCAGCCCACGCGTAAAGGGGACGTGACTGGCGATCGCTTCCGACCAATTGTGCGCACGTGCGCACAATTGGTCGGGCCCCGTTTTCAAGCCGTTCGCCCGATCTGCCCCGTAGTGTGATTTACTCGCAAAAATAAAATAAAATTTCCGCCTTCCCTCCAGTTCTCCGACTGGTTGCTTCTTTCTTGGATTTTTCCTGATGATTATTTCTTTGGCGCAGCTCGCTCAATTAACATCTTCGCCTGCCTCCGCATCGGCGGAGTGCGGTCCTGCCGGATTTTCGGCTGGTCTGGTGGGAGGCTCTCCAGGACCGCGGGCCCGCGAGGCGCTGGCGAAGATCGCGGATAACCGCTTGGGCTTGCCCGCAGTTCGTGTCCACTTTGCTATTTTTGAGGCTGTCCGATGACTAAGCCCAGCGTTCATGTGCGCGGGAATCTTCGGCGGGTCCGGGTCTGTTATTTCAATACATGGGCGCAGGGGATTGAGCTTGTTTCCGACTATCTCGCTCGACTCCCGAGTCTCGACCTGAAACCGCTCGTCTCCGACCCGCGGGATCACGCGCTGCTGCAGAAGGCTCGCCTTGATTGTGACTGGTACGGAGAGAATGCGCGGGCGATGGCGGCGTTAAGCCACGCTGAAATTGAGTTTTTACCAACATGGGTGGCTGGCGTTGCTGGAGTGCTCGAGCTAGCCAAGGCGCCGCGCTCGGCGAATGAGGAGCGGTGGTTAATGGTCATGGCTCACCAGCCGCAGGTGCTGAAGGGCATGGCGGGAAAAATCTTTGAGTTTCTTCGTCTATCCGGCGTGCGGATTCTTTTTTATGCCTTCGATGAGGCGAGCCGGGCGATGCCTTGTTTTCCTGAAATTGCGCCGCACTTGGACGTTTTGATTCACGATGAATTTCCGCTTGATCCCACTGCCGTCGCGTCACTCCGGCCGGGGTGTCGCCCAATCCACAGAAGTTGGGTCGCCAATACGCTGCCCTGGGCAACGCCGTTCATCGAGGCGCCTGAGGAACGGATAGTTTTTCTTGGTTCGGCACTCGGGCTCACGCCGCATCGTCAACGCCAAATCGATTTTTTGAAGAAACGCTTTGGTTACCAGTTTACGGCAATTCATGATCACTCGGTTTCCGTTGGCGACCGGCCGGCCCTTGCACGGCGTTTTAAGGTGAGCTTGTGTCCGGAGGGGCGGAAGTTTGCGACTCTGGGGATGCAGCTGACGCATACGGATCGGCCGTTTTGGTCGGGCTGTCTCGGGATGGTCCCGGTCGCAGAGGACTCAAGGACGGGCGGTCGGCTGGAGGCGCTGCACCGTGAAAGTCTCATTGCGCGTTACTCGCATGGTGACCTGGACGCTTTGACCGCGGCTTGTGTCAAGGCTTTGGCGGCCTCGAGCGCTGAGCGCAGGCGCATTTACGACTATTTTAACCAGCACGAGACAATTGGGATGGTGGTTGCCGACGCGATCGCGGGCGCCGCTTGAGGGCGGCATCGGCTGGGACCACTTGGGCCGCGAGATTGCGTTCGGGGAGGAGTTGAGCTGCGCGGCCGAGTGAGCTCGATGACGCGGGCGTTTGGGCGGGTGTTTAGAAAAAGGATCCAATTGTAATATTCGACTCCACGTCCGATTCCGCGGGTGGCCCACGGTTATATTTTACGAAGCCGACCAAGGCTTGGACTTCTCGTCGCGCACGCTCGGTGGATCTTGAAAATGCCTAAGCCCGGCCGCCTTTTGAGGTGCGGCCGGGAGTGGGCGAATCAGGACAATCCCTGATGAGGGGTTCTTAGCCGAGCAACTTCAGGGCTGCTTGGTTGCTTTGGTTCGCCTGGGCGAG
>CAMDOF010000065.1 GCA_945903465.1 Opitutus sp. GAS368
TTTTCGCACAACAACGGCATGTCCAACAACGAGGGTGGATTTTACGCCCGCATGCGGACGCGCGTGCTGGAGCGCAATCCCTCGCTCTTCACCGGGCTGGCGTTTCCGGCCATCGGCGCGAACCTCAATATCCAGCGCGCTGCCGGCGCGACCACAAACCTGCCGATCCTCAACGTGCCTTATGCGTCGGTCCCGCGCACGTCGAACGGCCTCCTGACAGCATCGCAGCTCATTCCGCAGCTCGATAACGACGCCACGGAAGGGTGGGGCGCGCGCGGCGGGGGCGGCCAGAACTGGACGCGGCAGGAGCAGGGCATTCGCGCCCTCATGACCGAGTTGACGCACCGCTTCACGAAGGAGACGGAGGCGACGCTCCAGGTGAATCTGGCTGAAAATACGGCGTTTGTCCTGGACGGCGAGTTTCTCCAAACCTCGGTGCCGGCCACCAACCCCTACAATCCTTTCGGTACTGCGGCGCTCGGCGCCGCCGGCGTCCCGGTGCTGATCACGACGCGCCTGCACGACACCGCCAACAGCCCGCGCAATACCAAAACCCAAACCTGGAATGTGCTGAGTTCGTTGAAGGGCAGGCTCCCCGGCGAGTGGCGCTGGAACGGCGACGTTTCCTACGGCCACTCCACCCAGAGCCGCCGGTTGAATACAGTCGTGGCGTCGCGCGTGACCTCCGCGCTGGCCGGCACTCTGCCGGGATTTGTCGGCAAATTCTACAATCCCTTCATCGGGCCCGCCAGCGGCCTCGCCAACGATCCGGCCTTGGTCGCCGAAATCAGCCGTATCAATGTGCAGGGCGCCAGCACCGGAATGTGGTCGAGCGCCCTGCGGGTCGCCGGGCCGATCCGGTTTCTGCCGCTGGTCGAACCACAGCTATCGGGCGGGGTCCAGTGGCGCACCGACTCGGCTTTCAATGGCCTCAACGGCGACATCGTCGTCGGCACCAATAGCCCGCCCACCGCGACCACGACTCCCGATATCACGCGCGAGACCTACGCCACCTATGTCGGGGCGACCGTGCCGCTGATCGACGCGAAACGTGCCAAGCCGTTCATGAAGCGGCTGGAGATCACGGGCTCGCGCCGCTACGAACACCAAACTGGGGAAGTCGCCGGCGCCGCCACCGCCGCCCTCCGAAAAGGATCCTACGGTAGCACCACCACCGCGACCGGCCTGCGCTTCGAGCCGATCACCGGCCTGACCTTCCGCGCGAGCTACGGCGAGGGCTTTACCCCGCCGTCCGTGGGCAGCATCGGGGCCACGTTCATCAGCGAAACTCCGCTGACCATCACCGATCCGCGCCGCAACCAACCCTACGCGGTGGCCAACGTCATCAGTGGCGGCAACCCCAACCTCACCCCGGAAACGTCACGGAGTTTCAACTACGGCGCGGTGTTCCAGCCGCGGTGGCTCACGGGCTTCCGGATCAGCGCAGATTTTTACCGCATCAAGAAGCAGGATCGCATCGTCAACTTGACAACGGCGACCCTCCTGGCGAACGAAGCGCTGTTCCCCGCCGAGCGGATCACACGGGCCCCACCGACCGCCGCCGACACTGCCGCCGGCCGTCCCGGCGTGATCACCTTCCTCGACACCACGCCGATCAACTCCACCGAGCTGCTAACCGCGGGCATGGACATCAACGCCAACTACAAGTTTGTGCTCGGCGACAACCGTTTCGATGTGAGCGCACTCGGGACGTTCGTCGATACTTTCAAAACCCAGCTCGCCATCGGACAGCCCTCGCGCGAGGACGTCGGCTGGCCCTACCGGACGGCGAACGCTCCGCTGAAACGCCGCGGTAACGCGCGCGTGTTCTGGACCCGCCAGGCCTTCACCGCCGGCGTGACGTGGCGCTACCTTGACTCCTACCAGATTACCACATCTCCCGCCGTCGATCTCGTCACTGGCGGTCGCGTTACCAGTGCGTCGGAGTTCGACGTTCAGGCCAGTTACCGCTTTCCGTCCGGCAGCGCACGGTCCAGGGCAGGGCGTTGGCTGGCTCGCACCACGGTCACGATTGGCGCGAGCAACCTGTTCGATCGCGACGTCCCGTTTTACTTCACGGGCATCGCCAGCACCGGGATCGCCGGCCTTTATTACAGCCCCCTCAGCGATCCGATCCAGCGCTTCGTTTATATGACCGTAAAGAAAAGTTTCTAAGAGCAGCGTGAGGGCGTGGTTCGTCCATGCCCAAGGGCGCACACGATGCGCGCCCCGACCCTAGGCACATGCCAGCCGATCCGTAGCAATCATGACACTTCCCTCCTTCTTCCCTTCCACCCGCTCAGTTCGCCCGCCGGGTTTTTCGTCCGGTGCCATCCTCCTGCTCCTCATCACGGCGTGCCCTGCTCGGTCGGCCGAGGCACGCACCTTTGATCGCGTGAAGTTGCTCGAAGAAAAGGGTGCGACCTCGGCCAGCGTCAGCCTCGGCGACATCGATCGCGACGGCGACCTCGACATCATACTCGCGCGCGGCCGCCACTGGCCCCTCGACAACCTCATTCTGCGCAACGACGGGAAGGGCCACTTCACCACGAGCAAACTGCCGGCAGAAGCGGATCGGACTTACTCGGCGGCGCTGGCCGATCTGGACGGCGACGGTTCGCTGGATTTGGTCGTGAGCAACGACCGGCCGGACCGCAAGGTGATCTACCTGAATGACGGCCGCGGGAATTTTCGGACCGCCGGCACCTTCGGACGTCCCGAATGGTCGACCCGCTACATCACCGTCGCCGATCTCAATGGCGATGGCCGCCCCGACATCATCGTCGCAAATCGCTCGAGCAACCCCGCCAAGCCCGTGCCGTGCTTCGTTTGCCTCAACGACGGGAAGGGCGGGTTTCCAACGGAGATTCCGCTGCCGACCCAATCCGCGACGATCATCGTCGCGGCGGATTTAGACGGGGATGGAAAAATTGATTTGTTCGTGCCGCACCGTGACGGCGGGCAAAGTCTGATTTTCTGGAATGACGGCACGGGAAAATTTTCGGCAGCACCCGTGTCGGTGGGCCCGAAACAGTCGACGATCCGGGCCGCCGTCGCGGCGGATGTCGATGGTGACGGGATTGTCGACATCGTCGTCGGCGATGCGAAAACCGGTATGTTTATCTATCGTGGCAAAGGCCAGCGCGCCTTCGAGGAGCCGTTTCCCATCGGCGACAAATCCGGGGCACCCTATTCGATCGGCGTCTTGGATATGAATCGCGACGGAAAACTCGATCTCGTGGTCGGGCGGCAAGAGGCGCGCGGATCCGTTTTCTTCAACGCCAGTAGCGTCAAGAAATTTGCCTTTGAGGAAGCCGCTTGGGGTGACGGGCAAGGCACGGTTTACGGCTTGGCTCTCGGTGATCTCGATGGCGACGGTTGGCCGGATATCGTGGCCGCGCGTTCTGAAGCGCCGAACGCGATTTGGTTCAGCGGGAGCGTGGTGAAGAAGTGAGGCCACCCGAGTGAATCGTGCCCCGAAGAACCCAATTTGAGAACCGTGGTCGGTCAGGTGTGCGTGTCATCTCGCGGAAAAAATTCAAGGAATTCTAGGAGAAGCCCGCCGAGGCTGAACAACCGCTCAAAGCTTGGTTTCACGAAACCAAGCAAGCCAACTGGAAATCGTGCACCGACCTCCGAGCCCGCCACCGCTCCGCCGACTTTCCGCCCGGCAATCGGGTCGCCCTTAACCTCAAGGGCAACACCGACCGCCTCATCGTTCGCCGCCATTTCAACACCGGCATCGCCTTCATCCGCTTTTTCGGCACTCACGCCGACTACGGCAAAATCGATGCCCCGCCGTCTGCTTACTCTCCTGCCATAAAACCCAAAGTCCTTAAAACCGAGCGTGATTACCAAGCGGGTCTCGCCTACGTCGAGTGCTTGCTGCTTCAGCCCGCGGCCGATGAGGCTGAACTCAAACGGTGGTCGCTGCTCGTGGAAAACTACGAAGAATTTCCTTTCCCCATCGCCACGCCCGCCCCCATCGCAGCCATCCGGTTCCAGCTTGGTCATGCCGGCCGCCCAACCGCCGGCCGGCTCCCTTACCTCAGAGAAAAAGCAAGATTTCCGAGATCATTAACCGGAAGCGCCCGCTCAGCCTGACGATGATCCGGGCGCTGCAGGACGGCCTGAAAGTTTCCGCCGCCGGCCTCTTGCAAAAGTCAACCGAGCCGACGATCCGCCCGCGCCCAACCAATCTCCGGCGCAGAGCCCACCGCCGAAATCACCTCGTCGCCGCTTGAGGCAAAGCCCCGCGTCCATCCCCATGCATCGGCCCTTCCCACCTGGCGAAATCCGGTATGATCCGCCGAGATCGGTGACTCCTGGGACGATTCCCTGTGGGCCCGATCCGAAGGGTTCAAACTTTGGGACTGCCGCTGACTCCGCGCTTGCGCCGGGCGGGGAGCTTCGTGAGGTTAGGTCGCATTGCCCTCGCCCGGGTGGTGGAATGGCAGACACGAAGGTCTTAGAAGCCTTTGCCGTAAGGTGTGCAGGTTCGAGTCCTGTCCCGGGCACTCTTTCGTCTTGTTTGGCCCCACTGGGGAAATGCCGAGGGCAGGGGGCGGTAGAATTCGCATCGGATGCTCGTGGACGTTTTCATCGGGCACCTCCGAATCCCCCTCCCCCCCACGCCCATCCAGAACCCAACATCATAGGATTTTCAGACGAGCAAACGGAGATTTGCCGGGAGGACAGTTTCAGACGCAAGGCGATCGGAATCATGGCTGCGCAGATCCGCGAAAAAAGCCGCAGGCCGTTGTAAAGCGATCGTTCACGACCGCGGTCGCGATGCTCTCCTTCAATGCCTGCCAGTGGAATTCCCAGCCCATCACCGGAAAGCTCGCGATGATCCTCCGCTCTTCGTGTGGCGCGCTTTTGGCGGCAATCAAGCCATCCCCCATCTCGCGGTTAGCCGATCTTCCGGCGACCAGGGTTCCTCTCGCCTTTAGTCCTCCGACGAGGCTGCGCTGAGCATGGTCCAACACCGCCTCGACCTAGGCTCGCTTCACTCCGGGAACCCATTCCAGAAAATCTTCGACCGTCGCTCCGCTCTCGAGGTTCTACTCCGAGGAAACTGGATTTGCGGGGGGGGGGGGCTGGTTTTGCCGGCATTGCGATACCCCCAATCAGGGTATGCCCGGCCATCGCTCCGGGCTGGCGTCAATCAACTGAAAACTTAAAGCCCGCCCCTTTTCGGATCGGCGCAGATCTTCAGGGAGATCGGATCCGGGAGGTTTTTTTTCCCCGTCCCGGGAGAAAGCCAACAGAGTCAGTCCTTGGGGTTTTGACGAGCAGGGATTGCATCCGTTGGTCAGGTTTTCGCTGCCAGGCGGCGACCTTGCGGCTGACTTCGTGGAGATTACCCATCTGCATGGTTTCGGCCAGCCACCGGTTGGTCACCGTGCTGCGGCGTTTCAGTTCGGCGGCGATCGCCAGCTTCCAGTCCGCTGATTTTCCTTCCACCAGATTCGCCTCGGTCCTTCCCACCGCCTTGAGCAGCCCGGTCAGGCAGCCCGACCATTCGGCCTCTCTCGCCTCCTCAAGATCGCCGTCCCTCGCGGGCCTGTCCAGTCGCTCCCGGTACTCCTGCAACAAGGTCTGCTTAAACCCGATGGTGCCGATCGCCCAGCCCTTCGACATGGCGTCGAACCGCAGTTTCTGCTGCTCCGCTTCGTCCTCGGCCAACCAGGCCAGGTATGCGGTGTACCTGCGGACACCCGCCGCCGTATCGGCCAGCTGGCCCCCCGCCCGCAACGCCCCCGCCGGATCGTACCATTCCGGACGGAGCTTGCGGTTAACCAACCAGAAAAAACTCGACCACCGCCAATGGCCCAATTCCTCCATCCGACACGCCTTCGCCCGCACCGGATTGAGATGAATATAGTGGCTCAAAGCCCCCAAACCGGCGCCCGACTCAACGTGCAGACTTTTATAGCGGCCTTGAAACACGTGCCCATGCTTCCGGCGCAACCGGTTGAATCGCATCGAAAATGTGGTCTGCAGCCATTGCATTCCGGCCGCGAGGTTTTTCCGCGGTGTCTCCAGCGCCAGATGATACTGATTGCGCCTGATGCACCAGGCGTGGACACGCCAGCCGTTCTTCACGCACGCCTCCCCCAGGCACTTCAAGAATGCGAGCCTCGCCCCGTCCGACCGAAAGATATCGGCCCGGAAATTGCCGCGATTGATAATATGATACAATCCACCCTCAGCCTCCAAGCGCGGTTTTCTTGCCATTCCTTCAGCTCTTCAACTCTTCGCTCTCCGTCAACCCCAAACCCCAAAGCCTGACCCTCTTTTCCGAACCGTGCCCCACGTCGCGCATTGCTCCTCGGTCGCGGGGCGACAAGAGTGTCGCCCATCCGACGGACCGGCGACACTCCTGTCGCCGATGGTGGCCACGAAGGCGTGCTTCGCTCCCTCACCACCCACCATCCCAAGAAACAGCTTCTGTAAGTCGTTGGTAGAAAAGAAATCTGTTTCTTCCCGTCGGGGCCAAAACTTGTTTTGGTGGGTGGCCTCTCATGCAGCAGGGGCGACAAGAGTGTCGCCCATCCGACGGACCAGCGACCGTGCCCCACGTCGCGCATTGCTCCTCGGTCGCGGGGCGACAAGAGTGTCGCCCATCGCGACGGACCGGCGACACTCCTGTCGCCGATGGTGGCCACGAAGGCGTGCTTCGCTCCCCCACCACCCACCATCCCAAGAAACAGCTTCTGCAAGTCGTTGGTGGGCGTTGAAAGCTGTTTCTTCCCGTCGGTGCCAAAACTTGTTTTGGTGGGTGGCCTCTCATGCAGCAGGGGCGACAAGAGTGTCGCCCATCCGACGGACCAGCGACCGTGCCCCACGTCGCGCATTGCTCCTCGGTCGCGGGGTGACAAGAGTGTCGCCCATCCGACGGACCGGCGACACTCCTGTCGCCGATGGTGGCCACGAAGGCGTGCTTCGCTCCCCCCCCCTCACCATCCCAAGAACCCGCTTCTGCAAGTCGTTGGTGGGCCTGGAAAGCTGTTTCTTCCCGTCGGGGCCAAAACTTGTTTTGGTGGGTGGGCTTCTAAAAAACTCCCTTTGATAATCGCTTGGGCGCAATGTTGACCCTGTTTCTTTCTGTCACGGCCAGAATCCGATTCTGGGGCGGGGGCTGATAAGAAACTGGATTGCAAAAAATGTCGCCGTCGAAGCGGTCTGCGTGAGCGCGGGATTCTCATGCAAGCCGGCTTAGTTGATTTCCCCTGCTGCGCGCCCCAGGCAGCTCGTCCGCCGTGAAGCTTGCCTCGATCCGTCCGTTCGCGACCGGCCGGCCGGCGTCTAAGACGATGCGTTCGCCTTTCGCTCCCGTGGGCATCCAGCCGTTCCGCCCCACGCCTCCGCTCACCTGGCCCGGCCCGGCCGGTGCCCCGGGTAGGGCCGCGACCCGTGGCGAAGATTTCAACCGGCGGCTCCTGCGCTATGGCATCGAGCGCCTCCTCCCTCGGTTCGGTCTTCGGCAAGGACCGAAAGGGCAATTCAACCTATTACCCGGGGAACAACGCCGACACCGCTTGAACAACGGCATCAGCGTCTTGCCGGATGCGCCGCGATTGACGCCCTCCCGGCGGGCTGCCGGGAGCGCGTGATTCTGCGAAAATTCAAGCTCCTCTCCGTCCGCGAAACGGCGCTCCAACTCGGCCTGAAAGAGGCCACGGTGGAAATGCAACTCTCCCTGGGCAACGCCCGGATCCGCGCCCACCTCGCCGCGCACCCGCACTTCGTGGCGAATCCCCCGACTGGCGTTTTCGTCGACCCCCCCCTGCGCGACGTGGTGGCGCTGATGCACCAGCACAACGCGCGCACGGTTATCCTCGGCGACACTACCGTGGGGTAGATCCGCGTGAGCGGCATTTTGAGTGCAGATAAATTGGCCGCTCTCGCGGAGATACTGGAAACCGAATTCCAGGTTCGTGCGGAACGTCATCCGGATAAAATCGTGCTGCGCAGCAAGGGATAGGAGCGGCCTCGCCTCGCTCCGTGCGCGGGTTCCGGCTGCGAGACACGGTTGACTTGACCTTGCAAATCTTCCAGAGCATGGAAGTAATACAGGATGATTCAACGTCTGGCCGAAGCCCGCATCAGCGACCTGCTCACGCGTTTTCCGGCCGTCGCCGTGTTGGGCCCGCGTCAGGTCGGCAAGACGACCTTGGCGCGGCGGCTCGTCGAGGAGCTTGGGGCCGTCTATCTGGATCTCGAGTTGCCGTCGCATCGGGCGAAGCTCTCCGACCCGGAGCACTATTTCAGTTCCCAGGAAGACCGCTTGGTCGTGCTGGACGAAATCCAGCGCGTGCCGGGACTTTTCGAAGTTCTGCGCGGTGTCATCGACGAGCGCCGCCGCCAAGGTCGCCGCCACCAGCAGTTTCTCCTGCTAGGCTCGGCGTCGATCGATCTTCTCCAGCAGTCGTCCGAAACCCTGGCCGGCCGCATCGCCTATTCTGAACTCACTCCGCTGTTGGTGGAGGAGGTCGCGACCAAGAAACGCGGCGACCGGGATCGGCTTTGGTTGCGGGGCGGGTTTCCCGATAGCTTTCTGGCGGCGGACGAGGCCGCGAGCGTCGAGTGGCGCGAGGAGTTTGTCGGCACCTATCTTGAACGGGACATTCCCCTCTTGGGTCCGAGAATTCCCGCGGAAACCTTGCGCCGCTTCTGGACCATGCTCGCCCACGAGCAGGGCACGCTGCTGAATGCGGCGTCCGTCGCCGGAGCCATCGGTGTCAGCGGCCAGACCGTCGGACGCTATTTGGATCTCATGGTCGACTTGCTTCTCGTGCGCCGTTTGCCGCCTTGGTCGAAGAGCGCGGGAAAACGCCTGGTCCGTTCGCCCAAGGTCTACGTGCGCGACAGCGGTTTGGTGCATGCCCTGCTGGGGCTGCGGGACCTTGACGCCGTCCTGGGCCACCCCGTGACCGGAGGGAGTTGGGAGGGGTTTGTGATCGAAAACCTGCTGGCCGCCGCGCCGAGCGGGACGTCGGCGTGTTTCTACCGGACCGCCGTCGGGGCCGAGATCGACCTCGTGCTGGATCTGCCGCCGAAAGAGCGCTGGGCCATTGAAATCAAGCGGTCTTCCTCTCCGGTGTTGTCGAAAGGATTTTACCTCGGCTGCGGTGATATCAAGGCGACGAGACGAATGGTGGTTCACGCCGGGGAGGACACCTTTGGCCTTGGCGACGGCGTGGAAGCCGTCTCGCTCCGCGGCGCGCTCGCGGCGTTGCGAGGCCGGCACTGAGTGAAGACTCCGGCCTTCGCTGGGCCACCACGAGGCAAGCCTCGACCAACCGGTGGGTATCCACGCTTCGATCGTCTAAAAGAAGAAATACCCGCCGCCGCGCGATCGGCTGGAAAATTGTGTAGAGGTTTGACGCCGTGGTTCGTGTTAGAAGGTGCGGACCGATTTCTTCGGAACGCGAAGTCCTAACACCTGTGCAGTTGCCCTCTCATCTCCGAATTTCCGAACGGACCGTTTTGGTCCGCGCCTTTGCCTGCTGCCTCGGCATCATGGCAACAGCCGCGTGGATGTCCGCCGGGGAGCCGGAAAAGCGTAAATTCGACGTGCCAGCGGATCTGGCGGAGAAGTCCCTGCGCGTGTTTTCGGTGCATTCAGGCTCTGAGGTGTTGTTTTCTAGCGACGCCGCCAACGGCGTGCGAACCAACGCGATCATGGGTGAGTTATCGCCCGGTGAAGCCGTGAAGAAGATGCTGGCCGGAACGACCCTTTACGTGCGGGACGAGCGCGACGGGTGTTACCTTTTAACGAATCGACAAACGGCCACCCGCGCTGAGAGCGGCGAACCCATCTGCAGCTTTTCGGCAATCCACCGGTACGGTGCGCCGGCCTGCTTTCTCACGATGAATGCCCTTTCGACCTTCCACCGAGGAGACCTTCGGGTCTGAACAAGGTCGTCCCGATTTTTCCAGCGTGGTGCCAGCACCTCGTCGAGCACGAATTGCCAGCGGGCTTCCTTGAGGTCACGAATTTCGACCCGAGGTAGATCTCGTTCCAACGCCCTCTGCCGTTGTTCGCGGGCGACCGCCTGTTTCCATGCCTGGGTGCCGATGGCCCGGCCTCAAAGGAACTCGCGGCTCCGGTCGTTTCGAAAACGTCGCGCCGGTAATTCCCTCGATTGCTGACGTGATAAACCGCTCCTGGATATTGAATGCGAAGCCGCGTGCCACGCCACCAGCAAGGCCGCCGCGGTCGGGCCCGCTCCACCCGCCTACCCCCCATTTTGGGGCTTCGGAGGTGTTGTCATTTCCAACAAACGTGAGTCACGCGCCCTCGATTCGTTAACAGGTAGCCGGCAAACCTCTTCGGATCGGGGGCCTTCTTTCTTCGGATCCGTGTTCATCCGTGAAATCTGTACTGAACTTTGCCGTTTCCGGAACTACGCTAGTGGATTCACCACTTCGAAAAACCCAAAGTCGGAAAAATCCGCGACATTGCGCGTGTAAAACCGCGTCACCCCTTGCGCTCGCAGCGTCTCCGCGAGCACCGCATCGTGCACCAGGAGGCCGCTGCGTTCCGCCTGGCTCTTCAGCGCCCGCAGCACACCCGCCCAGCGCGCTTCCTCATAACCGCAGTGCAAAAATCCGGTCTCTTCGCGAAACCACACGATCTGCGCCAAGGCATCCCGTGCCGCCAGCGCGCGGGTCATCACGCGCGGATGGCGGAGCAGCCGGTAGAGTTCAAACAGCACCTGATCGGAAAAAATCCACTTCCGCGGTTCATGCAACGCCGCTTCCAGCCACGCTTTCGCTGCGGCGTGCTCGGCGCAGCCCCGGTTCATCGCGTAGAGCAGCAAGTTGGTATCTCCGCTGTTCACCGGCTATCCTCCTCGTAGGCGAGGGCCCGCAGCTCGGCGGCTTTCGCCCGCATCCGGCCCCCATCCACCGTGCGCACCACCACGCCGCCCGGCTTGCGCCGCACCATCGGATACGTCCGGACCATCTGCTCGGCCGCTCGCCGCACCACCTCGCTCAACGGGCGGTCTTCCACCGCTGCGATCTCCCGCAAATCGCGCAACACCGGCTCGGGCAACAAAACCTGGATCTTTTGCATGGCTCCATGCTTTCGGCGTATCTGATCAACGCAAGCTTCGTTCCCCCAACCTTCCGCGTTCCCTCGCCTCCTTGCCCGACAAGCATGCCCCAGACCCTCCAAAACGTCCTCTACCTGCTCACCCCCGGCCTCTCGTTTAGTCCGATCCGCGACATGGCGATGCTCCTCTCCTTCGGGTCAAACGTCCCCAGAACAGCGATGGTAGCCATGGATGCCCGGATGATCGTGTAGCTTCGGCAAGGGTGCGTAATTCGGCGACTGATTCCTGCTACGCTGGTGGCGCTGACAACGACCACCCCGATGACAGCGGTCCACCATTCCGAGCCGGCGGGTCTGCCATCGCTCGCCCGGCGTTTTATGACTTGGCGGTGCCCCCGACCACGGGGGCAGCGCATTCCCCGGGAACTGTGGCCAGCGGCGACCGCCGTGGCGCGGATCCACGGGGTCGATCCGATGGGGTCAGTCCGCTGATTGCCATGTCCGCGGCGAGAGATCGCCGCGCCCGGCGGCGGGATGACCCCTCTTCGCTGGCGTCGCAATCCAACGATACGGCGCGGCCACCGTGGTTCGCCGCTTCCGGGCGATGGCGACGTTCCATCCGACGCCTTTTGGCGCGCTTGCCGCGTCCGCCAAAGACTTGCCGGCTTCTCTGAACGCGGCGTCCAACGCCTGTTGCCACCGCGCGCACTTGATTTCGGCGATCTCCGTGGCGGACATTTCCGGTGACAACGCCAGCTGGGCGGGTTGGCGTGCGCTCGCCCTCCGCCAGCCCGCTGTGCCAATCGTCCAACCGCCAGAATAGGCGCCGCGCACAGTGCGATCGTCGTCGCGCGTTGCCGCGATGTTTGCCCAAGGGTCGAGGTATGGGCGCCAGGGATCGCTTTGGGTCTCGAGCCCGAGAGACGGCCACCGTTCGGCGGACTGGAACCAATCGCGTGGGGTCGCTGGTAGGCAGGGCCAGAGTCGGCTGCTCCGCTGTTCTTCTACGGCCCGATGTATCCATTACGCAGTTACACTGGCAGGCAGGGCCAGAGGCGGCTGGTCCGCTATTCGCCCATCCGGTCGGCCGTGACAACTCCGGCACGAACGGGATTGAGAGGGATGTAGTCGCAGACCCGGGCGAGATGGTGTGCGTCCTCGACCAACGGGGCCTTGTACCGACCCTGCCACCCAGGGCCCTGCTGACCGTGGAATCGAGTCAGCCGCGTCGCGAACGTAGCTTGCCGCCCGGGCCTCCCCTGCACGAGGTTCGGTTCCGGTGTTGCGAGGGCGAGCCTGCGTGCGTGTATCTGCTTTGTTGATACGCTTTCTGCACGAGGTTCGGTTCCGGTGTTGCGAGGGCAAGCCTGCGTGCGCGTATCTGCTTTGTTGATACGCTTTCTGCACGAGGTTCGGTTCCGGTGTTGCGAGGGCGAGTCACGGCAGCCTCAACGGTGCGGTGGCGCGAGATCCTGCACGGGGTTCGGTTCCGGCGGTGCGAGGGCGAGGGGGTAGGGGTTGCGCCTGACCACGAACGCATCCACCTGCCACCCGAACGGCACCGCCGCCTCATCCAGCGCTCGCCGTGGAATCTAGCGCAGATTTTTCCTGGGGACACGACGCCCACGTCGCGTTCCGCCGCCTCGGGAGGATATCATTCGCAAACCGCGACGGTGGGGTCGGCCGCCCCAGTCCGCCCGGCGTCGCCGCGCTACGCGCTGGCGATCGCGTCCGCGAGGGTCGATCCGATGGGGTCAGTCCGCTGATGGCAATGTCCGCGGCGAGAGATCGCCGCGCCCGGCGGCGGGATGACCCCTCTTCGATGGAGTCGCGATCCAACGATACGGCGCGGCCACCGTGGTTCGCCGCGTCCGGGCGATGGCGGCCCCGAAAAGTTGGCGCGCCGATGGCTGGAGTCAGAGCGATGTTTACCGGCCCGAGACTCGCTGGCGCGGAAGCCGATGATCTCGATTTCAAGTGCTGGACCGGGGGCGCTTGGACTGACCGCGTTGCTTTTCCAGCACGTGAACGTCAGCCAGATTTTTCGGCCGGGCGGATCGCCGCCTGACTCTCGCAGGAGTCAAAACGTCCGCCAACTGGTTGCAGAGCGGGAAGGCGCGTGGTGATCGCGACGGGGACAACACTGGGCGCGGCGTGCTGGGGTGACGGTTGGATCGGCTGCATCGAAACCTCCGTGGACGGTTGCTGGGCGATCCCATTGGCCCCTGCCCGAGATGGGGTTTACGGCGCAGAGACGGGAGAATTTACCGCGGCTTTCAATCCCAGGGCGTTCAACACTTCCTGGGAGAAGCGCCGAAAAATCGTGCCGGCGGCTTGGATTTCTCATGGAAAAATCCGAACTGAACTTCCGAAGTGTTTAACGCGCGGCTTCCGTTCCGCATTTAACCCCGGGAGATCATCCCGGTCGTTAAACGATCCAAACTGAGTTCGGATACTTTCTAAAAATGGTCGGGGCGATAGGATTAAACACCGAACTTTACTGGTCCTAATATCTCACGACTGGTCAATTTACCCCAAGAAAACGAGACTCTTGCTGACAATTTTGAGGTTCAACGTGGTGCAAATCGCGCTGTCGAGCGGTCCTGAAGGGCTACGACCTGCCTCCGATTAGAACCATCAACACCACCGACTGGGATTTTGGTGCACCGCGTAGCTGTAAGGTTCCTTAGTCCAAGCGTCTGCAGCTCGCCACCGCCCAAATTGGAATTCATCGTTTGAGCCTTCCGCGTATGGGCCAGACACTGTCTGGCTGGTTCCCAATCTGTGCGAACCGCGCAACGCACCCAGATCAGTTCGGATGACACCGACTCAAAAATGACAACGGAAGTTCGATCGCTGAATTCAGCAGAAGGGGTCTCAGCGTTTGAACACTTCTGCCGCGCTGACGGTCAGGCCCGGGAGCACGGGCGTGGCGAATGTCTCGTCGTCTTCGACCAGCCGAACCGCTTTGACCGGGTCGCGGGCAAAGTCGTAAAGGTGAATTTGCTGCAAAACCGGATCGACGAGCCACATTTCCTTCACTCCGGCGCGGGCGTAAATCGAGCGCTTCCGTTTCTTGTCCAGTTGCGAGGTGGCCACGGAAAGCACTTCGATCACGAGATCCGGTGCTCCGTGCAGCCCGTCTTCCTGACGCAGGTTATGGCGAGAGTTTGCCAGAAAAAGCATGTCGGGTTGCACGACATCCTGTTCGGAAAGGAAGACGTCGTAGGGGGCGAGATAGACTCGGCCGACCGGGTGTTGACGCAGGTAGCTCCCAAGGATCTGGCTCAAATTCCACACGATTTCCTGGTGATACGAATTCGGAGCTGGGGCCATGTGGAGTTCTCCTTCGATTAGCTGGTAGCGCCCGCCGTCAGCGGGCAAGGCCCGGTAGTCATCGGCGGTTAGCCGTTCGGTTTCGATAGTCACGGGCTGCATGATGAGGGAGTGTTCGTGGGAACGCAGTGCTGTCAAAAGTCGAATTACACTTCAATCGGGAACGCCGGAGCGGCGCGTGGTGCCAATCGAATTTGGTCGGAAGGTGCGAACCCGGCGAACGGGCATCCAATTGACACCATTTGCACCCCAGGGACGTTGCACTGAGAGTGATTTTGATCGTCAGAACTGCCTCCCTTGCGCGACCCAGTAGTGCCAGTCGGCGATGGCTTCTGCCGTCTGTTCGCTCACCCCGACGCCGACGAGTTGCGCCAGCGGCACGGCCAGAGTGCGGTCCCGCCATTCGATCATGACCTGCATTTCAGCCGGTGAGCCCGCGGGCTCATCGTCGTCGAGCAGGCTGGTCACCGTCACTTGTTCGCCCGCTTTCAGCAACGAACCGAGCCGCGTCCGAATGCACTCAGCCTGAAATGGAAATGTGAGCTTGTCGCCGAGATAACACGACCAGCCCGACCACGCCTCGTGCTCGTCGTAACAATCGACGATGATCTCCATCGTGATGCGTTCTTCGCGGACCTCGTCTCGTTTCGGGGTGGGCATGAGCTTTGTGGCGATCGGCGTGGCCATGAATTGTTCGTGCGTGGAGGCGGCGAGGCAAACGGTAAAAATGCGTTGGCAAGGGCCGCTGATGCCGAACATTTTCCAGCCCGATGCCAAAGTCCGATTCGCAATCAGGAAAGCAGCTCGGCGCGCGTTTGCGCGCAGCGCTCACCGACGAGCAACTCAGCACGCTGCTTGATGTGGCGGGCGGCGCGGGTGTGCTGCGCAGTCTCGACGGCGCCTTGCGCGCCGCCGATCGGGATTTGGCCGATGCCGTAAGCAAGATTCTCGCTCCCGACGAGCCCGCCGATTCTTCCACGACAGCCGTCGAGACCTCGGATCGCCGGGCGCTCGAAATCTGGCACGAGCATTGGGCGGCGTGGGAAGGTCACGTCGCCGAGCTCGGCGACGAGCAGGGCGCGTACGCCAAACACGACGAACATTGGCACCCGCCGTATTTCGATCCGTCTGCGCTGGCCGAAGATCTCGACGGGGTGGCCATGAAGCTTGCGCCCGGTCTCGATCGAGCGTTTGCGCTCGCCGCCGATCCCGGGCTTTTCGACGAGGCGCTGGCTGAGATTGACCGCGGCATCGACGGGTATCCGGACTGGGTGCAGATGAACGAGGACCTGTGTACGCTTGGCCCGCACGCCACGACCTGCGCCCTGCGCTGGATCTGGCTCGGCCTCGCCGCGAAGCCAGCAGCCGGCGGGTTGTTCGTCGAACGATTGTGGAAGTTGGAAAACGAATACGAGCAGGTGACGTGGAATGGGGAAGCCGCGGGGCGGTTTTTTGCGGGGTTACCGGAAGAGGCCAGCCGTGAAATTCACACCCGACTGGGCGCGCCGCCGTTCGTGGAGGGAAGCGACGAAGTTCGTTCGCTGTGGCATCGCGTGCGGGTCATTTACGAGCAGCGTTTCGACTCGGCGGCGCACCTGCGAACCTGCAACGAGAACCTCGAGCGCGATTGGCGTTACGGCGAGCCGCTGATCGCCGCCGCGACGGTTCGGAGAGACTTTGCCGCCGCGGAGAGGTATGTGGCGCGGACGCTGAGTAGCCTGCTCCGTTACAACGTCGGGGAACCGTGGCAACCGGAGGAGCCGCTGTGGGAGGCGAAACGGTATGGGCGAATGCCGGAAGAGGAGCGCGCTCTGCTCGATCTGCTCGGGAGGTGGGCAGCGATCGCCGAAGCGGGCGGAAGCCGCGCGCGCGCGGCGAGTTGCCGGCTGCAACAGGCGCTGTGGACCAGCGCGGACGACTGGCCGGCGGTATTCGCGGCCTTCGCTGATTTTCGGTCGCGCGGAGGCGAGGCGGCGGTGGGCGAGAAACTTTTCGGTGCATGGCGGGTGTGGGCAGTGGACGCATGCACGCCTTCCGGCGAGCCGCCGGCCGGCCAGCAGGCCGAATCGTGGGTGCGATGGTTGATCGACGCGCGGCACGATCCGACATCGTGTCGGCTCGGGCTGGGTGAACATTTGGAAGCGTGGATCGAACGCTGCCGGACGCACGCGGCGTTCTTCGGCCGGCACTGGCGGTCCCTGGCGCTACTGACGCGCAGTCTGCCCCAACACGAACAGATCAAATCAGAATAC
Source organism: Opitutus sp. GAS368 (assembly GCA_945903465.1). Taxonomy (GTDB): domain Bacteria; phylum Verrucomicrobiota; class Verrucomicrobiia; order Opitutales; family Opitutaceae; genus ER46. Next base: position 16,657 of record CAMDOF010000065.1, read on the forward strand.
TCCGCCTTTGCGACGCACGTGCTTCTGACCCAGAACCTGCCCGGGAAGTGCGCGCAGAGTGTGCGTGAGGCGCTGGCGTCGCTCGAACTCACGGGGATTGCCCCGATGCCGGCCTGGTCGGAGCGCCTGCACACTTTGGTGCCATCGCCAGCGAACAGCTCCGCGCTCTACACCGCGCAGGCCGGTTGGATGAAAGCGCTTTCCGAGGTGAACCGACCGCGTTACGAAGCACTGATCGCGCGCTGGCGAACGGAGTTTTCGCGCCGCCGCAACCTTTGGAAGGACCTGAAAACGTGCGGGTGCCCGGGGTGTTGAGAGGCGTGACGCCAAGCCGGTCATGAGCCGCAAGAGAAAACGCCCGTTGCCGCCGCGCACCATGCGCATGGATCGCCACGGTCGATTGCTGTCGGCCCGTCCGTGGCTCGCGACGCAGTGCGGCCGTCCGGCCGTGCGGATCGCACGATCTTATCGCAAGCGCTTCGGCGTGGACTGGGCGTGCGCGATCGCGGAGTTGTCGGCCCTCGGAATCTCGTTCGACCCCAAATGGCGCGAGCAGCTCGCCCGCGCGCTGGAGGGTGCGCGCCAGGCGAAGGTCCGCCGGAAGGCAGACAATGAAACGGCCATGCCGCGCACCGAGTTTCCGAAGTCGGATGAAACATGCGCGTTTGTCGCGGGCTACACCGACGGCGGTGTGGCGTTCGGTCTGACATGGGAGGGATGGGAGGGGATCGAGCGCAGGGCGTCGATGGAGCCGCCGCTAAAAGGCGACGTGGCGGTACCGTGCGACAACGAATCGCTGCCGTTTTGAACGCAAGCACCGCGAGGTCCTGCGGTGACCGCGCGCTTCAGATTTTTCGCGACGCCCACCGGGTCATGACGGGTTTGGACGCGCAAGCACCAAGCCGATCTCCGTTTTCGTCGAGCCAGTGGACACTCGCGACGAACGTCGTGAATTGGCAGAGCGTAGTCCGTTGTACGGACTTGGCCAACCCCCGGCCATGCCGGGCATTAAACACTCGGGCGAAAGTTCGGATTTGAGATCGGAGTGTTCACCCTTTTGCGGCCGAAAATCCGAACTGCGCGCCAAAGCGCTTAATCGACTGCGTGAACGTGCTGTTTGCCATCAGCTAACGGGTCGAGAGCGTTCAACACGTCCTGGGAGAAGCGCGGAAAAATCGTGCCGGCGGCTTGGATTTCTCATGGGAAAATCCGAACTAAACTTCCGAAGTGTTTAACGCGCGGCCTCCGTTCCGCGTTTAACCCCGAGATATCATCCCGGTCGTTAAACGATCCGAACTGAGTTCGGATACTTTCCAAAAATGGTCGGGGCGGGCGGATTAAACAGCGAACGTTAGTGGGGTTAATATGTGAGCCGGATCCGAACTGCCGAGCGTAAACTGGCTGATGCCTCGATTCGCGGCCGAGGCTCTCTGGTGCGAAATCACATCAGGCCGGGATCGTATGCGAATTGCCGGCACCCACAATTGACCTCATTGGCACCGCGGACGCTTCGCGGAGGCGTCTCGCCGCTTGGTTTCCAGCGGTAGAATCCTCCGGACTGGTAGCCAAGACCGCCCCGAGTGTTACTTGGCCTTCCCGAGGTCTCGGAACAGTCGCGAGTCAATTCGCAGCCGCTTTCCCGCGGACCACAGCGCTCCCTTTCGGTAGTGCGGATGCGCCGGGTTTAGGATGCAGTTGAATTCTCCGGCCACCAGAGCGCTCGGGACTCTCAACGCCACCGAATGCCCACGACCCAACCAGGCGTCTCCCTGACGTCGGCATGGGCCCACGTTCAGCGCCGATCGCCAGTTTCGTGGCAGATCGGTCGTGGCGATCTCTTCCATCCATTTGTCGTCGATATCGACAGTGAAGAAAACGCGTTTATCGCCGGCGTCCTCCTCTGTGCTGACATGGGCCAGCACTTCGAGCATCGCCAGCGACAGAGAGCCGGCGCAGTAGATCGCCGGACGCCCCGGGCTGTTCCAGCGCCCACCGTAGATTCGTGCTCCGTTTCCGGAGCGAACCTCCTTGGCGAAGGGGGCCTTTTCTATGCGCCAAAGCCGCATGATGCCTAGGCCAGAATGCCGTGATGGATCCGCATCATCAGGTCCTCAACCACCCGCGCGCCGAGTTCGGATTTCGCGTAGTCGAGTGGCACGTTGCCGTCCAAACCAACCTGGGCACGGTTCAGCCACGATTGCGCGCCGGCCTCGCTCGAGAAGACCTCGCAGGCGACCTGCCACAACCGCGCAAACCGCATGATGTGCTCGGATTCCGCCTCGGTGAACCGTCCCTCGTTCTGCCGGCGAAAAAAGGTTGAGCGCGGCACACCGACCAGGACGGCCAAGCGGTCAAGCGGAACTCCGAGCTTCTTGGCCACAAACTCGGCGTCGGCCCACTCCAGCCCTCGGGCGATTCGCTCGATCGCTGCCGACGTGCTGGTCGCTACCTTGATAATAGAGGGTGTTTTCATTATCTCAAATGGTATCCCGTGAAGTCCTATATTGGACTCTTGCCCTGGTTTGTCAACCCGGGGCGACGATCACGCACTTCTCACTTGCGCGCTGCCATCATTTATAGACGTGGCTTCGGCCAAAATGGGTAACAGGAAAATTTCCGTCTTTTCGTCGACTCCCGTTCTTCCTGAATTCCCTCGTCGGCCGGCGGTGGTATCAGTGACCCCGACGGATTGAAACCCCCGACCGATGTCCCCTCCTGAAGAACTCCAATGGTTTGCCGAGCACGTGCAACCGCACGAACCGGCCGTCCGAGCCTATTTGGCGTCGCGCTTCCCGTCGCTGCAGGATCGGGATGACGTCGTGCAGGAGTCTTTCTCCCGCATGTTGCGGGCGCAGACCAAAGGCGGCGGGATCAGGCACGCGCGGGCGTTTTTTTTTTCGACCGCGCACAATGTCGCCGTCAAACGAGCCAAAGCAGGGGTCACGTATTGACTCTTGACAAAACGATCCGAGCCAAAGGGGTCACGTATTGAATCTTGACAGCCGGCGTAAGCCCCGGCGCTTATGCAAGTTATGGCGCGCAAGGTGAGAATCGAGTGGGCGGGGGCCTGTTATCATGTGATTAATCGCGGGATCCGAGCCAAAGGGGTCACGTATTGAATCTTGACAGCCGGCGTAAGCCCCGGCGCTGATCCAAGTCATGGCGCGCAAGGTGAGAATCGAGTGGGCGGGGGCCTGTTATCATGTGATTAATCGCGGGAACTACCGGCGCGACCTGTTTGCGAGCAAGGGTGCGACGCAGTCGTTTCAGACCTGTTTGTTCGAAGCGGCGGAGCGGTTCGGCTGGCGGCTCCATGCGTTTGTGGTCATGCGCAACCATTTTCATCTCGCGGTGGAGACCGTGGAGCCGAATTTGAGCGATGGGATGCAATGGCTGCAAGGCACGTGGGCGGTGCGTTTCAACCGGCTGCGCCGCGAGGTCGGCCGGCCGTTCCAGGGGCGGTTCAAGGCGCTCCATGTCGAACCGGGGCACGCGTTGGCGCAGGTGGCGCACTCCATTCATCTGAATCCGCTGCGGGCGAAGATCGTGACGGTCGCACGACTGGCCGATTATCCGTCGAGCAGCCTGGCGCTCTTTGGGTCGCGCCAGCGGCCGGCGGTGCTCGTGGCAGACACGGTCCTGGGCGAGAGCGGCGGTTTTGCCAGACACTCCCGCTGGCTGGCGCCGGTATGTTGATTACCTTGGGGTGGTGGCGGAGGAAGAGACGAAATTAAGAGAAGAGCGATTCGGCCGGCTCAGCCGTGGATGGGCGATTGGTTCAGCCGAGTTCAAAGCGGACCTGCGGAAGGAATTCACCGCCCGCGCGGTTGGCAGCGGGGGCTTGGAGTTGCGCGGAGCCGATGGCGAAGCACACCGTGAAATGCGCGCCCTGCTCTGGGAAGACCGGCTTGGCCGGCTGGCGAAACGGCTCAAGGTGGCGCTCGATCGCTTGCCGGACCGGAAGTCGGCGGAACCCAAAGTGCGGCTCGCGGCCGCGATGAAAGCCGTGTCATCAGTCTCGAATGTCTGGCTGGCGGAACGCCTGAACATGGGCCGGCCGGCGAGTGTCAGTCAGTATGTGCGGCGGTTCCGACTGGGTGGCGGAGCGACTGCGGAGTCGTTCAAGGCGGCGACAAAACAATCCTGCGCGAGCGTGCCCCGCCTAAGATAATTCTGCCGGTCCTTGCCCTGCGCGATTAGCGAGAGAGGCTCTCCGTCCCTTGGCCCCATGTTGGGGCCTTTTTTATTGGCGCTGGCCTACGAGCGAAACCTTGCGTTGAAACTGCCGTCTAAGCGGCTGTTCATCCAAACATTGCGTTGGGATAATGCGACTAAAACGCTTCTATCCGCAAAGAATTGCCGGTAACCACACCGAACTGAGTTCGGATACTTTCTAAAAGTGGTCGGGGCGATAGGATTCGAACCTACGACCTCCTGGTCCCAAACCAGGCGCTCTACCAGACTAAGCTACACCCCGCGACACGCAGGGAAGGTTGGCGATCGCGCCGCGGTGTCAATGGCCGTCTTGCTAAAGTGTGGAATTCTCTTGAGGCGGCGGGTGGCAGGCCGGCGAACGCCGACCTTGCTCCCGTTCATTTTCTCTTCGTTGCACGTCGAGGCATGATTTCCGCAGACGATTGGCGTTTTAAGTCTCCGACTGGCGTGGCGTCGGAATCTCGTTGGGCTCGGTGTAATCTCTGCTTGCAACGCCTTACGATTCGTTTTCTCCTCCGACTTTCTCCCCTATACATGGATACCATTTCTCGCGAAAATAACAGTATGCTGCCGATCGGTGGCATTATCGTCGGCGTTATCGGCCTCTTGCTCGGCGGCTATTCGGCGATATCTCTTTCCAAGGTGAATCGTGCTTTGGCTGATCATCAGCAAAAAATCGATAAGGTCGATGCGATCGAGAGTCAGTCGGCGAGTGCCATCGCGGCCGCTGATAAATCCGCCAAGGAATATCAAGGACTGCGGACCTCGACGCAGGAAGCCTTCAACCAAGTGGGTGCTGAACTCGGTAATCTCCGCGCTTCCGTCACGAAGCTGGAAGAGTCGGCGAAGAAGCCGGCTCCTGCCGCTGAAAAAGGGAAGAAGGGTGGCGGGCCAGCCGTGGCTGGTCCGGGGGAATACGTGGTCAAAGCTGGTGACGGTGGCGCCAAGATCGCCAAGGCCAATGGGGTTTCCCTGACCGACCTGCAGGCCGTGAATCCTGGCGTTAATTGGACGAAGCTCACGGTCGGTCAGAAGGTCAAATTACCTGCGAAGAAGTAAGCCTTGGCCGTAATTTTTTTAGTGCCTCCGGGCCGGAAGGCGGGAGGCATTTTTTGTATCCAATTTATGGACACCGATAATTCCGGGCCGGCGCGCTGGGAGCGCCTGAGTGAGCGTCGGCAATTACAGACGCGGGTCTTTGACGTGATGGGGGCAACCTGCCGGCATCCTGGTCGCGGGACCGAGCGCGAGTTCGTGGTGATTCGCGCGCCCGATTGGGTGAACGTGGTGGCGGTGACGGTCGAGGGTAAGATTGTTTTGGTGCGGCAGTTTCGTTTTGGGATCGACGGATTTTCGCTCGAGCTACCGGGTGGGATGTTAGAGGCTGGTGAGGATCCGGTGGCGGCGGGTGTGCGGGAATTACGGGAGGAGACGGGTTATTCCGGGGGGGCTGCGCAGTTGTTGGGATCGGTGCATCCGAATCCGGCCATCCAGTCAAATCGCTGTCATTTTGTGCTCGTGGAAGGGGCCGTTCGCGCGCATGCGACGGAGTGGGACGCCGATGAGGAGATCGCGGTCTCGGTGCGGCCGGTGGCCGAGGTGTTGGGGCTCGCACGCTCTGGTGAGATTGTGCATGGCTTGGTTTTGAATGCGCTCATGTTGTTCGAGCCCTATTGGCGGGCGCGTGGCGACGACGCGAACGGGACGCCGAGCTGAGACGGTTTTTGCACGTCGCTGGATGGGTTGTTAAGCGAGTGGCGGAGCGGTTGCTTTGGCGGGTCGCGTTTGACATCGGGGGTGGGCCTCATTTGGTCGGAGTCTCTTTTTCTGATGTCCGCGACTATTTTTGCCAATCATCCTGAGCCGTCCGATTCCGCCAGTGCGGGGCTGGTTCCGCGAGTGCTGGAGCGGGAGGTGCGCCGGATTTACGAACGGAGTCCGTTTTACGCGGAGCGTTTTCCGCTGCATGCGGAGCCTTTGCAATGGGCCTGCTTTCAGGAAATTCCCGTGCTCTCGAAGCGTGAGATCGTCGCGCGCGGGCATCAGGCATTTTTTGCGGATTACGCGGCGATCGAGCACGGTTTAGCGGCCAAGCAGTTTGAGTATGAGAGCACGGGAGGCACGACGCAGTCGCCGATGACGGTGATTATGGAGGCGGGTTGGTGGGACGCGCAGACGGCGCGAGCGTACCAGGCTTCGCCGATTTTGCGATCGCTGGTCGGCCGGCCCTACCGGAAGTGCGTCCTCGCGCCGGTGGGTTGTTCGAGCAACTTGTGCCCCTATGAGGATCACCCCTTTCCGCACCGTTACTTTTCAGGGACGGTGTATCTGAATTTGTCGAGCGATCCCTTTGCGTTCCCTGAAGCGGAGTGGGATCGCATTGTGCGGGAGTTGCAGGCGACGCAACCAGAAGTGATCGAGGGCGAGCCGGTTTACCTCTCATTGTTAGCGCGAGCGGCGGGCAGGCGCGGGGTGCGCGTGCCGAGTGTCCGCGCGGTGATTCTCACGTACGGCAAGGCCAGCACGCAGCATAGTCGGCGGATTTCGGAGGTTTTTCCGGCGGCGCAGGTTGACCTCTACGGGTCGACCGAGGCGGGTTATTTATTTGTGGGCGAGGCCTTCAAGGACAACTCACAGGTGGTCGCGGCGAATGCCTTCATTGAGTTGGCCCCGTGGCGGGTGGGCTTGGCGGATGTCTTTCAGATTTATGTGACGACGCGAGAGCGCGAGGCGATGCCCCTGCTCCGGTATCAGACCGGTGATATTGTGCAGCGGGTGGCGACGGGGTTCCGGTTGTTGGGGCGCGAGGGCAACGTGTATTTTCGGCCCGACGGCTCGTTGGTTTCCTCGATTGAAATTGATGAGGCGCTCCCCGCGGGTTTCGCGGCTTGGCACTACTCTTTGGTGCAAACGGGGGAGACGCGCTGGGACTTCCATTATGTGGCGGATCAGACGATGGACCATGCGGCGACGGAGGGGGCTTTGGCGCAGATGTTAGGGGCGGGGGTGCGGGTGAACGCCTTTCGGCGGAAATTTATCGCGCCGGCGGCGAGCGGGAAATTTGCGCTGCTGAAGCCGTTGGTGAAATAGTTCGAGTGTCCTCGGGCTTCTCTAAAAGTTTAGGTTCGCTAATAAGCACGGTGATGTGTGTGCGGCTGACTTTACTTTGACGGAGGCTTGGAAGATCGTAGGCGAGCCTCGTGTTTCCACCCCTTGAGGCACTACTCTCGATGAATCTTGCAGGCTCTCTCTTTGGCTCCTCAATCGGCCGAAAAATTCTCATGGCCGTTACTGGCCTGATTCTGATCGGTTTTGTGATCGGTCATCTCGTCGGGAATCTTCAGGTTTTCCAGCATCCTGACCATCTCAACGGCTATGCGCAGTTTCTTCACCAACTGGGGCCGCTCCTCTGGGTGGCGCGCATCGGACTGCTGGTGGCCGTCGTGATTCATATCTGGGCGGCAACCGTGCTGACCCTGGAAAACAACCGGGCGAGGGGCACTCCTTATGGCTTTAAGCATACGATCCAAGCGACCCTCGCTTCTCGGATGATGCGCGTGACGGGCTACGTCGTGCTGGGTTTTCTGCTCTACCACATTGCGCACTTCACGATGGGCGCGGCGCAGTCATCGACTTTTAAGGAAAACCTCCCCGCGTACACGATGCAGCATGAATATCGGGTCGCCGGCTTTCCCGTGGTGGCGGCCGGAGCCAAGGTGTTGGATGTTCACTCGATGGTGATCCTCGGTTTTCAGAGCCCCGTGGTGGCGCTTTTTTACATCATCGCGGTCGGCTTGCTGAGCTTTCACTTGTTGCATGGCTTCGACAGCCTGTTTCAGACTTTGGGGCTCCGTTCGACCCGCTGGGCGGGTGGACTGCGCAAGGTGGCTCTCTGGCTTTGCCTCGCTTATTTCGCCGGTAATCTGGCGATTCCCGGGGCGGTCCTTCTCGGCAAGCTCTCCCCCCGTGCGGTGGGCATCTCGGCCGCTCCCGCGCAACGTTAACCCTCCGCCCTCCTGCCATGGCTACCCTCGACTCTAAGGTTCCCTCCGGTCCGCTCGCTGATAAATGGCGCAAGCACAAGGTGGACATCAAGCTCGTCAATCCTGCGAATAAGCGAAAGTACGAGGTGATCGTCGTCGGGGCCGGCCTCGCCGGTTCCTCGGCGGCCTCGTCGCTCGCTGATATGGGTTACAAGGTGAAGAGTTTCGTCTTTCATGATAGCCCGCGCCGGGCCCATTCGATTGCCGCGCAGGGTGGCATCAACGCGGCGAAGAATTACCAGAACGACGGCGATAGTGTGCATCGGCTTTTCTACGATACGATCAAGGGTGGTGACTATCGCTCCCGCGAGGCCAACGTTCATCGGTTGGCCGAGGTCTCGGTCAATATTATCGACCAATGTGTGGCGCAGGGGGTCCCCTTTGCGCGCGAATACGGCGGCCTGCTGGCCAATCGGTCCTTCGGCGGCGCCCAAGTCTCGCGGACATTTTATGCGCGTGGCCAGACGGGGCAGCAATTGCTGCTCGGCGCTTACTCGGCGTTGATGCGCACCGTCGGCGCGGGCACGGTTGAGCTGCACACGCAGAGTGAGATGCTCGATCTCGTGATCGTGGATGGTCAGGCCAAGGGGATTATCGTCCGTAATCTCATTTCAGGTGCGATCGAGCGTTACTCAGCTGATGCCGTGGTCTTGGCGACCGGTGGTTATGGCAATGTGTTCAACCTTTCGACCTATGCTCGGGGCTCGAATGTCACTGCGAGCTGGCGTGCTTACAAGCGTGGGGCTTGTTTTGCGAACCCTTGCTATACGCAGATTCACCCGACCTGTATTCCGGTGAGCGGCGACTATCAGTCGAAACTTACGCTGATGTCGGAGTCGTTGCGCAATGACGGCCGCATCTGGGTGCCTAAAAACGCCAGTGACAGCGGGAAGGATCCGAACAGCCTTTCCGAAGGCGATCGCGATTATTTCTTGGAGCGGATGTATCCGTCCTTTGGCAACCTCTGCCCACGCGACATTGCCTCGCGCGCGGCCAAGCGGGTATGCGACGAGGGGAGGGGCGTCGGTCCAACGGGCCTCGGAGTGTATCTCGATTTCTCTGAGGCGATTCGTCGCTTAGGGGAGAACGTCGTGCGCGAACGCTACGGTAATCTTTTCGACATCTATCACGAAATCACGGCGGAGAGCGCTTATCAGAAGCCGATGCGGATCTTCCCGGCCGTGCATTATACGATGGGCGGCCTGTGGGTGGATTATAATTTGATGTCGAATATCCCAGGATTGTTCGTGCTGGGTGAGGCCAATTTCTCCGATCACGGTGCGAATCGGCTCGGGGCGAGTGCGCTGATGCAAGGGCTGGCAGACGGCTATTTCGTGATTCCCTACACCATTGGTGATTACCTCGCGGGGCAGAAATCAGGGTCGCGACCGAGTGTCGATGGGGCGGAATTCAAGGCGGCGGAGCAGAATATCGTGACGATGACGAAGCGTTTTCTCGAAAATCGTGGCAAGGCCACGGTGAGTCATTTTCACAAGCGCCTCGGCAAGTTGATGTGGGAGTATTGCGGTATGGCGCGGACCAAGTCAGGGTTGGCGGCCGCCCTGCAGAAAATTGCCGCCCTCCGCGAGGAATTTTGGGCCACCGTTTTGGTGCCGGGCTCCGCGGAGACGCTCAACCAATCTTTGGAACAGGCGGGGCGAGTGATCGATTTTATCGAGTTGGGCGAACTGATGTGCCGGGACGCTTTGACGCGGGAGGAAAGTTGTGGCGGGCATTTTCGCGAGGAGCACCAATACCCGGATGGCGAGTGCAAACGCGATGATGAGAAGTTCGGTCACGTGGCCGCGTGGGAGTTTCAAGGCGTCGGTCAGACGCCATTGCGCAATGCTGAGCCCCTCAATTATGAGTCGGTGAAAATGAGTGTCCGAAATTATAAATAAGCGGGCGTCGCAAATCCTGAAATCCTAACTGCTCCCATGGTTGCCGAAAATACCGCCAAGAATCTCTCCATCACCCTGCGTGTCTGGCGTCAGGACGGCCCGCAGGCCGTCGGAAAATTCGTTGATTATCAGTCGAAGGATCTGAGCCCGAACATGTCGTTCCTGGAGATGCTCGATGTCGTCAACGACGACTTGACGTTGAAGGGAGAGCCGCCGATCGCGTTTGCGCATGACTGCCGCGAAGGCATCTGCGGGACTTGCTCATGCACAATCAACGGCCAGCCCCACGGTCCGGGCAAAGGCGTGGCGACCTGCCAAGTTTATATGCGGACTTTCCGCGATGGCGATGTGATCACGGTCGAGCCGTTTCGCGCGGCGGCCTTCCCGATCGTTAAGGACCTCATCACGGACCGGAGCGCCTTCGACAAGATTCAGCAGGCGGGTGGTTTTATCACTGCGCGGGCCGGTTCCGCACCGGAGGCCAACGCACTCCCGGTGCCCAAGCCAGACGCGGATCTGGCGATGGACGCCGCCACGTGCATCGGTTGCGGTGCGTGCGTCGCGGCGTGCAAAAATGCCAGCGCGATGTTATTCGTGGGCGCCAAAGTCAGTCACTTGGGGATTCTGCCGCAAGGCCAGGCGGAGCGGGATAAACGTGTGGTGGCGATGGTGGATACCATGGACGCGCTGGGTTTTGGTAATTGCACCAACCAATACGAGTGCAGCGCCGCCTGTCCCAAATTGATTTCCCACGATTTTATTTCCCGGATGAATCGTGATTATCTCGCGGCGACCGTGCGGGCGGCCTTCAAGGCGGTCTCGCTGGGCGGCAGCGGCGGAAGTTGACCCAGCAGGTCTTCGCACCGGGCCGAGTCCGCTCGGCCCTGTCCGCTTCGCGTCTTCGAGGGATGCGGAAGAGCCGGCGTCTCTTAAAATATCGACAAGGCTTTCGCGCTCTCGAGCACGACCCACGCGCCGCTGACGGCGACCGCCAATCGCAAAATATTTTTGATTAATCTGCTACCTCGCAGCAGAGAATCCTGACGATCTGTATCGATCGAACGGCGATTGGTCTGATTGAGAAAGCTTACAAATCGCGGGTCGCGAAAGCGACCGCCCCGATCGCGCCGGAGGCCAAATCGGAGCTGAGGCCGACGGAGCAGGTTGAGAACAAAACGAAGCACGAGAGCACTCACGAAATTTGGAGTGGTTTTTTCAAGAGGAAAGTCGCTACCGTCACAACTTTCCCGCGAATTTATCGCCCCTACCGAAATGCATCACTTTCACTACGCTGGCTCCGACCTCCATTGTGAATCCGTCGACCTCGACGCCGTGGCGAAGCTCTACGGTACGCCGACCTATGTTTACAGCGCAGCGACGATGGAGGATAATTTCCGTCGCCTCCAGCGGGGCCTCGCGGGTCTCGACGCCCAGCTTTGCTATGCGATGAAGGCGAACTCGAACATCGCGCTGCTCCGGCATTTTTCGAATCTTGGCGCGGGCTTTGATTTGGTGAGTGGCGGCGAGGTTCGTCGCGTGCTCGCCGCCGGGGCCAACGTGCATACCAGTGTCTTTGCGGGCGTGGGTAAGAGTGAAGCGGAGATTAAGCTCGCCCTGGAAAATGGAATCTTTTCGTTTCATGTTGAGAGTGAGCCGGAGCTCTCACGCATCAATCACGTCGCGGGGAAACTCGGGGTGAAGGCGCCGATTGCGATCCGCGTCAATCCGGACGTCGACGCGCCCACGCACGCCAAGATTACGACGGGCAAGAGTGACAACAAGTTTGGTATCCCGTTGAAGTATGCGGCGGCCGCGTACGAGGCGGCCGCAAAATATCCGAACCTCGCGATCAAGGGGGTGCAGATGCACATCGGCTCGCAGCTCACCTCGGTCGGACCGTTTGTCGAGGCGGTTGAGAAGGTCGGTCCGTTTGCGGCGGAGTTGAAGGCGAGGCACGGCATCACGTATTTCTCGATTGGGGGCGGCATGGGTATCGTCTACAAGGACGCTCTCGCGAGCGGCCAGCGGGCGTGGTGGGACGCGCAGCCGGCGGACAAGCGTCCGCTCACTCCGGAGACGTATGGCGCTGCGCTGGTGCCCCGGTTGCAACCGCTCGGATTGAAGATCCTTTTGGAGCACGGTCGTTTCATGGTCGGCAACTCGGGTGTGTTGGTGTCGCGGGTCGAGCATCTCAAGCGCGCCGCGGGTAAGAATTTTCTAATCGTGGATGCGGCCATGAACGATCTGGTGCGACCGGCGATGTACGATAGCTACCATGAAATTGTCCCGGTGCAGCGTGATTCATCGCGCCGTGCACTGACGGTCGACGTGGTGGGACCGATTTGCGAGAGCGCCGATTGTTTCGCGAAAGATCGGCCGATGCAGGAGCTGGGCGAAGGCGAGTTGATCGCGTTTATGAGCGCAGGCGCGTATGGTTATACGATGGCGAGCCGCTATAACACGCGTGGTATGGCCGCGGAAGTGCTCGTCAGAGGCAGCGCCTTTGAGCAGATCAACGCGCGCGAGACCTTCGAGCAGATGGTGGCGGGCGAGAGGATTCCCGCCTTCTTGAAATAATTCTTCGGCCCCGTGCTCTTCCGTCCCCAAGTCCTCCACTTGCGGAGAATCTCGGCGTGGGCTTGCGAAGTTTCGGCGCCGCGCACTTTTTTTCTAGAAAGCACCTAAACCGCCGGTGCTCCGAACGAATGCGTAGATTGATGGCGGCCGCAGCTTTTTCGTGTCTTTCCGCAGTTTCTTGGTTAATCCGTTCTTATGAAATTCGTCGTCGTCGGAGCCGGCGCTTGGGGCACGGCGTTTGCGTTGCATCTGGCGCGCGGCGGTCATGCGGTCGCGCTCGTGCCGCGCCGCGAAGAGCAGGCGCGCTTGCTCGCGGTGACGCGTGAGAACGTCGATTATCTGCCAGGCGTCGCCTTGCCTCCGGCTGTCGTCGTGACCGCGGATCTCGCTCGGGTGAGCGGAGCGGCCGACGTCGTGTTGCTGGCGTGCCCTGCGCAGGCTTTGCGGGAAACGTGTGCCCGTCTGCCGGCGGCTCGGATAGTTCTGAGCCTGGCCAAGGGGTTGGAAGTCGCGACGCATTTGCGACCGTCGCAGGTGCTGGCGGCGGTGCTACCGGGCGCGGTCGTCGGAGCCTTGACCGGACCCACCCAAGCACTCGGCGTGGCGCAAGGGGACCCCTCCGCGATGGTGCTGGCGACGGCGGGTTTAGGGGCGGGCGAGTTGCAGGATTTGCAGGCGGCGATGAGTGGACCGAGCCTGAGGATTTATACGAGTGACGACCTTGCGGGGGTTGAGTTTGGCGGCTGCCTGAAGAATATCTATGCCATTGCGGCGGGTTGTTGCGACGGCCTGAAACTGGGTGACAATACCAAGGCGGGACTGCTTACGCGGGCGCTTGCCGAGATGGTTCGAGTGGGGCTGGCGCTGGGTGCGCGAGCGGAAACTTTTTATGGTCTCAGCGGTTTCGGAGATCTCGTGGCGACGTGTTACGGCGGGTGGAGCCGCAATCGAGAATTTGGCCAACGCATTGGTGAGGGTCTCCCCGTGGCTGAACTCATCGCCAACCGTCGGACCGTCGTCGAAGGGTACAAGACGACGCTGGCTTTTGCCGAATTATGTGCCGGGCGCCAAATCGACGCGCCGATTTTGCACGAGATGCAGGCCATCCTCGCGCAGGGCAAGAAACCGGCGGCCGCACTGGCGTCGTTGATGACGCGCGAGTTGAAAGCGGAGGCGGTCGGTGCAAAGGCGGTCGCGCTATGAAGTCGCGGCAGCGCGTGACGGTGCTGGGTGCGCTCAACGTCGATCACATCTGGCAGGTGCCCATGCTGCCGCGACCCGGCGAGACGATCCTCGCCTCGGTGGTCCAGCGGCAGCCAGGTGGTAAAGGGGCCAATCAAGCGGTGGCGGCCGCGCGTCAGGGTGCGCCGGTGACGTTGGTGGGTGCGGTGGGCGACGATGCCGACGGGGACCTCTATCGCTCCCAGTTGATCGCGGAAGGGATTGCCGTTGGGTGCGTCGCGCGCGTGGCGGGCGTCGCCACGGGGACTGCCCACGTCTACGTCGACCCCCAAGGTGAAAATCTCATCGTGGTCGATCGCGGGGCGAACGCGCGGGTCGACCTCGCTGCCCTTGGCGGCGTCCTTGCCGACACCGCGGTGCTGCTGGTGCAACTGGAGTGTCCGCTCGAGGTAGCGGTGGGCGCCCTGCAACTCGCGGCGCAGCACGGTGTGCGGAGCATCCTGAACGCGTCGCCGCCGCACCCCGCCTTCCCGTGGGGCGCGCACCTGATCGATACGGTGATCGTTAATGAGCACGAGTGTCGCGAGTGTTTCGGATATACGCCGGCGGCCTTGGCGGCACTTTCGCCGGCCGATCGCTGCGCATGGTTGGTGGCGCACAACGTCCGGCACGTGGTGATTACGCAAGGCGCGGAGCCGACGCTCCACGTTGCGGCGGATGGCGCGGAGGTCGTGCCGACGTTTCGAGTCGTGCCGCGGGATACGGTGGGCGCCGGCGACACGTTTGCGGGGGCGCTCGCGGCCGAGCTCTCCGGCGGGCGCGAGTGGGGGCCCGCGCTGCGTTATGCGAATGTGGCCGCGGCGCTCTCGACGCTCGCCATCGGCGCTCAGGCCGCGATGCCTCGCCGGGCGGTGGTGGCCGCCGCCATCGCGCGTGACGGGGCGATTCATTCCCCCATGCCGCGTGTCACGGAATACCTGATACGTGACTTCCCCTAGCCACAGTGGCAGGGGCCACGCCAGCGAACTGCGGTCGGCGTCCTGGGCCGTCCTGCAGTCGGCCGAAGCCGTCGCGCGAAGGCCACGGCAAATACCGCGGCGACTCGCGTGGCATTTTTTGCTTGCTGGCCGTAAGCGAGGCGCGATCTCGGCGCTGCGACCGTCAGCGGTTTCCCAAGAATCGCTTAATCACCGCAGAGATGAGATCACCGCGCAGGGCGTAAAAGCGGCCCGAGGTTCTCAATGCCCCGCGCCGGCTTGGTGCTCCTGAATGTACTCTTGCTTGAGGCCGAGTTTTTCGGGGGCGTGGAGGACGAGCATCTTCATGCGGATGTCGGCGGGCACTTGGGCGGACGTTGCTTTGGACACGATGATCATCAGGCCGATGGCAAGGGGAACGGTCCAGATCGCCGGTTGCTCGCAGAGGATACGCAGCAGCGGGTGCTGGGCCCAGAAACCGTTCAGCGGAGCGAAGCCGGCGAAGATTTTGCCCATCGGGCCTTTGTCGAGGGCAAGGGTCCCGAGATTCGTGAGCGCAGCCGCCCCGAGCGCGCAGAGGCCGCCGGTCAACATGCCGATGGCGGCGCCTTTCATCGTCATGCCGCGCCACCACACGCTCATAAAGAGGAGCGGAAAATAGCTCGCCGCCGCGATGGCGAAGGCTTGCCCCACCATGAAATTGATCTCAAGCGGCTCGACGAAGCACCCGAGCCCAATCGCGACCCCACCAACTAAGACCGCGGCGGCTTTGAAGGCCAACATCCGTTCCGCCGCACTTGCCTGGGGCCGCAGCATGCGTCCGTAAACATCGTGGGCGAGCGCCCCCGTCATCGAGACGAGCAGTCCACTAAATGTGCTCATGAACGCCGCAAACGCGCCAGCGCAGGTGATGCCGCTGAGAATTGAGCCGAGCACGCCGGACTTGGCGCCAAGCAGCGTGGGTAGTTCGAGCACGACTTTGTCGGTGCCTTTCGCGCCCACGCCGGAGTAGAGTTCGGGCATCAGATTCCGTCCGATGCTGCCGAAGATCGGCGGGAAAACGTAGAAGACCCCGATAAGGATCATGACCCACATCGTGGTGCGCTTGGCGGCAGCGCCGTCCGGGTTGGTGTAGAATCGTACGAGAATATGGGGCAACCCAGCGGTGCCGCAGACGAGCGCGATGATGAGCGAGTAGGTGTAGAGGAGCGAGTAGGGGCGTTGGTGCTCAGCAAGGTAGGCCGCGCGTTTTTCGGCGGGGAGGGCGGCGGCGGCGGCGTTGACGGCCTTCGTGGTGAGCGGGCCAAACGGCGCGATCCACGCGTTGTCCTTGGGGGCTTTTTCGACGAGGGCCTTGCGCGTGACTTCCGTCGAGGGTGCGCTGGTTTCGCCCGCCGCGACGTTGGCGCCGACGTGATTATTGTAGAATCCGAAGACTGCCATCAGCACGAAAACGGGTACACTGATGGCGAACATCTTCATCCAATACTGGAAGGCCTGGACCAAGGTGATGCCTTTCATGCCGCCGAGGGCGACGTTGAAGGTGATCACCGCGCCGACGAGCACGACGCCTGCCCAGTACGGCATGCCGGGGAAAATATACGCGAGCGTCACCCCGGCCCCCTTCATCTGCGGCATCGTGTAGAAAAATCCAATGAATAACACGAAGCAGACGGCGATTTTGCGGAAGAGCGGCGAGTCGAAGCGGCCCTCGGCAAAATCAGGAATCGTGTAAGCTCCAAAACGGCGGAGCGGCCCCGCGATAAATAGGAGAAGAAAAAGATATCCGCAGGCGTAGCACACCGGATACCACAGAGCGTCGTAGCCGCTGGACATCACCATGCCGGCGACGCCCATGAAGGAAGCGGCGGAAAGATATTCGCCGGAGATCGCGGATGCGTTCCAGCCGACGGACACGGAGCGACCGGCGACAAAGAAATCACTCGCGGTCTTGGCGGTCTTCGCCGAGCGAAAGCCCATCCAGACGGTCGCAGCGACGGTCACAAAAGAGAAGGCGAAGATCCAGGGATCGACGCCGCCGATGAGGGCAAAAAAGGGTGACATGGTTAGATTTTCTCGCGGCTGCGCTGGACAAGTTCCACCTCCGCGTCTTCCAGCGCGATGGAACGTTTGATGAAAATAAACGAAATGATCCAGACGAAGGGGAAAAAGAGGACGCCGAGAATTAACCAGCTCAGCGTGAAGCCGGCAACCCGGGTCGCCATCTGAGCGGGGGCGAAATAGTTGAGGAGCGGCATGCCAATCAGGGCGATGAGAAACGTCGCCGCGCAGGCGACGGAGAGGCCGAGTTGGCGGCGCATCAGTGCTTGGAGAAATGATTCACTGTGAATCACGTCATCGGGGGAAGGAGAGGAAGGGGACATCACGTTTTAGCTTGGGAGTCGTTTGGTCGTGCGCAAGCCCGCGCGTGACGCTTTGAGGAATAAGGCCAGGGCCGTGCCAAAGTCCTCGGGCCGGCGGGCTTGATCCTAACGCTCCCGGCGCGACGCGATCGTGCAGGATTGCGCTCCGCCCATTTATTGAAAATCTTCCGACTCTTTCGTCAGATGTCTTCCATCGTCACACCTTTGCTTTACGAGTCGCATTGCCATACGCCGCTTTGTAAACACGCGCGCGGAGAGCCGGTGGAATATGCGGCCGCGGCGCTCGCGCGCGGGTTCAAAGGGATCATTTTTACCTGCCATTGCCCGCTGCCGGATGGCATTTCACACGCGGTGCGGATGCGCCCCGAGGAATTCCCCGCGTATGTGGCGGCCGTGGCGAGCGCGCGGGAGGAATTTGCCGGCCGGGTTGACGTGAGGCTAGGGCTGGAGAGCGACTTTTATCCCGGGGTGGAGCCGTGGCTTGAAGAATTGCATGGGCGGGTGCCGCTCCATCACGTCTTGGGCTCGGTCCATACTCAGGTGCCGGATTATCGGGCGCGATTTTTCCGAGGAAATTGGTTTGATTATCAGCAGACCTATTTTGAACACCTCGCGCAATCTGCCGAGACGGGGCTGTTCGATACGCTGGCCCATCCGGACTTGGTTAAAAACGAAGAGCCGGATGAGTGGCTTTTCGACCGCATCGAGCCGTATATTCAACGGGCGCTTGATCGGATCGCCAAGACCGGCGTCGCGATGGAATTAAATACCTCAGGAGTGAACAAAGCCATTTCCGAGATGAATCCGGGGGATCGTATGCTCTCGTTAATTCAGGAGCGGGGCATCCCCATGGTCATCGGAGCCGATGCCCATCGCCCCGATCGGGTGGGCGATGGCTATGGGGTGGCCCTGCGGCGGTTGGCCGCGCTCGGATTTCGGGAGGTCAATTACTTTCTCGAGCGCAAGCGGCAGACGGTGACGATCGCCGCCGCGCTGACCTCTTTGGCCGAGTGAGCGCCGGAAAGGACGGAGCGGCCTTTCGGCTACCTCGCCTTCCAGCTCTGCTGGCACGGTCGTCTCCACCCATGTGCGCAGCGTTCTCGTCGTCTTGAAAAAGCGCCAGTATGGGCTCGCGCGCGGGCGTCGTTCTTATCATCCGGTGGTCGGACGATTCATGGATTTTCCCTGGTCGGGGCTTTGGGCTTCAGCCTCAAACCAGTACGCGCACCTCGTGTTTTTGCCGAACTTTTCGGACACGACCAGGCTTGAACTTGGCGGTGGTGCGTATGTGCTGCCGCGGTGCTGACGACGATTCGCCGGGCGGAGTACGCAGAGCTGATTCTTTTATTTTTTATCCAAGGAGCGGCTATGGGCATGTGGTTTGTGCCGCTGAGTTCGGTCCTGGATGCCCACGGGCTGACGGCGATCAAGCCATACGCCTTTGCGACTTCGGCGGTGGCGGCGTTTATTTCGCCGCTATTTTTTGGAGCAATGGCGGATCGTCATGCCGCGCCGGTCAAAGTACTGCGCTGGCTGGCGCTCGCGACGGCGGTAGCGATGGCCCTCGCGAGTGCAGCGATTCGGGCGGGGGCGGGTCCTTGGGTCGCGTTGGGGTTGATTCAATTGCACGCTCTCTGCTCGGCACCGACATGGGGAATGGCGTCGACGATTGTATTTTCTCGTCTTGCGGACGCGCCGAAAGAATTCGGACCGGTGAGGGCGATGGCGACGCTGGGTTGGATGGGCGGCTGTTTGCTGGTAAGCGCGCTCGGGGCCGACCATTCTACATTGGCGGGATTTAGCGGGTCGGTGGTCTGGTTGCTCGTGGCGATCGCGACGGGCTTTCTGCCGGTGCGTGAGCTCCCCAAAGCGTTGGTGCGTCCGACGTGGGTGCAGCGCTTTGGCCTTGATGCTTTGACGTTGTTGCGGGTGCGCGATCACCGCGTGATTTTCATCACGACGACGCTCTTCATTATTCCGTTGGCGGGATTTTATCCGTACGCGCCCGCGCACCTGCGGGAGTTGGGATTGGTGCATACGACGGCGTGGATGAGCCTCGGACAGGTGACCGAGATTATTGCGATGTTTGCCTTGGGTGGGCTTTTGTTACGATGTCGTTTGAAATGGATTATCGCGTGCGGCCTGGGTTTCGGGGTGCTTCGTTTTGTCGTCAGCGCTTGGGATACACGGGCGGGAATCGTTGCTGGGGTGGCCTTGCACGGTTGTTCATTCACCTTGGTATTTATTACGGCGCAAATCTACTTGGATCAGCGGGTGGATCCCGCGTGGCGGGCGCGGGCGCAGGCGCTAATGTCGCTGACGAACGGCGGTGTCGGTAATTTAGTCGGATACTTGGGAACGGGTGGATGGTTTGCGCTGTGCTCTCGGGCGGGTCAGGCGCGTTGGCCGTTTTTCTGGGGCGGTCTCGCGGTGGCGGCGGTTTTGGGCTTTTTCCTTGTTACCTACCGCGGTCGCGGCACTGGCTTGGTCACTCATCCCGCGGTGGCCGCTGAAAAAACCTGACGGATCCTCCTCGCCCGTGCCGGCCAAAGAGAAGGCCCCGCCTGCGAAGGAGACTCAGTTGGCAGATGGCGGTAATGCCGCGAAGCGAAACGAATGGGAAAAGAATCCGCGCGTGCTGCTAGCGGCGCAAAGAATCGGACTCAATCAATGCCACGAAGCAGGACGTATCGGGCCAGAAGCGGTGCGTTCTGCGTCGGGCTATTTCCTGAAAACGGACGCCGTTTTTTTCTCAATGATGGCGGCCGTGATCCCATAATCTCCGGGCCAAGCGTGGTGCAAAATAGATTCATGCTTTCTCCTACCTCTGCGTGGTGTCCCGTCTCTGCGGTGCAACCTTCAGTTCAGCGCCCCAGCCTTTGACACCGCAGAGACACGGCAAAAACGCCGAGAAGACCCAAGGCAGTTTGGCAAAAAAATAGGGGGCAGAAAATTCCGGTCAGAGGTTGAAGAATTTTTCTGACCCATCTTTCTGCCAAAAAGATGGGCGGTTTAAGCCCAAGCCCTAACCAGGCCGGAGGATTGGGGCATTATTCCTCTGTCCCCATTCCTCTGTCATACCGCGCGCTCCTCCTATTTATCATGAATCAATCTTCCGAGAATATCGTGACGCGCTCCACACCGATCACCTCTGGCGCGGTGACCAAAGTGGTCCGACATAGTGGTCCGCACAGTCCCCTGTGCGGGTCCGAGTCAGCATACGCAGGCCTTCCGCACGCGATCCCCACGAGGCATCGCAAGGTAGGGGCGAAGTGCGGCTCCGAGTCAGGAGACGCCGCTTCCGCACAGGGGACTGTGCGGACCACTTTCGCCGACATCCCCGGCGTTCTTGCGCGCGGTGACCAAAGTGGTCCGACATAGTGGTCCGCACAGTCCCGTGTGCGGGTCCGAGTCAGCATACGCAGGCCTTCCGCACGCGATCCCCACGAGGCATCG
>CAMDOF010000066.1 GCA_945903465.1 Opitutus sp. GAS368
ACGGGAAGAAACCGCTTTCCAGGCCCACCATCGGCGACAGGAGTGTCGCCGGTCCGTCGGATGGGCGACACTCTTGTCGCCCCTGCAGCATGGGAGCCCCCCACCAAAACAAGTTTTGGCCCCGACGGGAAGAAACCGCTTTCCAGGCCCACCATCGGCGACAGGAGTGTCGCCGGTCCGTCGGATGGGCGACACTCTTGTCGCCCCTGGTGCATGGGAGCCTCCCCACCAAAACAAGTTTTGGCCCCGACGGGAAGAAACCGCTTTCCAGGCCACCATCGGCGACAGGAGTGTCGCCGGTCCGTCGGATGGGCGACACTCTTGTCGCCCCTGCTGCATGGGAGCCTCCCCACCAAAATGGGATTTTTGGCCGTGACCGAAAGAAACTGCGGGCGCGAGGCCGCAGATCGTGCGTGCAGGTCAGCGGTTCTTTCCTCGAGGCAAGCTATCCATCGTCGCAACACGGGTGTTTTTTTTAAGCCCGTCTAGCCGTCTGCTGCCGAGGGCCGTGTGCGGTGCCATTGGTGGCGCGTCCAAGCAAGCGTTCAACCGCGTCGAGTCGGCCCGCTGGGCGACGGGTTCCGTCGCCAGCGGGGGGACGACCAGATGGGGTCAGTCCGCTGATTGCAATGGGCCGCGGTCGTCTCTCGCTCCGGACCTTGCAATCAGCGGACTGACCCCGTGCCCGTTACCCCCCTTTGGCAAACATCGCGGCAACGCGCGACGACGATCGCACTGTGCGCGGTGCCTATTCTGGCGGTTGGGCGATTGGCCCAGCAGGCTGGCGGAGGGCGAGCGCACGCCAACCCCCCATCTGGCGTTGTCACCGGAAATGTCCGCCACGGAGGATCGCCGAAATCAAGTGCGCGCGGTGGCAACAGGCGCTGGACGCCGCGTTCAAAGAAGCCGGCAAGTCTTTCGCGGACGCGGCCAGCGCGCCAAAAGGCGTCGGCGAGAAGGTCGCCATCGCCCGGACGCTGCCAACCACGGTGGCTGCGCCGTATCGTTGGATCGCGACGCCATTGCAGAGGGGTCATCCCGCCGCCGTCCGCGGCGATCTCTCGCCGCGGACATGGCCATCAGCGGACTGACCCCAGCGGATCGCTCCCGTGGTCCCGAGTTCGGACGGCGGTCAGCGCGGCAGCAACACCCCGAAGCCGAGGGCACGGGCCGCGGTGGCCTGCTGCTCGTCGTTGGTGAGCAGCCGGCGCAGACCGAGGGCTTTCATGGCGGCGAGGTGGAGGCGATCCGCCGTGCGGCAGTAGACGGCGGAACTCAGGACCTGCTGCCGGGCGATCCTGGCCAAATCGTACGGCAAGGCACGATGCTGGAAAGGGTCCATCCCGCGAAAGCCCGCCAAGACGCGACCGATCCGCGCCTTTTGGCGCGTCGTTATCTTTCCGCCCAAACGGAGCGCCAGCAGGACCTGTTCAGCTTCGAACTCCGCGAAGGAAGACACCATAACCACCGGTTCGTTTCCGACCAGATCCCGCACGCGGGCGGACTCCGGTTCATCCACCAACAGCTTCCAAAGGCAGCTCGTGTCGAGGTAGAGGCTCACCGGAATTTACCGCTAAGAGTGCGCTCCGCCCGCTCCGCCGCCAGACTTTGATCGGTGGTGAAGGCTGGTTTTTCGCTCCCCAAAATCTTCCTGATAAGTCTGGCATGTTCGGCCGGATCGAAGCGCTTCGCGGCCGGCTTGGCCGCCGGTCGCGGTGGCACCAGCAACGCCACGGCCGCGCCGTCGCGGGTCACGGCGAGTTCTCCGACCGCTGCAAGCCGCTTCTCGACGGCGGGCCAGTTCTGGCGAAGTTCGCGAATGGTCACGGTTTCCATGGTCCAAGTGAAACATGGTTCACACCCGGGTCAAGCGCGGGGCGCCATCCGGACGGTGGCAACGGGCGCTCGCCTCCACCGATCGACGTTTTTCGATGCCGGACTCGATGAACGACGAGCGTTTTCGCCTCAACGAATTGCCGCGATGCGCGGAACGACGCCACTGGGCGTGAGTTTCGCGCCGGGACAGACCGGCGAGCCCGGCCGGATGGTTGCGTGCGAGATGCCGGGAGGTCGGAAGATCCCGGAAGGCGATTCATTACGCGTTGAGAGACCTCGTTAGGGCACGCCGAATATTCAACAGTTCCCTAGATTTTAAACGGTGCCACGCCAAAATAGCCGAGCACATAGAGGAGGCCGACCATGCCATTGGAAACACCCAACACGCCACGTAAAACGCCTTCGGGAATGTTCCCGATGGGGTCAGTCCGCTGATTGCAATAGGCCGCGGTCGTCTCTCGCTCCGGACCTTGCAATCAGCGGACTGACCCCGTGCCCGTTACCCCCCTATTGGGCAAACATCGCGGCAACGCGCGACGACGATCGCACTGTGCGCGGCGCCTATTCTGGCGGTTGGGCGATTGGCCCAGCAGGCTGGCGGAGGGCGAGCGCCCGCCAACCCGCCCACCCGGCGTTGTCACCGGAAATGTCCGCCACGGAGATCGCTGAAATCAAGTGTGCGCGGGGGCAACAGGCGCTGGACGCCGCGTTGAAAGAAGCCGGCAAGTCTTTCTCGGACGCGGCCAGCGCGCCAAAAGGCGTCGGATGGAAGGTCGCCATCGCCCGGACGCGGCGAACCACGGTGGCTGCGCCGCATCGTTGGATCGCGACGCCATTGCAGACGGGTCATCCCGCCGCCGTGCGCGGCGATCTCTCGCCGCGGACATTGCCATCAGCGGACTGACCCCATCGGATCGCCCCCCACCGTCTTCCTTAATCACCTTCTGAAAAATCCAAAATTTAAGCTCGCCTGAAAGACCGTTGCTGACCCTTTTTGCCTGCTCCCGACCCTTTTTGCCTGCTCGAGGGTAATGGTTGGTTTTCTTCGTCCCGTTCTGTCGAAAACGTCCGGGCCGCCCATTCAGTTTACTCATGAACGTGCGCTCCAGCATCTTTTCCCATCCCTGCCCCAAACCCCATGAACTCAACGAAACCGGCCTTACTGCTCGCCTACTTAACCGCCTTGGCCATCGCGCCCGAGCCATTTGCACAGAATCCCTCCGGGCCGCAGGGCACGACCGCGTACTCCGAGATGGGGACCATTCGCGGCCAAGTAATCGATCACGCCACCGGGGATCCCCTTGAAAACGCCCGAATCGTGCTCGCAGGGACCACGCTGACGGCGACGAGCGAACGTGGCGGATATTTCACGCTACGTTCCGTCCCGGCCGGAGACCACGTCCTCGTTGTTTCCTACACTGGGTTCGATTCCACCTCGCGGCCGGTGCGAGCGATGCTGGGCCAAGAGGCGGCCATCCGGATCGAACTCTCGTCCGGACCGGTCGCGATGGATGCCTTCGTCGTCAATTTCCGTCGCGGCGAGGCGGACGAAATTATGCTGCGGCGCCAGGCCACGAATGTTGTCGATGTCGTTTCCTCGAAAACTTTCGGCGAAATGGCCGATGGCAGCCTGAGCATCAGCCGGCTCGCGGGTATGACCGGCGGCACAGGCGTCCGCGGCATCGCGGGCGAATTCAACTTGGTGCGCGTCGACGGCGGCGCCTTGGCGACGCCGAGCGATGCCACCGCGTCCGGCACCAACCGCAGCGTCGATATTAACCAAATCCCCGGCGACATGATCGAGCGCATCGAGGTGACGAAATCTCCACGCCCCGACATGGATGCGGACGCCGTCGGCGGCACGATCAACCTCATCACGAAGAGCGCACTCGATCGCAAAGGCCGCCGCACCACCTACTCCGTCGGCGGCATCACGAGCCCCAGCTACCAGATTTCCAAGATGGGCTACCTCGCGAGCCTCGAGCACAGCGACATCCTCGGAGAGAGCCGCCAGCTCGGCTACTCGCTCACGCTCAACCACAATCGCCGCTACTCCAACATCGAGCAGATCGTGACCGACTATTTCACGAATCTGATTCCCGGGCTCACGGCCGGGAAGCAAATGCCGGTCAGCAGTTTTCGCGCGGCGCAGGAAATCAAATACGAGGATCGCACCGGGGCGGGCTTGAAGTTTGATTTCAAGCCGCGCGACACGCTCGTGACGCAGCTCAGCCTGCTTTATCAGCACCGCTTTTCGCACGCGGACACCGCCGACTGGCGGCTGACCAATCGCAATCACGTCCTTGTTTTCGATCCCGTCGGCCGGTTCTGGTATGCACCGGATCGGGTGCTTGCAGGCCAGGGCAACAGCAACGGTGCCGTCCCGCTGCGCGACGCGAACGGCAACATCGTCGCGTTTCCCGCCGGCCGCGGCGAAGGCGGCGTCCTGAACACGTTCACGGAAACCGTCACGGATTTCCTCCATGTTCGCCAGTTGCGCTACAACGCCCGCGGTCAGGATCAGACTCGCGAAACCTACTCGGCCAATTTTGGGGGCCGCTACACGGGACTCGTGGACACGAAGCTCGAATTCAGCGCCTCCTATTCATGGGGCAACGCGAAGCGCCGCGAGTGGCCCGACGGCCTCGGCACCTATCAGTTCGACATCACTGGCTCGAATGTCCGCATCGATCGCACGAAGGATTTCCTGCACCCGGAGGTGACTTTCACCGGCGGCACGTTGCCGACGAATGTGGACGCGGTGGGCACGGTCAATCTGATGCAGCAACTCGACGCGCGGCAGATTGAAGAACAGGTCGGGCTCGCGCTCGACGTGGAGCACGCGCTGCGGACGCGGATTCCCGTCACGCTAAAAACCGGCGTGCGCTACCGTGAGGTCGTCCGCGACATCGATCGCGGCGAGCACCAATATAGCTACCTCGGCAAGAACGCGGATCTGGTGGGGACGTCGTCGATCAATCCGTTTGGGCTCTATCCCTCGTCGTTGATTCCTGACATCAAGCGCGTCCGCGAGAGTTTGGTGAAGCAGTCGAACCTGTGGCGGGAGGATATGTTGCTCTTCGCGCAGAAGCAGAACGAGCACAACGGGCACGCGGGCGAGCGCATCGAGGGAGCCTACGTGATGGCGACGGCGCGCCTTGGTCGATGGACGCTCCTGCCGGGCGGGCGCGCAGAATGGACGCAGGCGAAAGGCACGGCCACGGTGCGCAACCGCACGCCCGGCGTTGCGGGCACCGTCAACGAATGGGCCGGCAAGGAGACGCGCACCGGCAGCTATCACAACGTGTTTCCCCATTTCCACGTGAAGTATGAGCCGGTAGACAACCTCGTCTTCCGCGGCGCGTTCACGACCGGGATCGGCCGGCCGCCGTGGAAGAACATCCTCCCCGAGGCCGTGATCGAGCCGACGACCCGCACGATCACGATGAGCAACACGAACCTGAAACCTCAATACACGAAGAACTTTGATTTCGGCGCGGAGTATTACTTCAAGTCCGGCGGCATTTTTGGCATTAACGTTTTCCGAAAGACGATCGACGACCTCATCTTCAACGTGTCGCGCGTGATTGGACCCGACGACGGCTTTGCGTCCGCGTATGACGGCTGGATGTTGAACACCACGGGCAACGTCGCGTGGGCTTGGGTGAAGGGCATCGAGTTCGACTACCGTCAGCAGCTCACGTTCCTACCCGGCTGGCTGAATCGTTTCGGCGTTTTCGCGAATCTCACTCTGCTCGACACCCGAGGGAATTATTCGACGCCGGATGGCTCGATCACCAGCAACATCCCGGGATTTGTCCCGAAGATGATCAACGCGGGCGTCTCGTATTCGGGCCGCGCCCTTTCGTGTCGTATTTTGATGCAACATCAGGCCGAGCGTTTGTCGTCGTGGGATCCGCAAACGACCGAAGCCTGGCGTTACACCGAGGCCGATACGTCCATCGACATTACTTCGAGCTATCGGCTCACGAAGCGCTTCAGCCTCTTCATGAACATTTCGAATCTCTTCGAGGCCATCCCGCTCCAATACCAGGCCCGCCCCAGCCAGCCGCAAACGGTCAGCCAGACCAGCCGGCGCTTCGACTTCGGCCTGCGCGGTTCGCTCTAACCTGCAGAGTGGAGATATTTTTGCCCCAAAGCACCCAGACCTCGGACCCAGCGTTCACCGGGCAGCCAACCCTGCCTCGCTCGGTGCCCTCTGTGGCCGGGCTCCGTGTCCTCCGTGCCTCCGCCTTGAATTTTCCCTCTCTCTTTTCCATGCGTCTCCCCGCCCGCCTGCTCGCCGTCAGTTTCATTCCCCTCGCCTCCGCGGCACCGCCGCCTCCTCCATCTTTTGACCACGTGACGGCGATCAAGAGCCTCAACCCCGACGATCTCACTGCGGGCAAAAAATTATACACGGAGCACTGCGTCGCGTGCCATGGCTCCGATGGAAACCTCACGCAGAACCCGCTCGCGCGTCGTTTCGCGAAGGACAACCTCACGTTCGGCGCCGATCCCTATGCACTCTGGAAAACCGTCAGCTACGGCAACGGCCTGATGTTTCGCTACGACGCCGTGCTCAGCGCGCAACAGCGCCACCAGGTCGTGCATTATATCCGCGAGACGTTCATCAAACAGAACGCCAAACAATACGCTGCGCTGCCCGACGATTACTTTGCCAAACTCCAGAAGCGCGCAGACTCCGACGCCCACAAACAGGCGACCGCCATGCCCGCCATCGTGATCCCGCCCGGCATGCGCGACGGCAAGATGGGCAAGGAAATGCTCTACGGCCCCGCCCAAGCGCACAGCATGGCCGTGACGAAGGACCCCGACGAAAAACCCAACGCCGTCCGCTCCAAAGGCACAACCGAGAAAGCCCTCGCCGTCATGCTGCCCGGCGGAACCGTGATCTGCTACGACACCGCCCGCCTCTCGATCTCCGGCCTCTGGGCCGACCGTCTCGCCGACATCTCGAATTCGCATCATACCAGTTACAAGGGCGCACACAGCCTCACACCCGGCGGCGCGCCGATCTTCACCGACGTCGGCGCCGATGGCTGGCGGACCGGTAGCGCGAATGCACCAGCGAAGGCCAATACCGTGACGTTTAACGGTCACTATCTCCACCGCGACCAAGTCCTCCTCAACTACGAGGTCGCCTCACGCCGCATCCTTGAACTGCCCGGCGCCCTCCTCGATCGCTCGGCGCTCTCGCGCTCCTTCGAAATCGCCGCAGGCGAATCCCCGCTCTTTTGTCGCGTCGGTCGCGTCGCCGGCGGAAAACTCACCGCCACTACCTCCACTGCCGCCACCACCAACGCCACCACCACCACCGCCGCCGCCACCGCTACCACCTCCACCTCCCCTACCACGACCGCCGCCACCGCCACCATCGCCGCCCTGACCGCAGGCACGCGCACCCTCCACGCCACCCTCAATGGCGAGACGGCCGGTCTCGAATTCACCTCCGATGCCGACGGTGTGCTCTGGCTCACGATTCCGAAATCGGCCACGCCGCGCCGCTTCACGCTGTGGTTCGGTTTCCAGCGCGCCCTCGACGCGAAGTCCCGCTCGGCCACACCCGATCTCACCGCTCTCACCCGCGGTGGGCCACGTCGCTGGCCGGAGGCGGTGCAGACCACCGTGATCCGCGGTAAATCCATCGACGGCTACGCGGCCGACGAGCTCACCCTGCCCTATGGCAATCCCTGGGGCAGTTGGATGCGGATGAGTGCCGTCGACTTCTTCGCGGATGGTCGCATCGCCGTCTCCACGCTCAGCGGCGACGTGTGGATCGTCACCCCCGACAAAGCGAACCCGGACCAGCTCTCGTGGTCGCGTTTCGCCAACGGTCTCTACGAGCCCCTGGGCTTGCGCGTCGTCAACGACACCGTTTACGTCCGCTGCCGCGATCGCATCATCCGCCTGCGCGACGTGAACACTGACGGCGAGGCGGACTTCTACGAATCCTTCTACAATGAGCCGGGCGAGATCGGCGCGAGCTATCACGCGTTCATCTTCGAGCTCCAAACCGACAAGGCCGGGAATTTCTACTACTCGAAGTCAGGCCGCAAAACCCCGCACAAAGCCGCCATCGTGCGCCTCAGCCCCGATGGTAAAAAGGCCGAGACCATCGCCGGCGACATGCGCCATCCGAACGGCCTGGGCGCTGGCGGCCCGAACGACTGGCTCACCGTCTCCGACAACCCCAGCGGCAAATCCATCTACAACGGTTTCTCCCTCGTACACGAAGGCGCGTCGTTCGGTTACGAGAAGTCCCGCAACACTCCCATGGTGATGATTCTCCCCGCCTCGGTAGACTCCTCCAGCACAGGTCAGGTCTGGTCGGACGCGAAGCGCTGGGGCCCCCTCGGCGGCTCCGTCATTCACACGTCTTACTCCCATTGCGCGATGTTCACCGTTTCCGTGCAAGACGTCGCCCCGTTCCCCAATGGTTTCGCGATCCGCCTGCCCTTCGATTTCAAGGCCGGTCTCATGCGCAGTCGCGTCAGCCCCGTCGACGGTCAGATCTACACCGTCGGCCTGAAGGGCTGGGACACCAAGGCCAACTACGACGGCTGTTTTTATCGCGTGCGCTACACGGGGGAGACCAGCCGCCTCATTCAAAACGTCGCCGCCACCCGCACCGGCCTCCGTCTCACCCTCTCCTGCGACATCGACCGCGCTTCCGTGCAGGCTGGCGCCGTAACCGTCACCCGCGAGGCCGACAAAAAGCGCCCGACCGCACCTGTCGCCCTCGGTGCCGTCACCCTCAGCACGCCGCGCACCCTCGACATCGCCCTACCCCAGATCGACGAAGAGCGCGTGGAACATCGCACCACCAACGACGCGAAAACCGGCGAGACCGTCGTAGACATCCTCATGCCCCTCGTCTTCGCCGTGAAACTCAAGGCCGCGGACGGCGCGTCGATCGACCAGACGATCTACGCCACCATCAACTCCCTTCCTTGACCGCGCCGCGCGCTTTCGCATCGCTCCGTTCCGCCCCGCTCGCTCCCGCCCCCCTTTCCGTCGTCCCGTTATCTCCCATGAAAAAAATCCTCACCACCTTCACGCTGCTCGTCGGCCTGCTCGCCACTTCGCTCTTCGCCGCCCCGGCTCCCGCCCCGCTCAAAGTTCACATCATTTCCGGTTCAGAAGAGTATAAATCGGAACCCTCGCTGCAAGAGTTCAGCGCCGACCTCCAGAAACGCGGCATCGTGGTCACCGCCTCGTGGGGTAAGGACAAAGGCAAGACCCTGCCGAACCTCGAAGCCCTCGCGAAAGCCGACCTGATGATCGTGTTCGCCCGCCGCCTCACGCTGCCCGAAGAACAGATGAAGCTGGTCCGCGCCCACTGGGAAGCCGGCAAACCCATCGTCGGCTTGCGCACCGCGAGCCACGCCTGGGGCGAGAAAGCCAATCCCGACGTGCCCTTCTTCGATCACAAGGTCCTCGGCAACGACTACGGCGGCCACTACGGCGACGAACTCGTGAAGGTCACCAACGTCCCCGAGCAGAGTACGCACCCTGTGCTGAAAGGCGTGCGGCCCTTCACCTCCCGCAAGCTCTACAAAAACATCGCCCCCACCGCGACCGTCCTGCAGTTCGGCGACAACGGCAAAGGCCGCCAAGCGATCACCCTGGTCAACGAATACAAGGGCGGCCGCATCTTCTACACCTCGATGGGCGTGCCTGAAGATTTCCAAGACGCAAATTTTCGCCGCCTGCTCGTGAACGCGATCTACTGGACCACGAAACGCGAGCCCGCGGGCGATAAGTAGGTATAAGCGGGGTAACTCTCATCGGTGTTGCCGCGCAACCGGCTATGCCGTCCGCCTTAAGATCGAACGCCGCTGTAATCGCGGCCCCTCTCGACCCGTTGGCAGAAACGATCCCTAAACTGCACCGCGATCTACGACGGACCTTTGGTGGGGACACCTGCGGAACGAGAGGGGACCACTGGCACGAAGACTTTTTTGGACTCCGGATGTCCGCGATGAAGATCTCCCCCGCGCCCTTCAGGGCGGCCTCCCGCCCTCAACCCCTCCCCCCCGCAAATCCCGTTTCCTAGCAGCCCACCCACCAAAACAAGTTTTGGCCCCGACGGGAAGAAACAGCTTTCTAGGCCCACCAACGACTTACAGAAGCTGTTTTATGGGAGGAAATCATTAACTGGGAATATCGCGCCCCGACCACCTGGGAGGGCCCTCGCCACACGGTGGACAAAAAAGGCGTGAACGCGCGGGGCGTTCACGCCTTGGTAAATCACACTCTTAAGCAATCACGCTATTAAGTTGGCTCATGCCCCAGCCGGCGCGATAAGTCGGATAAAGCATCTTATCCGCATCGGGGCGATTGGTCCGCATCGCCTCACGATCCCAGGTAAACTTACCACCGACAAGGATCGCGACGGTCCCGAGACATACCGTCTCGGTAAAAGGCACGGAGTACTCGAAATTAGATCCTGCGCCCGTAGGGTTATTCGCCCGAATCGCGGCCATCCACTCGTTGTGCGGGTTATTTTCTGGGACGCGTGGAAGGGTCTTGGGAGGTAATTTACCGCCATCCACCAAGCTCTTGTGGAAGGACTCCGGAATGAATCGCGGGCTGTTACAATAATCGTTACCATCGTAGACGGTGCCCTTGCTTCCGATAATGAGCTGTCCGCCCTTCGCGAGTTGGCGGCTCTCCTCGAGCAGCGCCGGCTTATTCGGACGTGAACCGCCCTCGGACCACGTTAATTTAACCGGGGGCATTTTTCCACGGGCCGCGAATTGATACTCAACGACGGCGGACTTCGGGAAGGTGACCGTGCTCGGCAATTCGATCGACTTGAGTTCGACACTCGCGGGGGCGCCGAGATCGAGATTCCAGTACGCTGCATCCATGATGTGACAGGCCATATCGCCGAGGGCCCCGCAGCCGTAATCGTGGTAGCCGCGCCAGTTGAAGGGATGAATCTTGTTGCTGTAGGGGCGCACCTGCGCACGGCCGAGGAAGAGGTCCTGATCGAAACCGGCCGGGGGGGTCTCGGTCTTGGGCCACTCCGGCAGGCCTTGAGGCCAAACCGGACGGTTCGTCCAAATCTCAACGTCGCGCACCTCGCCGAGAAGACCGGCATTATTCCATTCGCGAACGAGGCGGATGCCTTCACCGGCGTGACCTTGATTACCCATCTGGGTGCACACGCCATTGAGACGAGCCAGACGGAGAAGTTCCCGCGCCTCACCAACGGTCTGCGTGAGTGGCTTCTGAATATAGACGTGCTTGCCCAACATGATCGCCATGTAGGCTGGCAAGAAGTGCATGTGGTCGGGAGTCGCCACGCCCACGGCGTCGATCTCATTGTCCATCTCGACCAGCATCTTTCGGAAATCCTTATAACGTTTCGCCTTCGGGAAGGTCTCGAAAAGCTTCTTCACATTGGGCCGATCCCAATCGATATCGCAAATCGCAACCACCTCTTCATCCTTTTGCGCCATGGCATCGCTAAAGCCCTTGCCGCCGCAACCAACCTGGGCGAAACGGACTTTGGCACCAGCGGCAATTGGACGAGGCTTCCGAGGATTCTTGCTCAGGCTAACACAGCCAGCGAAGCCCAAGAGGGCGGCCACGGTGGCGGAGAATTGAATGAAATCGCGACGAGATACGATATTTTTAGACATACGGGGATTGAGCTGAAAAACAAAAGACGCCTTGAAACGAAAGGGGTTGCGGGCGGATTGTCGCCTAAAAAAACGCCTCCAAAAATTTTATCTAATTTCGGCGCTCCCATCGCCAGTGAAATTCACGTTCGCGCCGTTTCTGAGTGGCGGTCGAAGTGAGACCCCCTACGAATCGCGGGATGCAATTAACGAAGCATTGGACGGTCAGCCTAGACGACTACACCATCGACCTCGCTTGGTCGCCCGACGGCGCCATCTTAGCGGCGGCCAGTGCGGCTGGGCCGATCAGTCTTTTTGCGACCGAGGACGGCACCTGCCAGCACACCTTACCGGGTCACGACCAAGGGACCAACGTGCTGGCTTGGCAACCGCCTGCCGCCAAGCTGCCCATGTTGACGGAGACGGCATCGCACGTTCGGCCGCCGGGCTGGGTCCTCGCCAGCGGCGGTCAAGACGGCGCCGTCAAGTTCTGGGATGCGGCGGCCGGCGAGCACACCGCAAGTGCAAAACTCGGCTCGGCGTGGGTCGAACAGCTCGCCTGGAAACCCAGCAGCCACCCCGCGCCCAACGCGCCCGCCGTCACGCCTCGTGCCAGCCTGCCCATTCTCTTCGCCGGGGCCGGGCGCACCCTCGTAGCTCTGCACGCCGATGGCACCCGCGCGCACACCTTTCAGCCCGCGCCGAAAACCATCACCGCCCTCGCCGCTCAGCCCGCCGGGGGCAGTCTGGCGATCGCTTATTTCGGAGGCGTCGTGCTATGGGACGCCGACGATTTCATCGTCCAGAAAGAGTTTCCCTACTCCAATGGGATTCACGCCCTAATTTGGTCGCCGAACAACGCTTGGCTCGTCTCGGGCAACCAAGATCCGAGCGTCCATTTATGGCGTCCCGCGACTGACATCGAATTAAACATGAGCGGCTATGAGACAAAGGTGAAGTTCCTCACGTTTGATCACAGCTCGCATTGGTTGGCGACGAGTGGTGGCAAAGACGCCTGTCTTTGGGATTGCACTGGAAACGGGCCCGAGGGACGTGAGCCGATGATGCTGCCGCACGAGGCTCCGGTGGTTGCGGTCGCCTTTCAACACACGCATGGGCTGCTCGCCACCGCCGCGCAAGATGGCGTCGTCCAGATTTGGAGCCCGGAACGACGCGAGCCCCTCCGCGCCACGGTGAAAATGCCCGCCGCGGCAACTAAGCTCGTCTGGTCGCCTGATGACCGCTATCTCGCGATCGGCTCCGAGCGCGGGGCCGTTTACGTGCTCAAGTGCCAAGCCTGACCGTCTGCCATGAGCGGCCATGAACCGACCGACCGGCGAACGAGTGCGCGGCGGCGAGCGGTCCCTGCGCTCAGAACCGGACTTGGGCGCCGAGAGAAACCTTGCGCGGGTCTTCGTAGAAATAACCATTGCCCACCGCGCGGTTATTGGTGATCGCGTTGGTCGTGGTGTTGGTGAACACGGGCCGACTGTAATCGAGCACGTTCGCAACATTGAGCTGCAGATTCACGGGCGTCTTCCGAATCTTAAAATCGTAGCCCGCGCTCGACGTCAGCACGTAACGAGCCTCACCGAAGTAATAATCGAACGGCTGATTGAGTTGGTTGCCGATCAGGCGGCGACCGACAAAATTGACCCCACTGCCCACGCGCAATCCCTTGATCGCGCCGGCTGGAATCGTGTAATTAGCAAATATATTGGCGGTGTATTTCTGCGTACCATTAAGGGGCCTCCCCTCCGCCGCCCCATCCAGGCGGGCCTTGAGCGTATTGACCTGATTCTGAATATTGGTGCGATTGAACTGGGTTGGGTTATCAGCGGCCGTCTGCCACGTCGCGAGATTGGCGGCGAGGTACGCACGCGTGCCGCGAATCGTGTTCGTCTGCGATGTCCTCGGGAATGCCATGTTACCGAAAAGACGCAGCGCCTTTGTCACATTGGCGGTGATTTCGGCCTCATAACCCGACGCCTTGTAATCAAGCCGGTCGCGATAATTGGCGGTCGGAATCTGTTTCACCGTCTGGCTCAGATCGCTCCAGATGGAATTGATCTCGCTCGAGCTGAACGACGTCACGCGATTTTTTTCACTGCTAGCGTAGGAACCGATCGAGCCCGTGATACGGCCGTTGAGAAAATTTCCGCGCAGACCATAGCCGAGCCCCTGGCCATCGGTCGGATCAAATTGTTTCCCGTCCAGGCCGGGATCGCCGGAGGTGACCGGGGTAAACGAAGAAGAGGCATTCACGTAAACGCCGACGGTCTTGAGCGGAAAGTAGACTGCCCCGATTGAGCTGCGGATATTTTTGATCGGCTGGGTGATCGCGGAATAAGCGATACTCGTGGGCTTACCGTTGGCGCCAACACTCGCGATATCTTTCTGGTATTGCTTGTAGAGATAATAACCAGCGCCCCCGATCACATTAAGGCGATCGCCGAAATACGAGCCAACGGTGGCGCTCTGGATATTGCGGAGCTCCTGTTTTTGCAGCCGATCCTGCGTGCGCACCCAGTCGAAGTTGTAGTTGTTTTGACCGCTGGACGGCCGCAATAAATCTTGGCGGGAGCCGTCGGAAAAGTACCGGCGCAGAATGGTGAGATTGACCGCTTGGCGCATATCGGGATTGGCACCGTTGGTCCGCGCGTAGCGTTCGGTGATGGCGATAAAATCCTCCTCGCGCCAACCGGCGAGGACGTTGATGCGTTGCTTAAACCCGGCGGTCGGGAATGTGTAAACGGCGGCCGCGCGATAGTCCGTGTTGCGGTTATCGCCGCTGGATTGATCGGCGTTGCTCTCCGTGTACGCTTGGCCGAATTTCGGGTTGAGCGCCCCGTTGGGGAGGACGCTATTGACGTCGATCCAGTAGTTGCCGACCGCGCTGTTGGTTCCCGGCTTGGTCGTGCGGTCCTGCCGAGAACGATGAGCGGCGACTTCGAAGGCGAAGCGTTCGCTCAGCTCTTTTTCAAAAAAAATTCCGATGGAAACCTGCCGCTGAAGGCTTGCGGAATTGGGGGTGATAAACTGGAATGTGCGATCGACGAGCGGCATCTTCAGATTAAACGCTCGGCTGGGGTTACTCAGTCCAATCCCGGAACCCGTCGTGACCCCGTAGTTCAGCATATCCAAGGGGCCCGCCGTCCCGAAACCTGGGCTATAAACGATCTTGTTCGTGGTCTGGCGGTTCACCCCGTTCCCCGGATTAGCGCTGACGGGTGCATGAACAACGCGGAGCCCATCCCACGAGGAGACCTGATCGGTAAAACGCGCGGTGGTGACACCCCATGCGCGCAAGTCTTGCGCCTCGCCCTCGAGGCGAAGCTCGGTCTTCGGCCAGGGTCGCAGTGAAACGGCGAGCATGGCCCCGAGACGCTCCTGGGCAAATTTTTGATAACGCTTCTCATCCTCCGCCACGAGATTCAGGCGAACGGCCACTTTGTCACTCAACCGGCGACCGAGGTCGATGGCTCCGCGACGACTGCCCTCACTATCAAAACGGAGTTTCACATCTTGGCGAGGCTGGGCGAACTGGGCGCGCTTCGTATTGGTGTTGATGATACCTCCGATGACCCCATCCGCGAAAATCAAGGCATTGGGACCACGCGCGCTGTCGAGACGCTCGACGATGTAATCATCGACGGGCCCAAGAGAGCGGAAATAGTTACGGTAGGGATAACCCGCGGGCGAAACGCCGCGGAAAGTGACGCCTTGGCCGAAATCGATGCCCCCGGAAGGGGTGACCGTGGCGTTAGGCAGCCAGCGACCCGCATCAATATAATTGAGGGCCCCGATATCATCAAGGAACTCGCGAGTTAGAATCGTCTGATCAGCCGGGGTCTTCAGGACGTTGGTGGCGATACGACCACCCGCGAGTGAATCGGTGGCTTGGTAGCCCGTATCTTTGTCCGTGGAAACAGTGAATGGCGAGAGCAAGACGGCATCATCTTTGGGGTTTGGCGCCGCCCCAGCCGAGAGGGCGGCGGCCAGAACAACGAGGCCATGGCGGCGGAGATGGCGGGAGTCGATGGGGTTCAATCTACGAAAACTTCAAGGAGCGCCCTGAATGGGCGAGCCTAGAATTGAGATCAAATCGCGTGGAGGCATAAAAATATCCGGCGGGCGCATGACGAGCAGGGAGCATGGCCGAAAATTGAGCCGACCAGCAAGATACCACCCGTGTGACCAATGGCCAAGCGCGCGCAGCAGGGGCGAAGGCGGCAGGGCGCCCACCCGATAACGAAAGGGACGCGCTGGCGGTGCGAGGCGCCCGATGTGGGACGGGTTTAACGAGCACAAGAACGAGCTAGAGGCTGGGACGCGCCGGCGGCGCGAGGCCCCGATGTGGCGACGGCGCGGCCCACGGCCGGAAGCGCGTCGTCCTCTTAAAACTTCAGGGTTGAGGTCAGGCTGAAGCTGGCGGGTTGCTTGTAACCGTAGACATTGGCCACGGTCTCGCGGGCGGGACTGGTGAGATCGCCGCGCATGGGACGAAGCGCGGTACTCACCGAGTAAATCGGGCCCTGATCGTTGAGGATATTGTTCACGCGAGCCTCGAAGCGCAATTCGCGTTTTTTATCGAGCCGCCACGTATAACCGGCGGTGATGACGGCGGTGTAGTAGGGGGCGGGCGAATACACCGCGGTGTAAGCATCGACGTTGGGGTCATCCATCGCGGTCGTGGGGCTGGCTGGATTCACGACTGTATCCGCGCCGCGATTGCCGATGATCTGCCGAGCGCGATACTGAACGCCGCCGCCGAGCCGCAAGCCTTTGAGTGGAGCGGCGGCCAAGGTGTAATCCGTAAAAATATTAATGCTGGCTTGATTCTGCGTGAGGCGTTGCCCGTCGATGATATTGCGGCGAGCGAGGGTGAGGTTGTTGTAGGCGCTGATCGCGCCGTTGATATCCGGTGAGCGCTGATTGATGGGGACGCTCGCGTCGAGCGTGGCGTTGTTGGTCGCATCGATGAGCGCGCCGGTATCAATCATGATCTGGCGAAGCAAGGTATCGTTGGTCGCGAGATATTTCTTGGTATCTTGAAAAGCATTCTCCTCGTAAACCTCCGGCAGCCCGACGTTGAGAAGAAGCCGCCATTGGCGCGAAAGATTGGCGACGGCCTCGAGTTCGTAGCCGACCGCGCGACGATTGCGGAGGTCGCGCATGACCGCGGGCACGTTGCCGAGCCCTCGGATATTACGGCCCGCCGGCGTAAGATCGCCGACCGCATTGGCGCCGAGAATACCGTTGATATTTCCCTGCACGCCAGGGTCGAAACCGTTATTCTGCTCCTCGTTGGTGTAACGGGAAACCGTGAGACTCAGACGATTTTTCAGCAGGGAAAAACGCAGGCCGAGGTCGACGCCCTTGGCAACCGTAGGTGGCAAAAAAGAGGAGTCGATGCGCTGAATCGAACCGGGCGGATTGAAAGTCTCCGCATAATTCGCATAAGGACTCACCCACGAGCTCAAGCGAAAGACCGCACCAACGCTGCGAGTCATTTGCCGCTGGTCGATGGCCGGAGCGTTATAGTCGTCCTTGAAGCGATCCTTCGCGTATTGCGTCTGCGGATTGCCGTTGCCATCTCGCGGACGGGTTTCGGCAGCGAAGGCCGGGCCAGAGGCGGTCCCGTCGGCGTTTTTAGGAATAAACGAAAGAGCGGCCCAATCGGCGGGAGCGTTGGGTTTGAACGCGACACTGAGTCCGTTCCACGAAGCCGCATCGTAATCGCCGGCGGGGGCTTGCTGACGAACATGGTTGTAAAAACTATCCACACGAAGGGCGCCCAGGACCGTGAGTCGGTTTTGAAAATATTTAGCGTTAACCGCCGCGATAGCGTAGGCGTATCGGGTGCGGGCGACTTGTTGCGAGTCGCTGCGATCGTTTTCGATGGCCCAGATCGGCTGGATCGTTTTGTCGAAATTTGTCAGCGGATCGATATAGCGGATACTGGCCGGGGCGAGATAAGGGCGGGAACTTTCATTCCAGTAGCGGCGAATCCGCACGATATCAGTGGCACCGAGACTGGCGCCGGTGCTACCCCAACGTCGCCGGTCGGCATTTTGGGCCACGCTGAGATTCAGCGAACTGTTGCCATTTTGGGTCTGAGTGGAGCCGCCCATGACGTTCATGGCGTAGTTACCCCAGACGCCGGCATTCTTCGCATAGCCGGCCGCGAAACGCAGGGACGCAGCCTGACGGGGCGTGACGTTACGCCGCACGTTGCCGTCCGCGTAAGGCTGCAGGAAATGAGGATTCGCCGCGCCATTCGGGAGCGCGCGATTGATGTCGATGTACATGGTATTCGAACCCCGCACATCAATGTTATAGACATTTTGACGGTTGCGGTTGATGTCGCCCGCCACCTGAAAAAAAAGGTCGCCGAGACGGTGATCAAAGGTGAGCTGCCAGTCCTTGAAACGCTCGTGAATCACGGGCGCATCGGAAGCGAGGCTGAAGCTCGCCGCCGGCAAGCGGAACGCGGAACCGCCGATGGCGTTATCGAAACGGTTTCCGGGAAGGCCCACGGAATAGAGCAGATTCGCGCCCGAACTGGCAAACGAGGGCAAGGCGCCTTGGATAAAACCAGCAAGCGGCACTTGATTATTGGCGCCACCGGCCATGGTGATCGGATCGTTCTGATAATTCATGATGGCGTTAACACCCGAGAAAGGATCGTAAACGAGATAACCGCCCCCGCGCCGCGTGACCCCGAGTGCGTTGGCATTACTCGGCAACGTATCCGCCCGACCGCCAAAAGTCGTCCGGCCATCCCAGCCGCTTAATTGGTCGCTGAGATTACTGAAAGTCTGATTGCGCTGAACCTCACCGTATTCCCCCTCCATGCGCAGTGTCGTATCACGAGCAATCTTCCACGTTGCGGTGATGAACGCGGCCCTAATCGAATCGAACT
Organism: Opitutus sp. GAS368; assembly: GCA_945903465.1. Classification (GTDB taxonomy): domain Bacteria; phylum Verrucomicrobiota; class Verrucomicrobiia; order Opitutales; family Opitutaceae; genus ER46. The sequence continues at coordinate 18,415 of CAMDOF010000066.1, forward strand.
GCTTGTCTCGCCAACCCTGACTATCGCTATAAACAGCCGCGGCGCGGACGGCGAACCGCGAACCGAGCGGCCGATTGACATCGAGGGTTGAGCGAAAATTGCTCCACGACCCGAAGCCTTGGCTGATCTGCGTCGAGGGGGCATCAAAGCGGGCCTGCTTGGTCATCGTCGACGCGACCCCACCGAGCGAGCCATTGCCAAAAAGAATCGCGTTGGGGCCCCGGCCAAAATCGAAACGCTCCACCGAGTAGCTGTCGTTGGGTGAATTATAAGTGAAAAAATTCCGCTGCCCACGACCGCCGCCGGCGCCGCGGACATTATAACTGCCGGGCGAACCCGAGACATCATCCCCGACGCCGCCGCCATTACTGGCAATGGAGATGACGGTATTGGGACTCCACGAGGCGGCCTCGAAAGCGTTGGTCAAACCAAGCGCATCAATAAAGTCGCGAGTGATCACGGAGTAAGCGACCGGAGTATCCTTGAGATCAGTGGCGAGGCGTCCACCGGCCAGCGAACTCGCCGCTACGAAACCGCTGTCGCGATCCGTGCTCACGGTGAACGGCGAGAGGACCACGGCGTCGCCCGCGACCAGCGCGAACGGGGTTGGCGCCGTTACCTTGGGGGCGGTTTGCGCGAGGCCGGTAGAAGTCGAGCAACCGAGCAGGAGTGCGCAACAAAACAGGCCGGTCGGGTTGAAAAGGCTAAAGGGGTGGTGCATGGTCGGGTGGTTAAACTCAAGAGAGGCTGGTCACAGCACCCACCAACAGACGTCGCAAATATCGATTAGGGGGCGGGCGGCGGGGGAACCCACTGAACCCTTTTTCCACAGTCAAACGAATTCATAAACTTCGGTTGACCTCCCGCGGCGGGCCTGCCCAAAAGATCCATCCCTAAAGATACAACTTTGTCCAAACCGCCCATTTTTGGCGGTTCTTTCCGCCACTGCCAGATGTGGCTTAGCCTCGTTCCCACCGCCGACAAACTCAAGGGTCCGCCCCCCTTCCGGCGCTTCATTAACCTTGGCGCTGGAAGCCCTAGCATCAGGGGGATTCTTCGCGCGGCGATCCCGCCCCGATTTTCACCCCAACGGCCATTTCGTGAAGGGACGGCCCGCACCACAAAATAACCACCTCTTCATGCCCCCAAGACGATTCGCATCTTTACTCGCATCAACGTTTTCATATGCGTTGATATGTACGCATGACTCCCGATCGTCCCATCTCTGACCTTTTTTCTCTGCAACGGCCACTCCGCTCCCTCGAATTCTTTCCACCCAAGGACGACGCCGGATTGGATACGCTCCGCGCGACGGCCGGAGCTCTGCGACCTATGCAGCCGGATTTCGTGTCAGTTACGTATGGAGCCGGCGGTACCACCCGCGATCGCACGGCCCAGGTGAGTTCGCTGCTGAAAAATGAATTCGGATTCACCGTGATGCCCCATTTAACGTGCGTCGGTCACTCTCGGTCCGAACTTTGTGGAATCGCGGACCGGATTCACGAAGGCGGCTTTCGCAATATTATGACGCTGCGCGGCGACCCGCCCAAAGGGTCAAACGAGTTCAACGTCGCGCCCGATGGTCTGCGCAATGCGCACGAACTGGTCAGCCTGCTCAAAGCGCGGCAGCCTAATTTCTGCCTAGGGGTCGCTGGCTATCCTGAGCGGCATCCCGAAGCCGCCTCGCTCGAAGAAGATCTGACGCATCTTAAGCGAAAAGTCGACGCAGGGGCCGACTTCATCACCACGCAGCTCTTCTTCGATAATTCCGTTTACTATCGCTTCGTTGAAAAGTGCCGAGCGGCCGGTATTTCGGTACCCATCGTGCCTGGGATCATGCCGGTCGTATCGTTGAAACAGATTATCCGCTTTACCCAAATGTGCGGGGCGACGCTACCGGCTCAACTTGTGACGCGACTCGAAATTGCCGCTGAGAATGCCGAGGTCTTGGAGACGATCGGGCTCGATTGGGCGCTCACGCAAATCCGCGGGCTCCTCGCTAACGGTGCACCGGGCTACCACCTTTACATCTTGAATCGCGCCAAGGCGGCACTCGCGCTCGCCGCGGGCCTCGCAGCTTAGGGCGATGACCCGCCAACGCCTTTAACCGCCCGACCAAACGGGTCGGAAACCCGCCGCGGTCAAAATCGCCGCGATGGTTTCCCGTTGGTCGCCCTGAATAATGATGGCGCCATCCTTGACCGTGCCACCACAGCCGCAGGCCGCGCGCATTTTCTTCGAAAGTTGTTCCTTTTCCGGCAACCCGATGCCCACAAAGCCATCGACCACCGTAACCGTCTTACCACCGCGCCCGCCGGTTTCACGCCGAAGCTCCACGCGACCACGATTTTTTTCTGGTGGCAAGGGCGGTTTCGGCGGCAGCGCTCGGCCCAGCGCGTTGGGGCGCGCCGCTGGCAAACCCGCGCCGCTCAGGCCGGCGAAGGGATTTTGACCCAAGCTCTGCCCACCATTGATCGAAATTTTTGACTCGTTCATCCGATTTTCTTAGATTTTTTTTAAGGGCCGACCACCGCAGGCCCCCACTGGAATATCCGTCTCTCCACCTAGAAACATCAGCGCCTTCGCGTAACTGCGGTTTTCAAGAAAATGAGCCAGTTGCGGGTGCAGGCCGGGTCGGCCAAGCTCCAAGAACTGATCCAACTTCAACATCTCGTCCGCGATCGTCTGACCATCCGACACTCTAATGGCGGCCAACAGTGCGATAAGGGATTCTTTGATCTGAGTTTCCATGGTTAAAAGCTGAACTTACTATTCCGGCTGTTAAGGACCTTAAGCTCAATTGCAATCCTGCGTCTGTTGAGTCCCGTCCTTGAAAGAGCAAATTTTGTGTGCTGGAATCAAAGTTCTTTTTCTAAATGAGGACGACACTCACCACCTCCTCGCACTCACTCCTCCTATGAGCCGCTCTTCCCTTCCCACTCATGCTAACGCCGAAATTATCGAGGCGGTCTACCAAGCATGGCTCAGCGAACCCAACTCGGTCGATCCAACCTGGCGGGCCTTTTTTCAAGGTTTTTCACTGGGCAGCAACGGTCAAACGCCCGCCGCCGCACTCACCGCCGCCGCTGAAAAAGGCGCACCGGCGCACACGACGGCGCCCATTGTCGACAGCCTGCAGCAATCTCGGGTTCACCATCTAATCAACACGTTTCGGGCGATCGGCCATTTTGAAGCGCATCTTGATCCACTCGGAGACCGCCCGCCAGCCCACCCTAAGCTGAAGCTCGCCTCCTTCAATCTTGGGGAAAACGATCTCAACACCTCCTTCGACCTGGGCACCTATCTTGGGGGTGGTCAAATGCCTCTTCGCGAGATCGTTAAGACCCTTCGGCGCACTTACTGCGACCGCGTCGGCGTCGAGTATACCCACATTCAAGATGTAGAAGTCCGCCATTGGCTTCAGGTGAAAATGGAGTCTTCGCAGAACCAGCCGAGTTTCTCGAATACCGAGAAAATCCGCATCCTGCGCCGCGTGCACAAGGCTGAACTTTTCGAGCGTTTTCTGCACACCAAATACGTGGGCCAGAAACGCTTCTCACTCGAAGGCGGCGAGACCATGGTCGCGGCCGTCGACTCGATCATCGAACACTGCCCGCTCCTCGGCGTCGAAGAAGTGGTGATGGGTATGGCGCACCGCGGCCGGCTCAACATTTTGACGAGCGTGATGCGGAAAAACTTCGATGTCCTCTTCGAGCAATTTTCCGAAAATTACATCCCGAACACCGTCGGCGGCGATGGCGACGTGAAATATCACTTGGGCTACGAGGCGGTGCTCGCAACGGCCTCGGGTAAAAAAGTCGAGGTCCGGCTGGCCGCGAATCCCTCCCATCTCGAAATTGTTAATCCCGTCGTCGAAGGCAAGGCGCGGGCCCGCCAGCGCGCCCGCGGGGCGATCGACGAACGGTGGCGGGTACTGCCGCTACTCATCCACGGGGACGCGGCCTTTGCCGGTCAAGGCATCGTCACAGAGACGCTCAATATGTCGCAGCTGCCCGGATACCGGACGGGCGGCACCTTGCACATTGTGGTTAACAACCAGATTGGCTTTACCACCGAGCCGCAAGATTCACGCTCAACCCACTATTGCACCGATGTCGCCAAAATGATCGAGGCGCCCATTTTTCACGTAAATGGCGATGACCCCGAAGCCGTCTGTCACGTCGCGCGTCTCGCGCTCGAGTTCCGTGTAAAATTTCAAAGGGATGTGGTGATCGATATGGTCTGCTATCGGAAACACGGGCACAATGAGACCGACGAACCAGCGTTTACACAGCCCCTTCTCTACAAAAAAATTGCGAACCACCCCCCGATCTCCGCGGTGCTTACGGAAAAGCTGATTAACGCCGGCGACATCACTCCCGCCCAGGCCGAAGCGATTCGCACCGAGTACTCCGAAGCCTTGGAAAAAAATCTCGAGAAAGCGAAATCCCGCGAGTTGGCCAAGACGACGCAGCCATCCCCGGGGAACTCTGAGCAAAAGTTCGCAGAATCGACCGCCGTATTTCAGCGAGACTACGATTTCAAACCGGTCGCGACCGGGGTCAGTCGCGAATTACTCGCGAAAGTCGCGACGGGGCTCACCACGTTGCCGAACGGCTTCCGGCCCAATCCCAAGATAAAACGTTTTCTGGAAGCGCGCGTTTCCGCGCATCGAGCCAGCGGGCCGATTGACTGGGGTTTTGCCGAGGCGCTCGCGTTCGGTACGCTCGTTTCTGAGGGGGTGCCCATCCGCCTCAGTGGTCAGGATTGCGAACGCGGCACCTTTAGCCATCGGCACGCCGTGCTGCACGACATGGAAAATAACGCGACGTACGCGCCGTTGCAAAACATGGCCGTGCCCCAGGCCCGTTTCTGCGTTTACAACTCACTCCTCTCCGAGGCCGCCGTCCTCGGATTCGACTACGGGTACTCCCTCGACTTTCCGGATATGCTCTGCATCTGGGAGGCTCAATTCGGCGACTTCGTCAACGGCGCGCAAGTCGTGATTGACCAATTTATTGCCGCCGGTGAATCGAAATGGCAGCGCACCAGCGGTCTTGTCCTGCTCCTGCCACACGGCTACGAGGGCCAAGGGCCCGAGCATTCGTCCGCGCGCCTCGAACGTTTTCTCCAATTGTGCGCGGAAGATAACATGCAGGTCGCCAACATTACCACTCCCGCCAATTTCTTCCACGCACTTCGGCGGCAAGTAAAACGCGAGGTAAAAAAACCCCTCATCGTGATGGCACCGAAATCCCTCCTGCGCAGCCCGGCCGCCGTCTCGCCACTCGAGGACTTCACCACGGGATCATTTCAGGAAATTATCGATGACCCCACCCCGCCGGCCAAAACCAAGCGCGTGATCCTCTGCTCCGGTAAAGTCTACTACGACCTCGCCGAGTACCGCACCAAAAACAAAATCACCGATACGGCTATCATCCGGGTCGAGCAGCTTTACCCGCTGCATCGCCTGCACCTTAAAAAACTCGTTGATCAGTACACTGGGGCCAGCGTCGTTTGGTGCCAAGAGGAGCCGCAAAACATGGGAGCATGGACCTATATCGCACCCCAACTCGCCGAGGTCTTTGGGGTTAAGCCCAACTATAGCGGCCGCGATGCCGCCGCGTCTCCTGCGGTCGGCGCCCTCGCTCTCCACCGCATCGAACTTGCCGCTTTTATCCAAGACGCCTTCACGCTCTGATCGTCTCACCGGCGCGCTTGCCCGCAGCCGATCTGTTCCTATCGCAGCCATTTTTTAAGTCCGCCAATCTGCCAGAACCTCTAACCTGATCCTTCTCCATGCCTATCCTCGAAGTCAAAATTCCGCCTATGGGCGAGTCCATCACCTCCGGTATCCTTGCGAAATGGCACGTGGCGGAGGGCGATTTCGTGAAAAAAGATCAACCCCTCTTCGAGCTAGAAACTGACAAAATTACCTCGGAGGGGACCGCAGAAACGGCTGGAAAAATCGCCCTCCTGGTCACCGCTGGCGCCGAGGTGAAGATCGGCCAGCTGGTCGCCACCATTAATTCCGAGGTCGGCCCAGTGAAGGCCGCACCCAGCCCCGGTACCAAAGGCCCTGGCGCGGACCAGCGCGCGCTCAACGCCACGCCCGCCTCTCCGGCCGTACGCCGCCTCGCCGCTGAAACCGGCATCGACCCCGCCACCCTCAGCGGGTCAGGCAAGGGTGGTCGCGTGACCAAGGGCGACCTCTTGGCCGCAAGTGAAATCATGCCCGTCGCCGCACCCACACGCGTCGAGGCCGCGCCTACGCCGACTGCACCCACCCCATCCGTAACGCCCAGCCCAACGCCCGGGGGCTCACGCCAAACACGCCGGAAAATGTCGCCCCTCCGGGCCAAGATCGCGCAACGCCTCGTCTCCGCTCAGCGTGAAGCCGCCATGCTCACCACCTTCAACGAGGTCGATATGTCGGCCGTCATGGCAATCCGCGCGAAGTATCAGGACGAATTCGTCAAGAAAAACGGTCTCAAACTCGGCTTTATGTCGTTCTTCACGAAGGCCGTCGTCCACGCCCTGGCCGCCGTCCCCAGCGTCAACTCCCAGATCGACGGCGACAGTATTCTCCAAAATCATACCTACGATATCGGCGTCGCCGTTTCCACGGAGAAAGGCCTCATGGTCCCCGTCATCCGCAACTGCGACACCCTCGGCATGGCCGAGATCGAGAAAGCGATCGGCGACGCGGCCAAGCGCGCCCGCGATTCCAAAATCACCCTCGCCGACCTCGAGGGCGGGGTCTTCACCATCACCAACGGTGGCATTTTCGGCTCGATGCTCTCGACCCCGATTATCAACCCACCACAAAGCGCCATCCTCGGGCTCCATGCGATCAACGATCGACCCATCGCGCTCAACGGCCAAGTCGTCATTCGACCGATGATGTACCTCGCACTCAGTTACGATCACCGGCTAATCGACGGTCGCGAGGCCGTCACGTTTCTCATCAAGGTCAAACAATCGATCGAGGATCCTGCCCGCCTCATGATCGGGATCTGATTTCCGAGGTCAGCCGCACCGCCTGCCCACTTTGCCGGACCGACCCGCCAGCCCGCCTCAATTGCGCTAACCGCCCGCCCACCCCCCACACTCCGCGTCACCCACTCCGCGCTACCTGCATCTTTTCTGCGAAAGCCACATGTCCACTGCATTTGATCTCATTGTCATCGGCGCCGGTCCCGGCGGCTACGTCTGCGCATTCCGTGCCGCCCAACTCGGGCTCAAAGTCGCCCTCGTTGAAAAACGCCCGACGCTCGGCGGTACCTGCCTCAATGTGGGCTGCATTCCCTCGAAGGCCCTGCTGCACTCGAGCGAACATTTTGTTTGGACCAAGGAACATGCCAAAGCCCACGGTATTTTCACCGGTCCCGTCACCCTCGACCTCGCGGCGTTTTTGAAACGCAAGGACGACGTCGTCACCAAGCTTGTCGCGGGCGTCGCGCAACTCGCCAAGGCACGCAAGATCACGGTGATCACCGGCCACGCTTCGTTTGCGTCCGCCAACACGCTCACCATCACGCCGCTCGCCTCGCCCTCGGTGTCTGGGGTGACGACCCAGATCACAGGCAAGCACATCGTCGTCGCCACCGGTTCCGCCCCAACCGAATTAGCGTTCATGAAATTCGATGGGCAGACGATTGTTTCGAGCGACCACGCGATCGCCTTCGAGACAATTCCTAAAAAACTCGTCGTCGTGGGCGGCGGCGCCATCGGGCTGGAACTGGGCTCCGTCTGGGCACGTCTGGGCAGTGAGGTCACCATCGTCGAATTTCTCCCCAAAATTGCGGCCGGCTACGACGATGACATCGTCCGGAATTTCACGAAGATTCTGCAAAAACAAGGTCTTAGAATCGAGCTCGGTGCCAAAGTGACCGGCTTCACCCCGGCCGCGGCCGGCACACCCGCCGGGGCTCGCCTCGGTACGCTGAACGCGGAACGCGCCGGTGAGTCTCTCGCGTTCCCGGCCGACAAGGTACTCGTTGCCGTCGGCCGCCGGCCCTACACCGATGGACTCGAGCTCGACCGCGCCAGCGTGCAACTCGACGAAAAAAAACGCATCCAGGTCGACGCCCATCTGCGCACCACGACTCCGGGAATATGGGCGATTGGCGATGTTGTCGCCGGGCCCATGCTCGCCCATAAAGCGGAAGAAGATGGCGTCGCCGTTGCCGAGTGGATTGCGGGAAAATCAGGCCACATTAACTGGGACTTAGTTCCGGCCGTGGTCTATACGAACCCCGAGGTCGCCTCGGTCGGAATCGGCGAAGATACCGCGAAAGCGCGCGGAATCGCCGTGAATATCGGCAAGTTTAATTTCGCCGCAAACGGCCGTGCCATCGCCGCGGCTGCCACAGACGGATACGTGAAGATCATCGCTGACGCCAAGACCGATCGGATCCTCGGGGCCCAGATCATCGCCGCCAACGCCGGGGAATTGATCAGCGAAATCGTGACCCATATGGAGTACGGCGGCAGCGCGGAGGACCTGGCGCGGACGATCCATGCGCACCCGACAATGAGCGAAGCGGTAAAAGAAGCGGCGCTGGCGGTGAGCAAGAGCGCGCTGCACGCAACGTGAGTCGATCTGGATAAACGGGAGCGGTCCGGAGGGGGCTCGTCCGCGCCAGGACCACCCGGCTCACGAAGGCCATTGCTTGGCTGAGTGACCATTGGCGAGGGGCGAAACCGGCCGCGAAAACCGACCGACGCCGCCACGTGCGCCGGACAGGCCTCCGCCAACACCGTTTGGGGTGCCGTGGGTGCGCCGCGCCCACGCCCCCGCCCGCCTTCACAACGTCCCGGTCCATCCACGCGGAAGGAACAACTTGAGGCCACCGACGCTGCCGCCAAACCCCACCGATTGGCGACCCGGAAAAACACGCTCGCCCCCAACTTCTACCGCCCCCAGCGTTTTTAGATGACTGCCTCACCCCCACTTAGCCGCCGAGCATTTCTGCAACAGTCCGCGACCCTGACTGCCGGTTCGGTGCTGGCCGCGGGCCTCTCACCTCTTCTGCAGGCGGGCGCACCCGCCCCGTCCTACATGAGCACCTGGCAGCAAGCGCCCGATCGTATCTGGATCGGGCCGGAGTGCTGGGCCAACCCGCTGCAAGATTGGAAAATCAGCGCGGGCCGGTTGGAATGCGAGAACGCCGCGGCCGACCGTAACGTCCACCTCCTGACCCGCCAGCTCGCGAACCGATCCGGCACCATCGAGATGCAGGTTCGCCTCGGACGGGCCGGTGGCGGCACCCTCGCCGGCCTCGGCTCAGCCGGATTTCGTATCGGGATTCTGGGTACACTAAAAGATTATCCCGAGTTGCACGATTACCGCAACAACCTCTGGTCGGCACCCACCGCCGGTTTCGATGCCGGATTTACGGCTGATGGCTATCTCTTCCTCGGCCAACTCCCCGCGGCCAAGACCGTCAAAGTTGATCTGAACCACGCCGCCATCGACCTGCGACTCACCGTAACGCCGCGCCAAAATACTTACGAAGTGACCCTAAGCGCCCGTCAGCCGGGCAACGGCGGCACTCTCGCCGAGATCACCCAGGAGGGCGTCAGCGGAGACCGGCTCATCGGTAATGTTGCGCTGGTTAATAATTTCGCCGGCGGCGGCAATGGAGCGGCGAATGCCAAGGGCAAGAATAAGCGAAAATCAGCAGACGAAGGCGCCGGACCGGACCGCGGGCTCGGTCGCTTTAATTTCTCCGATTGGCAGGTCTCCGGGACCAAACTCACTGGAGGAAATGATCAGGTTTTCGGCCCGATCCTCTGGTCGCAATACACTCTGAGCCGGGGCATCCTCAAGCTTTCGGCGCAAATGCCACCGCTAGGTATTCATGATAACGATACCGTAAAACTCCAGCTCGGCGACGGAGCGGGCTGGCAGACGATCGCGGAATCAAAGATCCACCCGGAAGCACGTACCGCGACGTTTCGAATCGGGAGCTGGGACGCGGCGAAAACGACGAGCTACCGGCTGGCTTATCGCTTGCTCGACCGAGCGGGCGGCGGAGTGGAGCACACTTGGGACGGGACGATCCGACGCGATCCCGTGGATCAGGAAACGATCTCGGTCGCGGACGTCTCGTGCAATATCCACACGATCTTTCCGAACGTCCCGCTTGTGCGCAGCATGGCGAAACTTGGACCTGACTTAATCGCCTTCGTGGGAGACCAGTTTTACGAGAGCACGGGCGGCTATGGCGTCCAGCGCGCTCCCCTCGACAAGGCCACTCTCGATTACCTTAGAAAATGGTATTTCCACGGCTGGACGTGGCGGGAACTAACCCGCGACCGCCCCAGTATTTCGCTGCCTGATGATCACGATGTTTACCAAGGCAACCTCTGGGGTGAAGGTGGCGCGGGGCGCGTCACCACTCAGGAGGCCGGCGGCTACGAGCTCCCAGCCGCCTCGGTCAACGTGGTCCATCGCACCCAGACCTCCCACCACCCCGACCCATACGATCCCACTCCCGCCAAGCGCGACCTCCTGAACTACTATGGGCCATTGACCTACGGTCGCGTGAGTTTCGCGGTCCTCGCCGATCGCCAGTTCAAGTCAGGACCGGAGGGCAAGGTTCCGCCCACTGGCGCGCGGGGTGACCACGTTTTAGATCCGAAATACGATCCGAAAACAGCCGATAAAGCCGGCCTTGTTCTTCTGGGAGATCGCCAGGAACAGTTTATCCGCGAGTGGGTGCTCGATTGGCGCGGCGCGGACATGAAGGCGGCAATTTCCCAAACCGTGTTCACCGCGATGGCGACAACCCATGGCGGCAACCACGCGATTTTGATGGCGGACTACGATGCGAACGGCTGGGCGCAAACCCCGCGCCACCGGGCACTTCGCGAGTTGCGAAAGGCCTTTGCAGTCCATCTGGCGGGCGACCAACATCTCCCTGCCGTTGTCCAATACGGAATTGATACGCATCGCGACGGTCCAGTGGCGTTCGCGGGTCCAGCGGTAAACGTCGGTTACCCACGCTGGTGGGAACCCGCTAAAACCGGGCGTAATCGAGAATCGGGCAACACCAAGCTCACGGGTGATTTCATCGACCACTTCGGCAACCCGCTAACGGTTCTCGCAGTAAAAAATGGCCCCTACGACCCGCCCAAGCCGGTGATGGAACTGGTCAACGCCAAGACCAGTGGACTCGGACTTGTGCGATTCAACAAGGCCAAGCGCACGATCACATTTGAATGCTGGCCTTATTCGGCTGACGTGACCCAACCGGGCACCCAGATGTCGACTTGGCCCGTTACGGTGAACCAGCTGGACAACTACGCCCGACCGGCGAGCGCGCACCTGCCGACCCTCACGATCACGGGCGCTACCCATCCTGTGGTGCAAGTCTTCGAAGAAAAAACCGGTGAGCTGGTCTACGCCCTGAGGCTAAATGGCCAAACGTTTCAACCGCACGTTTTCGCGCTTGGTCACTATTTGGTTAAGGTCCTCGAACCCGACACAGAACGTGAACACGTGTTGCCAAATCTCGTGGCGGTGGTGAGCAACCCAGCGAGACTCGCCGTCCACCTGTGAGCAGTCCGCCCGCGCCCAGAAACTCGCATCAGGGCCGCTCGGCCCGCCCGACGGCGCTGCCCCCGTTTCCCGAGGACAAGGTCACGTCGCGAGCCTGCCCGGACGAACTAACGGACGCGGCCTGGTCCGCGCGTTTTCGCCGCTGAAGGTGATTTCACTTTCACCGGAGAGGAATGGACCAAAGCGACTTTGACCGGTATTTTTTTCGCGATCGGCTGGACGACAGCTGGGCGGGCGAGGATTCGCTTGGGCCCCGCAACTGACTTTTTAAGACGGGTCGCCTTGGGCGGAATCTTCAAAGCCGGCTTTGCGGCCGCTTCCGCCTTTTTGCGCACGCTGGCGGGGGCCGCCGTCGGCTCGATCTCAATACCAAAAACGTCAGCCAAGCTCGCCGCATCCATACCCGCGGAGGGATCGCCCTGCACGAACGGCGGCGCTTGGACAGCGGCGGCAATCAGCTCGAGGTGATCCACGCCGCGTAAACGGAAAAGTAACTCCGGCTGTGTATCCAACCGAGCGCCGAGCCCGTAGAGAACGGCGGCGAGGTGCTTGCAGAGACTGGCCGAGTCGGGGCAACTGCAGGTCATTTTAATCTCGTTGGGTTGGGGGAAAAGCCCGCGGTCACGATGGGTGATCACCCGCATCACCGCATCGGAAAGACGCCCTTGGAGTAAGCCGACCAAGGAATCGATCTGCCCAGCGCACTCCGCCTTGATGGCTCGCCACTGGGCCGGTGCCAACGGGGCGATCGTAATCGTCTCACGATAGAGTGACGATCCCATCACCAGGGCCGAAATTTCGCCGGGAGCGACTTGGAGATCGATTACGGAACCATTCCGGACGTAGGTCCGCCCACGCGGCAGCCGATTGGAAAAATCACTAAAAGACTCCAAATGGGCACACCACGCCTTTCCCCAAAACGAGCTCGCAATTGCCCGCCCCGTGATCGTCACGGCAGAAAGAACCCTACCCTGCTTCCCTATTTTTTTGGCCTGCTTAGCGCCGTTGGCACGGCGTTGTGCGACGCTGACATAGGGACGGTAAAAATTCCACGACATCGCGGAAAATTAGAACACCACCAAGGCGTGTCACGATATTTCTATGTCGCGATATTTCAAAGACGCCGAATCCCTAATTATTTGGTTGATCGGATACCGCGCACAGCGACCAGCATCCGCACAACGGGCAAGAAGGTCAGCCAACGTAGATTCGTAACATCGGGCCATGCGCCCGATCAGGCTCTCCTTGCCAAAAACGGCATCCGACGATTGCGGCGAGTGCGGCGCTTTCCGACCCGACGCTAACGAACGAGCAACGCCCCGCCCTCTGGAGAAACGGCCGCGGAAGAGCAGGAGAGGGAGCGCGCAGCTTAAGTTTCTGAGGCGGCTCGATGCGCGCGCGAACGCATCGCACCGACTCTGATAAAAAAACGCGCGTGGCGTGCTGACCGGCGGACTGCGGCGACTTCAACTCGCCATCGGCAGCGCGTTTTCGTGATTCAACAACCAGCGTTTCACATCCTCACCAAAGGCGAAGCCGACCAACGCGCCACCGGCACCCACCACGCGATGGCACGGCACGAGCAAACAAATCGGATTGGTGGCACTCGCCCGACCCACGGCGCGCGCCGCCTCCGGATTACCCAGTTCCGCGGCGACCTGACTGTAGGTGCGGGTCTCGCCAAAGGGGATGCCTAAAAGCACCTTCCAAACGCTGCGCTGGAACGGGGTGCCACTGGCGGAAAGTTCGACCTTGAACGCTCGGCGGTGGCCGGAAAAATATTCTCCCACCTCACGACGAACGTCCGCAAGGCGGGCCGGCTCGCGGGCGACTTCATCGGGATCAAAGCGGGTGCCGAGCTCTTCCAGTCCCCCGAACGCGGTGGCGACGACTCCGCCAGCAGCATTAATGGCCACGGAAAAATCACCCACCGGGGTTGCGAACGTGTCGTAAAATTGTCTCATGAATGAACGGAAGATTGAATCAGCAAAAAATTCCAGGCGCGAGTTAACGTTTTCTTCGGCCGGGCATTCGCGCGCTCCTCGCGCCGCGGCAAAGATCAAAGGGATCATCCGCCAGTGAGCGCGCCGACGCCAACGAAAGCCCGGGAACCTTGCACGCGCTCGAGCGCAACCGATAAAAAGCCAACCAGCATTCCCCTCGCTTCAAACTATTCCCCTGAGCGGCTTTAATCGCCCGCCGCCGCCTTCAGGTCGAGTGCGACGAATTTCAGCAGCTCAGCATCGGGCATCTCGGTCAGGAGAACCTCCCCGCCATCGGCAAGCACATCCGCCGCGAGCGTTTGTTTATCAAAAATTAGCCGGTCAATTTTTTCTTCAACCGTGCCGCGACACGTAAATTTCTGCACCAGTACATTTTTTTTCTGACCGATGCGGTAAGCGCGGTCGGTGGCCTGATTCTCCACCGCGGGATTCCACCATCGATCGAAGTGAATGACGTGAGCGGCTTGAGTAAGGGTGAGGCCCGTACCGCCAGCTTTTAAGGACAGTACAAAAAAAGGCGGCCCATCGTCGCGTTGAAACTGCTCCACCAGCCCGCGCCGCTCCTTGACGCTGGTTCCCCCATGCAAGACCAAGCCCGTCCGGCCAAAAATACGGGACAAAAAATGCTGCAACGGCGCCGTCATCTCGCGGAATTGGGTGAACACGAGGACCTTTTCCTGACGAGACGCGATCTCGCCGGCGAGTTCTTCGAGCCGTTGAAATTTCCCGCTCTCTGCCGGCGAATACGCTTCATCCCCCAACCATTGCGCGGGATGATTGCAGATTTGTTTGAGCCGCATCAGCGTCGCAAGGACGATCCCACGCCGCGCGATGCCCTCGGCATTCTCGAGCTTTTCCTTGAGCGCTTCGACCGCCTGCGCATAGAGCGCCGCCTGACGCGTGGTCAGGCAACACCAGGCCCGCACCTCGGTCTTATCCGGCAAATCGGCGATCACACTCCGGTCTGATTTCAACCGACGTAAAATATAAGGCCGCACTAATTGCCGGAGCGGGGCGAACGCGCCGGGCGACGTGCTCTGGGCGAGTCGTTTGGTATATCGCGTAAAATCGGGCGCGCTCCCAAGCAGTCCCGGATTAAGAAAATCAAAAAGCGACCATAAGTCGCCGAGGCTGTTTTCCACCGGCGTCCCCGTCAGCGCGATCCGCACGGGAGCCTGTAATTCCTTGACGGCACGCGTCTGCCTCGTGCCCGGGTTCTTAATGGCCTGAGCCTCATCGAGGATCACGCGACTCCAGGCGCGTTGCCGCAGCCAGTCTTGCTTCAGAAGCATCCCGTAGGTGGTGAGGACGAGGTCAACCCCCGCGAGCGCTTTATCTGGATCGCGAGCGGCGGCAGTCAGAACATCGACCGCTGCCTCGGAGGGGTGGATCGCCAGCAAGCGCAAGGACGGCGCAAAGCGCCCCACCTCCGCACGCCAATTACCCAGCAGGGAAGCCGGTAACACGAGCAAGGCGGGCGGGGTTTCAGCCACACGCTCGGCCCGCGCGTGCAGCAAGACCGCGAGCACTTGGATCGTCTTGCCGAGACCCATATCGTCCGCGAGGCAGGCGCCCAAGCCTAACTTTGTCACGAAACGCAACCAGTGGACACCGGCCATCTGGTAAGGTCGCAAAGTGGCCAGTAAGCCCGGCGCAGCCGCGGAGGCTGGGTTCGTCGCCAGCGGCGCGCGCAATTCCGCGAGGGTTGCATCGAGCCAATCCCCTGCCCGCACCTGCGACCACGCCCGCCGGTCCGAACCTTCTGCGGCCGGCGCACCGGCGGCGAGGTCCGCTCCGGACAACAAACGCAGCCCCTCAGCCAAAGAGACGCCTCCGCTCCGCCGTGCGGCCTCCAGCTCTCGCCAATGCACCAAGACTTCCTGCAGTTTCTCGCGATCCACCTCGACCCACTTGCCCTTCAGCATCACGAGGCCCACCTCAGTCTCAGCCAGTCGCGCCCATTCCTCCGGGCTGATCGGCTCACCGTCGATCGTCAGCGCAACGTTAAAATCGAGGAGCGCATTGAGACCAATGCCAGCCGCTCGCTTTCCCCCGACGGTGACGGTCACCAGCGGCCGCGCCGGGCGACCCGCTCGCCACCAATCAGGGATGCGGATGAGCAGACCGCTGTCTTCAAATAAGGGGACGTCTCGTAAAAAGCGGTGAGCTTCCTGTGCCGTCCACAGCTGCGGTTGATAAATGCGCTGGGAATCGACGAGTTCCCGCGCGACCGCGCTCTGTTCGGCGGCACGTTGCACGGGTGCAAGCAGGGAGAGGAGCACCGCGCGGTTACCCGCACCGGCGTACTCCTGCAACGCGCGCCCAAGCGGCAGGTACTGGGGTTTTGCCTGCTCGGAAATGCGGTGAGTATAGGTGGCTAAAAACGCAAAAGGTCGCTGGGCATCACGCTTGTTTTCGGCGAGGTGAAAGGTAACGCGTCCCACCAGTTGCCAAACCGGATTCTGCGCGCGGAGCCACGCGGCCGCTCCGCCCTCAAAATCGCGAATCTCCGAAAACACCCAAGCGTCCAGCTCCAGCCAGAGCGTGTGCAACGTATCGACGCGCACGTACTCGGCGCCCACCATCGGCGGGACGTCGTCAACGAGGAGGGCCCACTCAGCGGCCGGTGGCGGAGCGAGCGTTACCAGCGCGGCGATATCGGGAACTTGGCAGAGTGCCGTCAAGTAGCGGCGGCCAAATTCGCGCCAAAATACACCCGCCGGTGGCAAGGCCGCCGCGAGGAGTCGCGTCGCCAGCGTCAACAAGAGTTGGGCCGATGAGTGGTCCGCCGCCGTCCGCAAACTCGTCGCGACGCGCTCTTCGAGTTGAGCCGCGGAGGAGTCTTCGAGGTGCAAGCGCCCTTGCGGCGAAAGCGAAATTGGCATGATTCGTTGTTTTCCCTGAAACGACGGCTGTCAACGACGGCTCGAGCCAGCCTCCTCTCGGTCGAAAAACCGGGGCTTTTATCGCGATACCTCGGCTTCCCGACCGCACCTGCGCATCTCTCCGCACGGGCGCCCATCCGACGACGTAAAAAAACTACCCTGAAGAAAAAAAGGCGACTCGGCCCGCGGAGGACAAGGGGCAACGCCGAGCGCTCCGCTGGCGCGCCTGACGGAATCGCACGAATCTGATTTCAAAACGCCGGCAGTTCATCGCAGACTTCCCCGATTTTTGCCATGATCCTAGCTCCCGTCATTTCCTCGCCTCATGACCGCACGCGCGGTGTCCGACTCATGATCGCGTCCTCGTTTTTTTTTACGGCAAATGTTTTGTTGGTCCGAACACTCAGCACGCTTGAATCGGTCAATGTCTGGTTGGTCGCGGTCGTCCGCTTCGGGTCAGGGCTGACGCTCATCTACGCGCTTTACCGGAGGCAATTCCAGTTTCGACGGCTCTTCACCCATTCCAAGCTGATCGGCCGCGGGCTCGCCGGCGGCGCGAGTGTTTACGGATTTTATCTGACCATCGTCGAACTGGGCGCCGGCCGCGCGACGTTTATCGGCAACACCTACGTGATCTTTGCCGCCGCGCTCGCGGTGTGGCTCCTGAAAGAGCGCTTTACTTTCGCCCTCGCGGCAGGCAGCGCCACCGCCCTCGGCGGGCTCGCCCTCCTCACGCACGTTTTCGAGGCAAGCACATCCACCGGCATCTACGATCTCATCGCTGTCCTCTCCGCCTTGGCGTCCGCGTATGTCCTCGTCACCATTCGTCAACTTCACGCGACCGACCACACCGCCACGATCTTCGGCGCCCAATGTGTTTACGGTTTAATTCTCTGCGGCCTCCCGGCCCTCCGCCAACTCGACGGCATCTCGGCTGCAGGCTGGGGTCTGATGCTGGCCGCCGGCCTTTGCGCCTCACTTGGCCAAATCACGATGACGGCTGCCTTTCGAGAACTGCCCGTCGCGGAAGGATCACTCCTGCAAATGGTCGTCCCCGTCGGGATCGCGCTCGGCGGCTGGCTTTTTTTTGGCGAATATTTCACTTTCGGTGAGTTGGTAGGAGCTGTCCTTATCTTGGTCGGAACGGCGTGGCTCGGACGAGGGCGGTGAGAAACTCGGCGCGGTTAACGCCCGCGGCGCGCAGAGCTCGATCAAGGAGCCGCGTGGACCGGCAAGGTAATTGCGTCGGCGAGCTTGATCCAAACCTCGGTGACACGGCTCCAAACCCACTACCAGACCGACTATTTTTTCGACGAAATGTTCGCCACGGGCGACGGCGCCGGGGTACGGCCCCACTATCGTAACTGCTCAGGTCGATTCCCGCAATCACGAGCCCCTAACACCCCTGGCGCGGTGACCATAGTGGTCCGCACATAGTGGTCCGCACATAGTGGTCCGCACATAGTGGTCCGCACAGTCCACTGTGCGGCTCTGAGTCAGGAGGCACCCCTTCCGCACAGGGGACTGTGCGGACCACTTGCGCGGACATCCCCGGCGTTCTTGCGCGCGGTGGAGCTATCGCGGGCCTTGTGAACGAACGAGGGCACGCCCGCTCAGGCTCTCAAGAAATCGCGTAACGGCTCAGGTCGATTCCCGGCAATCACGAGCACCGATCACCTCTGGCGCGGTGACCAAAGGGGTCCGACATAGTGGTCCGCACAGTCCCCTGTGCGGCTCCGAGTCAGGAGACGCCCCTTCGGCTGTTCTGCGTCGGGCTATTTCCTGAAAACCGACGCCGTTTTTTTATCAATGATGGCGGCCGTGATCCCATAATCTCCGGGCCAAGCGTGGTGCAAAATAGATTCATGCTTGCTCCGACCTCTGCGTGGTGTCCCGTCTCTGCGGTGCAACCTTCCGTGCAGGCGCCCCAGCCTTTGACACCGCAGAGACACCGCAAAAACGCCGAGAATACCCAAGGCAGTTCAGCAAAAAAATGGGGGGCAGAAAATTCCGGTCAGAGGTTGAATAATTTTTCTGACCCCATCTTTCTGCCAAAAAAATTGGCGGTTTAAGCCCAAGCCCCAACCAGGCCGGAGGATGGGGGCATTATTCCCATAGGCGTTAAAATAAGGAATTGCCTTTTTTCGCCTTTTGCGATGGTTTTCGTGGCATGGAAGCACCGCCGTCGCTGCACGACGAGAAGG
>CAMDOF010000067.1 GCA_945903465.1 Opitutus sp. GAS368
CCTTCGTGGCCACCATCGGCGACAGGAGTGTCGCCGGTCCGTCGGATGGGCGACACTCTTGTCGCCCCTGCTGCATGAGAGCCCCCCCACCCCCAAAAAAGTTTTGGAATCGGCTGGAAGCAACCGTGGCGATTTCTTGGGAGATCGCGCAACGCGCGCTCCGAGCGGGAGCCGGCCTGCTGGCGGAGAAGTCCGGCATCCTGGATCATACGCGCGCCCTCCCCAATAAATACCCGCACGCGCCACGATGGGACAAAAAACTCGGTCGTTTCCGCCCGTTCCCGCCGAGACGGCGGTGATTCTCGGGTTGCCGCAAGCCCACCCGTCCCACAAATCCCATGCGACCCGTCTGCGCCTCGCGCCCCACCCCCACTATCATGTCATTGCTCAATCTTCTCCCCGCGCCATTTCTCCCCTCGCCTCCGTCAATCGCATTTCTCCTCGCCGCAGCGCTCACCGGCATGGCGCAGGGCCAAGTCGCCCCCGCAGTCAGCAAGACCGTCGGCACGTCCGAGCCGGTCACCCTCTCGGTGTTTGAGGTGCGGACCGACAAGGACGTCGGTTATCAAGGCGGCAACACGCTCTCGGGCAGCCGGCTCGACAGCAGCCTCCGCGACACCGCCGCGTCGGTGATGGTGTTCACTCCGGAGTTCATCTCCGACTTCGGCGCCAACGGCCTCGCCGAGATGACGGCGTATTCGCCCAACCTCTCGGTGGACATGCTCGAGACGTCGTCCGACGCGAACCCGACGTTCATTAGTGGTAGCGATCGCATCGATACCCGCATCGTGGTGCGCGGGCTGCAGGCGAGTGTGAGCATGGATTTTTTCGAGGCGGGCTTCGCGGTTGACAACTACAACTCAGAGCGCGTCGAGCTCGCGAGCGGACCCAATTCCATTCTCTTCGGCTTCGGCTCGCCGGGCGGTCTCGTCAACGTGATGACCAAACGCGCTCAGACCAAACGCAACCGCACCGCGGTGCGCGTGCAGTTCGGCGACTGGGATTTTCGCCGCACGGAACTCGACCACAACCAGGTCATCGTGCCGGGCAAACTGGCGCTGCGCCTCAACGGCCTCGACGAGCACGCCGGCGGGTGGCGGCGGTGGGACTGGAGCGAGACGTCCCGCGGTGCAGGTTCACTGCGCTTCACGCCTTGGAGCGCGACCACGCTCGTCACCAACTACGAGAACGGCCAGTTGCGCGGGCACGTGCTGATCCCCATGACCGCCTACGACGCCAACGCCCTGTGGCTCGCCTCCGGCCGCCCGACGGGCAATGACGCGACGTGGGTGACCAACGACCGCACGCTCGGCCTCAACCGCAACACCGCCGTGCGCAACCTCGTCGTGACGGACTCCGCCGGCGCCGCGCCCTTCGTGCTCACCACGCGCAACGCCGCCAATTTCCGGATTCTCGAAAGCAGCTACGACAACCTCAACATCCCCGCGACGCAGCGCGCCGGCCTCACCTTGGCGCCGAGTTCGCAGATTCCCTGGGACACCAGCACGTTCGGCCCCGGCTCCAAACGGGATACGAACTTCGACCGCCTGGTCACGACCGCCGAGCATCGTTTCGCCCGGGACATCGTCGGTGAGATTTCCCACCTGCACGAACGCACGAAGCAATGGGTCATCTCGCCCATCAATAATTTTACCATCGGCGGCGATCCCAACGGGGTCATTCCCAACCCCGACGGCAGCGCCACGCCGGTGACCAACCGGAATGTCGGCCGCCTGTACCTCGACTCGCAGTGGAAGACCGATGACGGGCGCACGGGTAACGACGTGCTGCGCGGGGCGCTCGCGGTGAAACGCGATCTCGGCCGCTGGGGACTGCACAACATCGCGCTGATGGCGGAGCGCGGCAAACAGTTTGCCTGGCGCTATCCCGGTCGCGAAATCTTTGTCGACGATCAGGGCGTGCCGCTCAGCAATGCCGCGGCGCCGGAGGACGCCGGCAATGTCATCAACCGCCGCCACTACGTCACGCCCGGCAGCTTCGACACCTACTACGCCGGCAATCCCGATGACGCGGTCACGATGGTGCGCAACGGCAAGACCTACCACCGCGCCTGGATCTACCAGAGTGTTGCGGGCGGCAGCATCCGCCGCTCGATGAACAGTTACATGGCCGTCACGCAGAGCTCGTTTTTCTCGCAACGGCTGGTGGTGACCGGCGGCGTGCGTTGGGACACATTTACCTTCGATCAAATGGACACCGGCCGGGTGGGCGCGAACCACCCGCTCGTGCGCTCGGGCCAGAATGTACTCAATTCCCTCATCTTCCTGCCAAACGTGGCGGACTCGTTCACCTACCGTCCCGTCACCAGCACACTCGGCGCGATGTGGCACGTGCGGCCGTGGGTGTCGGTGTTCTACAACCAGGGTGACAACAACGCGCAGCCAAAGCTCAACACACGGGTACTGCCCAACGAGACGCTGCCGCCGCCCGCCGAGGGCAAGACCAACGACACCGGTTTCACGCTCACGCTGCTCGACGGAAAAATCTACGCACGGGCAACGGCGTTCACGACATCGCAGCGCAAGGCGGCCGGCGGCAATTTCAACATCAACATCGGCGGCGGTACCTACAACCTTGCGGCCCCGAGTTCGCGCATTCTCGCGACGCTTGCCGAGAACAACCGGATCAGCGCGGCCGACCTGCTCGCGCACACGATCGGCGACGAGTCGAACCTGGGCGCCAGTTCGGACATCGTGACCAACGGCTACGAACTCTCCACCTGGTTCAACCTCAGCCGCAACCTCACGGGCGTCTTTAATTTTTCCTACACCAAGACCGATCGGTCCAACGTGTTTCCCGAGTACGAGACCTGGTTCGAGCGCGAGCGGGCCTTCTGGTCTGCCCGGCCCGGCGCCGGTTCGCTCGTGAACACGACGGCGAACACGTCGATCGACCAGGATGTGGCAGTGATCCAGCAACTCGTGCGGCGGCTGCGTGATTTCTACAATTTCGGCTTCGGCGAACGGCCCTTTAAGGCCAACGTCAGCGGGCGCTACACGTTCACCGCGGGCCGGCTGCGAGGCACGTTCGCCGGGGTGGGCGTGCGCTGGCAGGACCGGTCGAAGCTGGGCCGTATCATTACGGGCACCACCGTCGACGGCGCCGACATCTACGGCCGGGTCCTCACCGGACCGGAGGACTTAAAGGTCGACGCGTTCCTCGGCCACCGGCGGAGTGTGCGCGTGCAAGGCCGCAACGCCGAGCTCCGGTTCCAGGTCAACGTGACGAACCTGACCGACGAGGACGAATTGATGCCGATGCGGTACAACACGAATCAGTCGGGCTACCTGCGCGTCCTCCTCAACGACCCCCGCAAGGTGCGGTTCACGGTAGGCGCGGAGTTCTAAGGAGCAGCCAGCGCCGAGAGCCAGGAACTGAAAGCTGAGAGCAAGCCCAAGCGCTGCATCCCGTTTCCGAACGTGATGGCGCGCGTCTGGCTCTCAGCGGTATTTTCGCCGTCTCAAACCGGCAGCTCCCAGCCCTTCCGATACGCGCCCCGGATAATCGCTTCCGCTTCGGGGGCGTTCGTCGCCTTCATCGCGGCGGCGTCCCACTCGATGGGTTTCTTCAATCGCAGCGAGAGCAGGCCGACCAGCCCGATTTCCGTGAGGCGAGAGCCGTAGCCGAAATGGCTGCTCGCCGCGTCGCCGCCCTTGCATGCATCGATCCAGTCGCGGTGGTGACCGTTGGAACGTTTGAGCGTCGCGGCCGGCTTCGGCAGCGTCCGCAGTGCCTCCGGGAAAAGCCGCGGCGCGCCGCCGGCCCCGTCGCACTGAATCACGCCCTTCTCACCGACAAACATCACGCCGCGCGCCGGTAACGGGAACTTGCCGATCGCTTCCGGCGCCGCCGGGCGCGCGCCGCCATCGTACCAGGTCGCCCGAATCGCCGGCAGCGATCCGCGGGCGGGAAACTCATAATGGATGATGCTGCCGTGCGGGGCGATTTCGTTGTCGCTCGGGCCGGTCCCGTAGGCCACGGCGCGGGTCGGCGACGGCAGATCCAGCGCCCACGTTGCCGCGTCGAGATCGTGACAACCAAAGTCGCCCATCGCCGTGCTGCCAAACGCCCAGAAATCGCGCCACGACACCGGATGATACGCGGTGTGAAAGTCGCGTTTCTCACGCGTCCCAAGCCAGAGGTCCCAGTTCATGCCCGCGGGTACCGGCATGCCGCTCTCCGGCTTGGAGCTCAGCGCCGGATTCCAGCGCTTCGCCGGCACCCACGCGTGCACCTCCTTGATCGTGCCGATCGTGCCGCCTTGAAGGTGCTCGACGGTCTCACGCATGCCCAAGGTCGAATGGCCCTGGTTGCCCATCTGCGTGGCGAGGCCCGTCTCCTTTGCCACCCGCGCCACCTCGCGCGCCTCCCAAATGTTGTGGGTCAGCGGCTTTTCACAGTAGACGTGCTTGCCCGCGCGCATCGCCGTGATCGACACGTACGCGTGGTTGTGATCGGGCGTGGCGCACAGGATCGCGTCGATCGCCTTTTCCTTTTCGATCATCACTCGGAAGTCCTCGTAGCCCGCGCACTTTTTCTTCCCACCCTTGCCCGCGTAATGCTTCTCGACCTGGTCGATCGCCACCAGTCGGCCGCCATTGCCCTTGTAGTAATACGCATCGAGACTGAATCGCTCCGCCGGATCCGCGATCGCCATCACTTGCACGTCGGCGAGCTCAAGCAGCGCCTTCATGTTCTGCAGGCCGCGACCACCGACGCCGATCATGGCGACGTTCACCTTTTCGCTCGGTGGCACGAAACGGGGTCCGCCCAGCACGTGCCGCGGCAGAATTTGAAATGCCGTGACGGCGGTCGCGGCGGTCTTGATGAAATGGCGGCGGGTGGACGGGGTGATTTTCATAGAGGAGACGAGTCAGTTGAGAGTTGAGGGCTGAGCGTTGAGTGCAAAACCAAAAGGCGAATCTCGGATTCGGACGCACGGCCGGTTCTTCAGCTCGGAAGATCGAACGACGGCGCCGTTTTCCAAGGCTGCCTGCGCGACAATGCCGCGGATGAGGCGAGCGGTGCGCGTCGCCTCGTTCACCCGCGTATTCGGAAGCTCGATACCCGCGATACGTCGCGGATGAGGCGAACGGTGCGCGCCACCTCGTTCACCCAGTCGGCCTCAGCGTAGGATTGCAGGCGTCGCATTCGCACTGCCCGAAGACGATCTTCGCGCTCTGGACGTCGCCACACGCGCGGCGGCAGTCGTCGATGCCGTGGCGCTGGTTTGCTCCTTGACCCGAACAATCCGGAGTTCTGCCTCCGCGCATCTTCTCCCCGCAATGATTGCCACCCAAACGGCCAGCCGAGCCTCGATTCGCACCAGCCATCCCCTTTCCGCCGCAACCGTTCCCCGCCCCAAGTCCCCAGCATCATCCGAACCCGTCGCCCTCTCAAAAAATCTCATTTACAGCTAACTCATCCCAACCCCACCGTGCCCTCCCCTTAAAACCCTCCTCCCCGCCAATCCAATTTCCGAGAGGCCCCCGCCCCAAACCCGGGTTTTGCCCGTGACCGAAAAAAACCGAGCCAACCTTTCCCGCCATCGCTTAACCACAAATGGTGTTTCTTGTGAATAAAACAAAAAATCTACTCTCCGTCTTGGGCGCGTTGCTCGGCCTGGCCGGCTCTTCCGGCTTGGGCGCCGCCGATGTCAGCGCGACCGCCTTTGGCACCGTGACCGGACGCGTGCTCAACGTCACGACGCGTGACTATGTTTCCAGTGCCGAAGTGCGCCTGCAGGGCACGGACCTGAGCGCGACGACGGCGAGCGACGGCTCGTATCGCCTGACCCCGGTGCCCGCCGGCCCGGCGGTAGTCACGGTCAGCTACACCGGGACAAAGCCGGAGCGCGTGGCGCTGACGATTACTTCCGGCCAGACGCTCATTCACGATTTCGAACTCAAGAGCACACTCACCAGCGCACAGTCCGAACAAGTCCAGAAGCTCGGCGCTTTTGTCGTCTCGTCCGAGCGCGAGGGTCACGCCAAGGCCATCATGGAGCAGCGCAATTCGATGAACATAACCAACAGCGTGTCATCCGAATTTTTTGGCGATGTCGCCGAGGGCAACGTGGGCGAATTTCTCAAGAACATCCCCGGCGTCGATCTCGAGTACGTCGGCCCCGACTCGCGCGGCCCGCGCCTGAGCGGCATGGACCCGCAATACGTCGGCGTGAGTGTGGACGGTTTTAAAATGGCGAGCAGCGACGGCTCGCAGGGCCTCGGCGGCGGGGCGCGTTCGTTCAGCTTCGACCAAGTGTCGATCAACAGCATCGATCGGATCGAGGTGAACTTCACCAGCAGCGCGGAGATGGATGCCAACGCTCCCGCCGGCACCATCAACCTCAAGAGCAAGCGAGCCTTCGAGCGGAAGGGCCGGCGCATCACCTGGCAGGCCAATTTCATGGCCAACACCGACCGCTTCAGCCTCAGCCCGAGCTACGGACCGGGCGACACCGAAACCCGCAAATTCCGGCCCGGCGGCATCCTCGAATATTCCGACGTGTTTTTCCGCAACCGCCTCGGCGTGGTCCTGAATATCAGCGAATCCAACCAGTATGCCCTGCAGCAGCGCGTGACCACGAACTACAACACCGCCGTCACCGCGGCGGACCCGCGGCCGTATGTTTTTGCCAGCAATGTTTTCGTGCAGCAGCCCAAACTCTCCGAGCGCTTCACGCCGACGCTCACCGTGGACTTTAAGGCCACGCCGTCGCTGGTGCTCTCGCTCGGCGCGATGTATAATTGGTATGACACGTTCTTCGACAATCGCGGCGTGACCGTCTCCGCCGCGAACCGCGCGGCGGTGATCGGCGATGGCCTGACGAATTTCCGCATCGCGAACGGCGGCGGCTCCGTCGCTTTCTCGACCAACCACTCGCACAAGATCGCGCGCACGCGCACGCTCACCCCGAAGTTTGAATTTTCCCGGGGCGGCTTGGTCGTCGACGGTGCGCTGCACTACTCGATCTCGACGAATCAATATGAGGCCATGATCCGGGGTGGCCCGGTGAATGTTCCCACGAACGCGCTGACGGGGCTCGAGTTCACGGTCGTCCGCACGTCGCCGACGGAAAAGGACTGGCGGTTCACCCAGACCGCCGGACGTGATTTCGCCGACCTCGGCAATTTCGCCAACCCGCGCGCGAGCGATGGCGCGGTGTTCGCCGAGGATGAGATCTATCTCGCGCAGGCCAACGCCCGCCTCACGACGGGGTGGCGCGTGCCGACGTGGTTTAAGCTCGGGACGAAGGCCACCGAGGAGTATCGGCGCTATCGCAATCCGAACTCCGCCTACACCTACCAATATGTCGGGCCGGGCGGCGGGACGACCGGCAGCTTCGCCGGCGTCGCCTTTCCGGGCTACCCGTGGGAGACCGAGGCGGTGCAGCTCACTTCGATCTCCGGTCGCGGGCCGGTGTTTCCGAATCGCGTCGCGCTAGGCGAGCAGTTTCGCGAGCACCCGGAAAATTTTGTGAGCACCGCGACGCCGGATAATTTTTATACGGCCTACATCACGGGTGCCGCCTATTTCAAAGAGCGGTTTCTGGCCAACTATGCCATGGCCAACACCAGGCTCGGGCCCGTGCAGGTGCAGGGTGGCCTGCGCTGGGAGGATACCCAGATCACTGATCGCGCGTTCAACGCCCGCTCGGCGGCGGAAGTGCGGGCGGCCGGCTATCCGGTGGCGGTGGCCACCGGCCGCGCCACGACCGTGCCGGGCTTGGTGTATCAATACATGAGCCGGCCGAAGATCGCGCGCACCGGCGGTTATGACAACCTGTTCCCCTCGGCCAGCATCAAGTATTCCGTTACGCGCAACCTCCAGGCGCACCTCGGCTACTCCACGACGATCAACCGCCCGCCACTGTCGAATCTCGGCGGTATCTACGTGTTCAACGAGACCGCGCTCACGGTCAATGTCCCGAATCCGAATCTCCTGCCCGAGCGCGGGGAAAACTACACCGGACGCCTCGCCTACTACTTCGAGCCGGTCGGCAGCCTCGCCATCACTGCGTCGCAGCGCGAAATCACCGATAGCGTGACAACGCTCGAGTATCCCGCGTCCGAGTTTGGTTACGAAAACGACCCGACCTACTCGACCTACCGGTTCATCTCGTCCGGCAATCGCCCGGGCGTCACCCGTTTTCGCAATCTCACCGTCGAATACAGCCAGGCCCTCTCGTTTCTGCCGGGCGTGCTCAGCGGATTAAATATTTCCGGCAGCTACACGCGCACCTATGCCTCGGTCCCGCGCGCCGGCTTGGTGCCGCACATGCTGGGCGGGGCGCTCAGCTATCGCCACCGCCGCCTCGCCTTCGGCGTGAGCGCCAAATACACCGACGACACGCCGTTTACAACCACCGGGCGCATCAACTACCGCCGGCAACGCACCCTCTACGATCTGAATGGCAGCTTCCAGCTTACGGCCAAGACGGGCGTGTTCTTCCAAGTGCGCGACCTCTTCAACGGCGGCGAATACCGCTACGAACTCGATCCCTCCTTTGTGCGGGAAAACGTCACCTTCGGGACGATCCTGACGTTTGGCGTCAAGGGAGTGTTTTGAGCGATGCCGATCCGCGGCTTCCTTCCACGGATCCTCGCAAACCCCTCCCCCCCGCAAATCCCGTTTCCTAATAACGAGCGCGGAACCCCCTGCTCAGTCTTAACCCAGCCCTGAACTTAGTCTTAACCCAGCCCTGAACTTAGCCTGAACCAACCGCTATGATCACCGTTCAACAAACTGCGAATCCCGCGCACCGATTCCGCTCCGGCATCCCCTGTTTTCTTGGATGCCTTTTCCTCGCATCCAGCGCGCTTGCGCAAATCAGCCCCGCCCCCGGAACGATCAAGAAATCGGAAGACCCCAACACCGTGCAGTTGTCCGAATTCGTGGTAAATTCCACCAGCGACACCGGCTACGACGTGACGAATTCCGTCTCCGGCGTCCGCTTTCGCACTGAGCTGCTCACGCTGCCGAAAACGATCAACATCGCGACGGCCGAATTTATCCAGGATATCGGCGCCACGGATCTGGCGCAGATCATCGCGGCGATGACCGGCGGCACGATCGAAACCCCCAGCGGCAACGGTGCGACCGATCTGGGAGTGCGACTGCGCGGCGTGGCGGGGACCTTTGTTTACCGCGACGGCATGCGCGGGTTCGCGCCGGTTGATCCGGTCTCGATTGATCGCGTGGAGATCATCAAGGGCCCTTCGTCCTTCTTCGGCGGTCAAGTGCAGCCGGGCGGTTTTATCAACTACGTCACCAAACAGCCAAACGGTAAGAAGTTCACGGCGCTGCGCCAGTCCTTTGGGTCCTACGACACCTACCGCACGGAAGTAGAAAACAGCGGGGCCATCGAGGCCGGCCATAACAAGAAAATCACCTACCGAGTCGCCGCCGCTTATCAGTCGAACGGATCCTTCCGCGAGTTCGAACATCAGAAAAAATGGTCTCCGTATATCGCGCTAAGCTACCCGTTGTTTCGCGACACCACGATCTCGGCTAACTTCCAGTATCTAAAACGCGAGATGGACTATGCATCCACCAACCTGCTGTTCCTCACGCTCGGGCCGGGCGTGGGCAACTATACACCGTATCGCCCGCGGAAAGATTTCAACGGCTACGGCGACAAGGCGTTCATCAATATCGGCACCGCACTGACCGGAGTTTCCGTCGATCATCGTTTTGCCCGCTGGCTTTCGCTCCGTGCCTCGCTGTTTCAGTCGGAGACCCATCACACGCGATTCAACCCCAACCTCGGCCAGACTATCGCGACCAATGCCACCACGGGCGCACGCACGATTACCCGTTCCAACCTCACGTTTCTGAACCAAGCCAATCAGGACCGCACCGCCCGCACCGACTTGCTCGGAAATTGGGACTTTGAGCCGGTGAAGCTCAAAGCCTATGCCGGCTGGGAACGCGTCTATGGCAAATTCATGGTCGTGAACCTGACCAGCCCGGCGAATTCCCTTACGCCGCTAAATATCGACCGACCCGACTACACCATTAGTGCCCCGGGAGCCGCGACGGTCGGCACGCCAAACCCGTTTTACGGCATCTATGATGCCCTCTCCGGCGGCATCCAGGCCCAGGTTTTCGAGAAGCTATTTTTCTATACCGGCACCCGCCACGACGACGGTTACAGTAACAAACCCGCCGGCAAAGACATCTTGCCTACCAGCAAATTCAAAGTGAACACACCGCATATCGGGGCTTCCTACAAGATTACGCCCAATGTCGCGGTCTTCGTCGGCAAGGCGCAGTCGTTCGTGCCGAACGCCGGGTTGAGATTTGACGGCACTCTGCTCGATCCGTTAACCGGCAAGGGAACGGACGTAGGGGTGAAGTTCAGCGAGTTCCTCGGCGGCAAACTTTCCGGGACGATCACCGCCTTTGATCAGGAAATCTCCAACACGGTCATCGCCGATCCGGACCATCCCGGCTTCAACACAACCAGCGGCGCATCCAATAAAATCAAGGGCGCGGAATTCGATCTTTCTTATCGTCCGATCCCAAATTGGCGGATGGTGGTCGGCTATTCCAACCTCGAGTCCAAGATTGTCTTCAGCCCCACGCCGGCCGCGATTGGTCTTCGCACCCCCAACACGCCCACGCACGGGGTGAACTTCCTGAGCAACTACTCCTTTACGACCGGCGCGCTGCAGGGCCTCGGAATTATCGTGACGGGAAATTACGTGAGTTCCCGCCGCCAAGGCTCGGGAGTAACCCCGGACACGTCCTACAACCGCTATCCCGGCTACAAAAAGGCCGACGTGGTTTTAAATTACGGCGCGAAAATCTCGAATCACGATGTCCGCTTCAGCCTCGGCCTGAGGAATGTGACCAACGCAGAGTATATCGCCGGTGGCTGGGGCGTCCCGCGCAACTTTGACGGGTCGGTCTCGACGCGCTTCTAAACCGCCCACTCGTCGCCATAAAAAACCCGGCGACGTCGATAGGACGTCTCCTTCGCATTCGCCTTTTTTGCGCCTGCGCTCTCGTGCTTACAACCGGGCTCGCCCGTGGAGCACCGGCTCCGCACCCAAACATAAATCCCGTTTCCTAGGAATGGCTTCCCTGCCACCAGCACGGCCGGTCGTCACACCTTGACCCTGCCAGCGCGCCCGTGAATTTATTTACCATGAATTTCCTTCATCTTGTCGGCGTCGCTGGTTCGCTCGCTTTCGCCGCGTTCGCTCCGGCGCAATCGAGCGCACCGCTCGCCCAGCCTTACTCGGTCGTCTTCCACAATCCGGATCGCGAGCGCTACATCGAGGGCTGTGGTTTGATCCGGCTCGATGACGGTAGCCTCGTGGCAGTTGTTCCCATCGTGCCGCGAATGGAATGGAGCGAGGCGCGTCGAGCCACGCAGAGCCGCACGCATATCGTGCGCAGCAACGATGGCGGTAAAACGTGGCGGCCCGTCGCGGAGCTGCCGTACTACTCGGCGGTGCCTTGGCTCCATCAGGGCCGGCTCCATTTATTCGCGAACAAGGGCGGGACGAAATTTCGCAACGACGATCTCCTGTTGCTCCGCAGTGACGACGGCGGGACGACTTGGTCCGCGCCGGTGACGTTGTTCGAGGGTCATTTCTGGAATTGCCACACGGGCATCGTCATTCGCGACGACCGCATTTACGCCGCGACGGACGACCTGTCGCTCGGTTCCAAGCGCGGACCGTTGATCTTTGTGGGCGATCTCTCCGCCGATGTGATGAGCCCGCGCGCCTGGCGGCGGTCTACTGCGGTGCCGTTTCCAGGGATTCCGGCCGCGGTCATGCCGCCACAATTCAAGGACCTCCCCAGCCAGTATCTCGAACCGAATGTGATCGAGGTGCAGGGGAAATTACGGGTGCTCGCGACCGTTAAACCCGAGCGCCAGACTGCCGCCGGCCTCAGCGCGGTCTTCGATGTCGCGGACGACGGACTGAAACTGGAACTGAAATTCGCGCAGTATAACTCCATGCCCGGTGGGCAGCTCAAATTCTGCGTCATCCGCGACGAAGTTTCGAAGATGTTATGGGCCACGGCCAATCTCGTGGCCGACAGTCAGGGCCAGTTTGACTGGTGGAGGGAGGGCGTGAAACGCGGCAACTTCTGGGGACATGGCGGTGCTGGCGGTAACGATCGGCGTTTCCTGATGCTCCTCTACAGCATCGACGGACTGAATTGGTTTCAGGCGGGCTGCGTCGCGCAGGCCGGAAAAATTTCCCAATCGTTCATGTATGCGCGACCGGTGATTGACGGCAACGATCTCGCGATCATCTCCCGCACGAGCGTCAACGCGCCGAACCAGCACGACTCCGATTACGCAACCTTTCACCGCGTGCGCGATTTTCGCCGACTGGCGCTCAATCTTTTTCCCGATCCGGAATAGACCGGACGACACGACCGAAATCGCCGCCACCCGCGGACTGCACCCCTTTTCCACTTCGCCGCTTCCTTATTTTGAGCTGCTTTTAAAATGAGCTTAACCGGCTTCGGCGTAGAAGCCGGCCTGCCAGCGATTTTTACGTTTTGAATCGTCCGCAAGCAGGCTCCTCAAAAGTCTGTTATTTGGCTCCTCTTGAACCTAACTCAAAATGAGCGCTGTCCGTTACCTCACCCTATGCCCTCCTCGCTTCAATCCGTCCGCCGCGTGGCGCTTGCCGCCATCCTCAGCCTCTTCGCCTTCACCGTCGCCTTTCCGGCCCAGCCCGCCGCTGAACCCGGGAAAACTTCGCGCGGCGCCGGGAGCGCCACGGACGAACTTGTGCAGTTGACGCCCTTCGAGGTGCAGGCCGACGCCGACAAGAGCTACGGTGCGCTGAACTCAAATTCGCTCACCGGGTTTCGCGTGCCGTTGGAGAAACTGCCGATGACGGCGGAAATTCTCGACCAGACCTTCATGAAGGACATTGGGGCGGGGCGCGACGTCTACGAAATGATCCAGACATTTTCGGCTGGCGCGGGATTTTCGCCATTCGACGCGGGCGGCACGGCGGGCTCGTCGCAGCCGCTCGATCGCCAGGGCAACGCCAATTCGCTGCGTGGCCTGAGCGCCCCATCGGCGAAGCGCGACGGTCTGCTCGACGCCAACGAATTCGGCACCGGCCTTTCGACGAGCTTTGACGTCGAGCGCGTCGAAATCATCAACGGCCCGCAGGCGCTGCTCTTCGGCAACGGTGGTGGTGGCGGCGTGCTCAACATCCTCTCGAAGCAGGCGCGGTTTGGGCGACGACCATTCACCGAACTGATGTTTCAAACCGACTCCGCCGGCCACAAGATGGGGCAGATCGATTTCAGCGCCGGCACGGATCGGTTCGCGGTGCGACTGGCCGCCGTCGATCAGACGACGGGTTCGCGTCGCGCCGATCTCGGCGGGCCCTTGCGCGGCTACTATGCGCAGATCGCGTTCAAGCTGCGCAACACCACCTTTCGTTTCATGTCGGACTACACCGACTATGACGAGCAGTTGCCCAACTATCCGACGCTCACCGCGCGGAGCACCGCGCTCGACGGGCGCAACGGCCAGCGGCTCACCTGGCTGATCGCCACCAATCAGATCGGCGCGAGCGCGACCGGTGCAAGCGGTGCCGGGGTGCTGCTCAACGGCAAGGTCAACTGGGACAACGTCAACTCCTTCGCCGGCCAGTGGGCGGGCGATCGGCGGAAGGCGGCCTACGATGCCTTTACTGCGGAGTCCGTGTGGACCCGGTGGCTGTCGACGCAGCTCTCGCTCGCTTACGCCGCACAGGATCACCAGTTGAGCCGCGCGGGCGTGGCGCTTTACGCGCCCGATGCGACCGCCAATCCGCTCGGGGCGTGGGCGATGGGGCTCACCGGTAATCCGGCGTCCGTCGACACGAACCGGCAGTGGGCGAAAGCCATTCGCTTCTCCGCCTTGTTTACGAACGATCTGTTTCAGGGCCGCGCGAAAAGCCAGACGACGATCGGCGCGGATTTTATGCGGCGCGACAACAGCAGCATGGGCTATGCGTATTATCGCGCGGACGCAGACGGAAACCTCGTCCGCACCAACGGCGTTCGCTCCGTGGTGCCTGCGCAGGTGTGGTCGGTCGCCAGCGGCCCAGTGCAGTATTCGGTGTTCAAGCGCTTCGTCGATCGGGTGTCGCTCAACGGCGTCAACTACGTCCGCTCGCTGATCAACCCCGTCGATCACGCGCTCATCACCCCGCTGAATCCCATCGGCACGGCGTCGACGACGGGGACGTATAACATCCGGCATTTTCTCAACAAGGGTCTCTTCGGCGCCAACTACACGCAGTGGCTCGACGGCCGGCTCAGCACGATTGTCGGTGTGCGCACCACCAAGTATCATCAGGAGATCGCCGACGGCACGACGCGCGCGGGCACGGCGATCACGGACCTCGGCAATACCAGCGTGAACGTGGGCGCAGTCTGGCAGGCGACGAAAGGGCTGAGCCCCTATGTGCAGTATTCCGATTCGTATGCCCCGCCCAACAACTCCGCGTTCGATCCCTATGGAACCCCGCCGAAGGTCGCGCATTCGCAGGGCAAGGAGGTGGGCGTGAAAATTACCAACGCCGCGCGCACCCTCTCAGGTTCGTTGGCGCTCTACCAGGTCGATTCGAAAGACGAACAGGCGCTCGTCCCTGCGGGTTTGCTGGACGCCATCAACCCATCGGGCCTGAACGGCGGGCGCGCCGGAACTGCGCCCAGCACGACGATCGCCGTGAATCGCAAATCGCAAGGGGCTCAACTTAGCCTCACGGCGAATCCCGCCTCGAACTGGCGGATGCGCCTCTCCACTGCGTATGTGGCCGGCACCATCGGCACGACCAAAACCTACGCTCAGCTTTACAACGATCGGTTTTTTCAGAACACGCAGGGTCAGGTAACGTATCGCGACGGCTCGACGGTTTTCGTTAATCCGCTGTTCGATGCACGCACTCCCGTTGCAACGCCGACGACGGCGGGCGCGGTGCCGCTCACGCTCGCGATGCTGGGCAGCCCGACCAGCCCGTATTACGCCAATCCGGTCGCCGTGTCGGGCGCGATCAATGCCGGCTCGGCTGCGGCCACGGTGCTCCGCGTGATCGATCCGGTGCGCGGGCCGATTCTCACGGGCGAGCGCGGCCTTCCGATTACCGCCCAGCAAATCAACCCGGGCTTCCCCGTGCCCGGCGAGATCGTCGCGGTCCGCTCCGGCGAGGCCACAACGGGATTTCCCAAATACAGCGTTAACTTCACGAACGTTTACACCGTGGGCGAAGGGTTCGCGAAAGGCATCCGCGTCGGCGGCACCATCGGGCTCGGTTGGAAAAACACCTGGTATTATTATGATCCGAACGGGGTCAGTGCGGTGCGTCCGCGAATTCCGCTCTACAAGAATACCTTGGCGCGCTTCGATCTCATCGCGGGTTATGAAAACCGGTTCCGACGCGTGACCTATTCGACCCAGATTAACGTAAATAATCTATTCAACCGTTATCGTGTCGCGCTCCTGCCCAACCCCACAGCCGGCTGGGCTGGCCCGAACGACGCGACCTTCGACCAGCAACCGCGAGTCTATCGCTGGACGAACACGATCAGTTTCTAAACCGCACGAATAAGGCGGGGGCTGGCGGCGGAACGCGACCAAATGCCGACGGGCGCGGTGGCGTCAGCGCGGGGGCAGCGGCCGGCCCCCGGTGGCGAGGCCGGTCGCGGTCGGGCGTTTGCACGCCCCGCGCCGTGTAGGCCACGGTGTCGGGCGACCTATCGTCGGCGATGATCCAGACGATCTTCGGCGGCGCCGCGGCGGACCCACTGTCGGCCGCCGTGGCGGACCCACTGCCGGCCGCGGCGGCGGAGACGGCGACAACAGACGAAAAAGGCGGCCGCCAACCGTGGTTGCACGGGGCGCCGAGCGTCAGCGGTAGTCGGCGCCAGTAAGGCTTTCGAGGACGGAGCGCTGCCACGTCTGCAAGACGGCCTCGAGTTTTTTAGCTTCGGCGGCGTGCGTCGCGATGAGGTTATTTTTTTCGGCCGGATCGGCACGAAGATCGAAGAGTTCGCGGCCGCTGCCTTTGGTGCCGTCGACGGCGAGTTTGAAGCGGTTGCCGATGACGGCGCGCGGGCCGGCGTAGTCTTGCGGGAGGATTTCGTTGTGCTGGTAGTTTTGAAAATCGCGCGTGGCGGTGCCATCGGGACCGAGTTTCACAAGCGGAGTGGTGCCTTTTTGCAACTCGGGATCGATGTACGGTTTCGCGCCGGGATGGCGGGCGATCGGGTTATCCCAGAAACAGATCGGGGCGGCGCGCTCGGTCATCGTTCCGTCGAGGAGGGCGCGGAGTGACAGACCGTCAAGTGGACGGCGCGGGAGCGGGCGACCGACGAGCTCGCAGAGCGTGGGGAGGATATCACTGGTGACCGCGTTGACATCGCTAACGCGCGGCCGAGAAATTTTCGCGGGCCACTCGATCACACCGGGCACGCGGATGCCTCCTTCGTAGATGCTGCCCTTGTGGGAGCGGAACGGCACCGTGGCGACCGCTTCCTGTGGGGTGCCGTTGTCGCCACAATACCAGAGCAGCGTATTGGCGCGGAGGCCGACGGCGCTGAGGTGTTCACGGAGCTGGCCGATGGAGCGATCCATCGCCGTGATCTCGGCAAAACGCTCGCGGAGCACGTCGCGTTGCAGGCGGGTGGTGTTGCGGCCCGTGGTGTTGGACGTGAGCTTGACCTGACGATTCCCAAACGTCGCGGGAAGCTGATCGTAGAGCGCGAGGTCCTTGGGCAGCGCCTGATACGGCTCGTGCGGCGAACCGAACCATACGACGACGAAGAAGGGTTGGCCGGCGCGGCGGGAGGCCTCGATGTAACGAATCGCCTCGGCCATGATAATCTCGGAACTTTCCCCCTTGATAACCTGCGGAGGTCCGCCGTTGCGTGAGAGAGAGGGATCGAGTTCGAAGAAATTATCATGCGAGAGCCACGTGTCGAAGCCCATGGCGCCGGGGTTCGTGGGCGACGCCGCTTTGACCGGACCGAGATGCCATTTGCCAAAGTGCGCGGTCGCATAGCCGGCGCCGTGCATGAGTTGAGCGATGCTGATTTCCTCCGGGCGAGTCGACCAGCCTGGCGCAAAAGTCCCCGCGCGATGATGGTGGCGGCCGGTTATGACCGTGGCCCGCGTGGGCGAGCAACTCGCGCCGCCCGAGTAGAAACGATCGAGACGTAGCCCAGTGCGCGCCATCTCGTCGAGCACGGGCGTCTTCAGGTAAGGGTGACCGTTGTAGCCAGTTTCATCCCAGCCGTGATCGTCACCCATCAGCAAGACCACGTTGGGTGCCACCAAACTCACCCCGCGGGCACGCTCATCAGCGGCGCGGACGTCGAAGCTAAAAATACCGATCGATAGGACGACGAAACAAACAAGTGCGGAGCCAAAGTTCATGGGGAAAACGCGAGTTGGGCGAATGAAGTGTACCGGGATCCAATCGACGTAGCGGCGATCGTCCAAGCTGGATGGGGGTATCATTCACCGCACCCGGATCGCTCCGTCAATCGTTCGATTGGTTTCATCAAAATATTTTCACGGGGGGAAGCGCGCGACGGCAGTCGTTTTCTCCGCGTTCTCCGCACCGACGCGTTCGCGCCCGCCCCGTCCCGGTACCTCCGCGGGAGTAATCACTTCTTTGCCTCGTTCCTCACCATTCTCCGGTGAAGGCTTGATGCCACCACCAGTGAGTCACCACCGCCCACGGGACGGCTTTCACTCAGAAAGGCGGGCGGGACGCGGGGTGGGCGGCAGCCGTCAGCGCCGCGTGGGCTGGCACGATGATCAAGCCAGTGCTCGGCTCTCCGTAGGTCACGCACTCCCCACCCGCGGCGACGTGAGCGGCCGCGCAGGCGCAGAGCGCAGCATCAATCAAGTCGATATTGGTCAACGTGAGGTGGTCGATGCCGACCTGCCGCAATAAATCCCGACGTTGCGTCCTCTTTTGGGAGGCATCGGCGTAGCCACCCCGCAGATGCCAGGCGATCGCGTGAGGGAAAGTCTCGAAACTGCACTTCTCGCCCGCGACGGGCAATTGGCGGCAGATCGGGAAGTCTTCCTCGAGGGCCCTGAACAACGCTTCACCGCGGAGCATCCAGCCGAAGTAATGGGTGCGATGCCCGACCGCTTGCTCGCGCGTAGGCGTGGAAAAACACGAGATACCTTTCTGCATCAGCCGCCGCTCGGCGGGCCGCGCATGGCCATCGTGGCTCCAGCCGCAAGGCGCATCGATGGCGATGACTCGCGCCCGCACCGTTTCACGACACCAGCGCGCGAGTGCCCCCACATCCGTGGTGGCAAGCTGGCTCGAATAGTGTCCGTCGGTCAACGCGACGGCGTGAAATCCCTTGCGCTCGCCGCCCACGTCGATGCCGACCGCGGTGATTCCCACAGATGGGGCCGCGTCTTTTGTGGGGAGTGCGCGTGGCATGGTGAAAGTGCTCAAGGCTTGGCCCAGCCGCGGCCGGGTCAACCCCGCAACTGAGCGCGAGGAGGATGCTGTTGTCGGGCGCCTTGCCCCAACAAGATCAAGCGACCTGCGTACCCGTAGCGAGGATACCACCGCGGCCGAAGGGTTCGGGTGGCGGCGACCCTGCGCTGGAACCAAAAATATCTTTACGGCTATTCAACCCATCTGACCGACCCTCCTTTGCTCCGCGCCCACCGCACCGGACAGCGCCCGCTACCGCTCGAGGCTCCCGACTGGCCGCCTTCACGGCTATCCCATCCGCACCCCAAAAAACCATTCGACCGCGGCGCGCGCTCCTTTCCCGCTGGCTTTGCCCACCCAGCCTCCGCTGTACTCCCTGCACCGCAATTTCTCGCGGTGCCTCCGCCCTTCCCCTTTTCGCCACTTCCTTTTTTTATGCACTTAGCGCTTCGACTCCTCGCCCTCCTGTCACTGCCGACCTCCACGGCGCTCGCCGCACCCGCCGCCAGGCCCAATATCCTTTTCATCTTTTCCGACGACCACGCCCAACACGCCATCAGCGCTTACGGGTCCAAGGTGAATCAAACCCCACACCTCGACCGCCTCGCGGCCGCCGGCACCCGTTTCAACCACGCGTTCGTCACCAACTCGATTTGCACACCGAGCCGCGCCGTCGTTCTCACCGGAAAATATTCTCACGCCAACGGCACCCCGGTCTTTAACGTTTTCGACGGGGCCCAACCCACCGCCGCCAAAATGCTCCAAGCCGCGGGTTACCACACCGGTATGATCGGCAAGTGGCACCTCGGCAGCGCTCCCACCGGCTTCGATCGTTGGATCATCCTGCCAGGCCAAGGCATTTACGTCGACCCCGACTTCATCACCCCACAGGGCCGCGTTAAAATCAAAGGCCACACCACTCCCCTCACCACCCAACTCGGTATCGAATTTATGGATACACGCCCGCAAGACCAGCCTTTCTTTCTCATGCTGCACCAAAAAGCCCCTCACCGCGGGTGGGAGCCCGATCCTAAAAATAAGGCGTTGTTCAAAGACCGCGTCTTCGCCGAACCCGCCACGCTCTGGGATGACTATGCCACCCGTCCCGCCGCTTTGCCGGAAAACCAGCAAACCATCGCGCGCGATCTTACTCGCGGCGACTTGAAACTCACACCACCCGCCGATCTCGCACCCGGGCCCGCCCGCCAGCAGTGGCTCAACACCAAGCCCATGGAGCTCACCATCACCCAGGCCGACGGCACCCCGCGCGTCCTCACCGGTCGCGATCTCGTCAAATGGAAATACCAACGCTACCTGCAGGATTACCTTGCCTGCGTCCAAGGCGTCGATGACAGCGTCGGCGAAATTCTCGACTATCTCGATCGCACCGGCCTCGCCCAAAATACCATCGTCATCTACAGCGCGGATAACGGCTGGTACCTCGGCGACCTCGGCCTCTACGACAAGCGCTTCATGTACGAACCGGGGCTGCACATCCCGCTCATCGTCCGCGGCCCTGGCCTGAAAGCCGGCGCCGTGACCAACCTGTTCGCCTTAAATGCCGACTTTGCCCCCACTTTTCTCGATCTCGCCGGGCTAAAAACTCCCGCTGATATGCACGGTCGCTCTCTCCTCCCCATCCTGCGCGGAGAAAAACCCGCCGACTGGCGCACCTCGGCTTATTACCGGTACTACCACGACCCCGGCCATCACAACACCCGCGCCCATTACGGCGTCCGCACCGAGACGCACAAGCTGATCCATTATTGGAAAAAGGACGCCTGGGAACTCTTCGATCTTGTCCGCGATCCTACCGAACAAAATAACCTCGCTGCTGATCCCACCCACGCCGGCAAACTCGCCGAACTAAAAACTGAAATCATCCGCCTCCAAAAACAATTGGGTGATACCGGGCAATTCGCCAACACGATCCCCGCCGATGGCGTCGATGCACCGATCAACGTCCCTCAGCTCGGGCTCAAGACAATCAAAGAATCAATCGCCGCCGCCCGTCCCTGAGCCGCCGCCCGCTCCCCCCCCGCGGATTCCAATCCGCGCACTCCGCTCAGCCCGCCCACCCCGCGCTACCCATCCGACTGAGTTCGCGGCCTCCCGCTCTCGCGACGTGACTCTTTCTGGACCGACTCCGCCTGGATTCTGGCCAACCCCGCCATCCGTTACGGCCAAGCATCACAGCCTTGCACCCATTCGGGCGCCCCGGCGCTCAACCGGGGATCCATTGATTCCTGACGGCTTCCGGTTTTAGCCTGGCATCAAGCCCGCGTCGCCACTCCAGCCGAGATCGCTGCCTCCGGGCCCCGGCCGGGCGTGAAACCAAAAGCAAAAAAAATAAAAAGACTTTTTTGGTCGCAGAATTTTCCGGAGAACAACCCGACCTCCTCCGCACAGCGCTTCGTGCAGCTTCGACCGGCCGCCGTCCGGCAAGGCCAACGGCCCCTACCACCACCAATAAAAAAATCGAAATCTTTTCGATAGTTTTTAAAATCTTCCTACTAAGAAAATTTTCCTGCCCATTAATCCCGCGAGGCTTGGTCAGGCCACCAGCGGGCGGTGCAGAAAATAGCATGAACTTGGCAATAATTGATCGGCTCGGCACTGCTCCCCGACCGTCGCCACCCCGCTGGGCGCCGCGTTACGGAAACTTCGCCTTGAACGCCGGCTCCCGACGCGCCCGCGTCCGCTGCTCAAAATCCGCCGCCAGCGCGAGCAGGCGCGCCTCACTCCACGCTCGGCCGAAAAATAAAAATCCGACCGGGACCCCCTCATTTTCCTCAAAGGGCACCGTGACGCTCGGGTAGCCCGCCATCGCCGCGAGACTCACCCCACCACCGACGAGCGCGTCGAGCCGATGGGTTTCCATCAGCCGATCAATCCCTTCCGTCCGCGCCAACCGACTCACCAGCGCCCGCGCTTCGAGATACGCCGGATCGGTCAATGGGCCTTTCCCTTCAGCGCGCTGAAAATACTGCTGACCAAACAACGGCTGCTCCCGGGCCCAATTCTCCTCATTAAAACGAATCACCGCCGCGAGCGTTTTAAAGCGGGCACTCGGCCCGAGCTCCGCAAGGTAGGCGTTAATGCCAACCTTCATCTCATACAACATCACCTCGATCCTCGCCGGCCCCGCGCTCGCTAAATCAGGCAGACTACCCACCTCGACAATTTCCGCCCCCGCGGTCCGCAGCACCACCACCCCCGCTGCTAACAACTTGTCGACCCCGCGCGCCTCCACCGAACGAAGCA
The DNA here is from genome assembly GCA_945903465.1 of Opitutus sp. GAS368. GTDB lineage: Bacteria > Verrucomicrobiota > Verrucomicrobiia > Opitutales > Opitutaceae > ER46. The sequence continues at coordinate 21,735 of CAMDOF010000067.1, forward strand.
CCCCGATCCGCGCACCTTGGAGCGCCCGTACCGTCGGGACCTCCCGCCAGCGCGCCTTCCAGTCCGCCGGCACCGCCGCCGTCGCCTCATCCCGCCCGTCCGCCCCCGCGAGCACTCGCAGCATAATCGCCGCATCGCCGACGGTGCGCGTGATCGGTCCCGCCGTATCAAAGCTCGCCGCAATCGGAATAATGCCATGACGGCTCACGAGGCCCACGGTCGGCTTTAACCCCACCACACCACCCACCGATGAGGGCGAAATGATCGAGCCGTTGGTCTCGGTCCCAATCGCCGCGACACACAGGTTCGCCGCCACTGCCACCGCCGAGCCCGAACTCGATCCCGAGGGTGACCGATCCAGCACGTACGGATTGCGCGTCTGGCCACCGCGCGCGCTCCAACCACTGATCGAGCGTTCACCCCGAAAATTCGCCCACTCACTCAGGTTGGTTTTACCCAAAATCACCGCACCAGCCTCCCGCAATCGCGAGACGAGGTGCGCGTCCCGCGGTGGCTTCAACCCCACGAGCGCCAGGGATCCCGCAGTCGTCTCCATCTTATCCGCTGTCGCAATGTTATCTTTGATCAACACCGGAATCCCGTGCAGCGGACCGCGCACCTGACCCCGCCGCCGCTCCGCATCGAGCTGGCCGGCCACCGCGAGCGCGTCCGGATTTATCTCGATCACCGCATTGAGCCGCGGCCCCCCCCGATCAACCTGCTCGATGCGTTCGAGGTAAGCAGCGGTCAAGGCCTCCGCCGTGAGCCCGCCCGCGCTCATCCGCGCCTGCAGCTCATCGATCGTCGCCTCGGCGAAGGGAAAGTCCGCTCGCAAAGCCACGAGCGTACCCCACGCGAAACCGAGGAACGTCAGCCGACGCCTGATCACAAAACTAAAGGCCCACACCGAGCCGATCGCCCATTTTTGCATAAATCTCCATGGGCTCCGAGCGTCCCTCCGTGAGGTCCGCATCAAACCGGATTTTTCCCCGTTGAAAAAGCGTGATGACGCACGAGCCGCCAAACGCGAAAAGCCCTTTTTCATCACCCTTTTCCACGGCTCGGCCCGGCACAAAACTCTGCTGAATACTGCCAACGTTCGTCGCGCCCACTTCCAAGACGACGACCGTTCCAAAAACGGGCGACTCCATCACGCTGATCGCTCGCTTATTTTCCACGAGGTAGCGCACCTGCCTCCGCAAGGCAATCGGGCTCACCGAGTAGAGCCACCCATTGATCACCCGCGCCTCTCCCGGCACCCCCGCGACTGGAAAGTGAAATCGGTGGTAATCGACCGGACAAAGTCGCGAGATCACCATCGACCCACCGGTAAACTTCTGCGCCAACCCGTCATCACCCAATAAATCTCTTAACGAAAATTTCATGCCCTTCACGTAAAAACCGTCCGCCGCCTCGATATCTTGGAACACGAGATGACGACCGTCAGCCGGAAATATCGCCACATTCTCACCGGGCGCGATGGGCCGCGCCACGGGCTTGAGCGTTCGGTAGAAAAATTCGTTAAAAGTTTTATAGTCAAAAGGTGATTTCTCGAACTCGTCCACGTCGATAGAGTACTGCGAGATGAACGGTAATATCAGCAGCGCACTCTCGGGCTTCCGCATCCGGTGACCGTACCATCGGGAAAAAATCGCCCGCTTTACGAGTAACCAAAGGAAAAACCATCCGAGAGGATTTTCATAGGTAAAACGCAGCCAGACCTCCCCGTAAATCTGCTCGGTCTCGATGGTTTTTTTATAGCGGTTGAAAAAGCGGATCTGTCGTGCAGGCATCACCGCAGTCTGCAGCCTTCATCGCCAACCTCAACGGGGTTTTTATCAACGAATGATTTTTGTCACCCCCGCGCCCAAGCCCACGCACCGGCCGTTTCTTTCAAGCCGGCATTAATTTATCCACGGCACCAAGCGTTCACCAGGCTCCGGTGATTTCCTGATCGCCAGAAATAGACAGTGTTCGCGCCGCCGGTCACAGCGCGGTGAGCCGGTAAGTCGGCGCGCTGCTGAAGAATCAAGCGAGTTGGTCGCCCGCAGCCGTCGCGGCCATCGCTCCAGCTCAACGATCCGGGGCGTGCTTGCGCGTTCGGGAAACGGCGAAACGCGAGGCGCGTTGACCCAGCGCCGTGACACTTCCGCGGCGGGCCGAGCGCGCGTGGCAAAAGGCTCCGCCCAACGCTATACCCACGACTTCAGTGCGACGCGCAGCTTTTCCCGCGCACGCGCGATTCGGTTCTCCACGGCCTTGGACGAAGCTCCGACGGCTTCGGCGACCTCGGCGTAAGACATTTGCTCGTATTCGAAGAGCACGATCGCCTCGCGCAGGTCGGTTGGCAGCCTGGCGATGGCATCGCGCACGGCGCTGGCACGCTCGGCGCGATCCAGCCGTCGCGTTTCTCCCTCGGCAGCCGTGCCGCTATCCGAGGGAACTTCCGTCCAATCTTCGAGCGCCACGAGCGGACGCAGCTTCCACCAGCGTAGTCGATTGCGCGCCAGATTCACCGCGATGGCAAAAATCCACGGGCGAAAAGAGGCGTCCGCACGATACCGCCCGCGCTTCTGCCAGACGCGAACGAACGTCTCCTGCGCCAGTTCCTCCGCTTCGCTCGTATTCAGGACTATCCGCCCGATGAATGCCTTCAGCGAAAGCTCCCAGCGCTGCATCAACGCACCGAGCGCGGCTTCGTCACCTAGCTGCACGCGCCGCATGAGCTCCGTGTCTTCACGCGGAGTGGTTGTCGCGGCCGCGTCGGGTGACATGTTTTAATGTCCGTGTTTATTGAGCTGGAGATCAGGCGGAGCCTGGTGGTCGAAATCTTTGATCGTCGGCAGCACCAGCGCGAGGTAGCGCTGACCCGCTTCCCGCGACATGTGCGTGGCGCATTCGCGGACGTGCGTCGCAATCGCGGATTCGCAGACCAAGCGCAGTTCCTCGACTCGCCGGTCGGCGGTCGCGATCGCAGCGGCGTCAGCTTGCGGCGCCGTCTTCAGTTCGTTGCGCGCGCGCACCGCGCGCATGATTTCACGACAGTGCTCTTCGCACACGAGGGAATAGGCATCGTGAAGCTTCTTGATCGCGGCGAATTGTGCGTCGGTGAGTTTGAAGTCCGCGCGCAGCCATTCCATCGCATCCTGCTTGGCGAGCGCGCGTGCGACCTCTTCATTGCCAGTGGCCCGAAATGCCACGAAGCCCGTGGCGCCGGCGGCGACTGCAAGAAGGACGAGCGTGGCTACGAGATGCTTCATGGCGTTCAGGGACGGAGCTTCGCCATCACGCGCGGATCGAGATTTCCTAGGTAGGAAACCACCATCTGCTCTCGGCTAGAATCGAGCTTGGCGCGGGCGAACGAGTGGCCGGTCCAGCCCGCCACGACAAGGGCAGCAGCACCGGTAACGGTCCAGACGACGAGGTGAGCCCGCACGTAGGCGGCCCAGGTCTCGCGCGAGCGTTGCTTGATGCGCTGCCACACCGCCGGGCGGAAGGTCGGGTCGGGCTTCGGATTCACGCGCCATTCGGCGAGTGTCCGGGAGAAAGGGTCGTGCGGAGGAGACGAGTTCATGGTGGCGTCTACCGACTATAAACCTGAAACCGCAAAATCCCCTGAAGAATTTTTGAGGGATTTTGCGTTTCGAGGGTTAAAGCCCGTGAACACTCCTCTATGCATCTCAAATCCTCCCTGTCCGCCCTCGCCGTAACAATTGGACTGATGGTTGCCGCGCCAGCCTTTGCGCAGCACGATCAGCACGCCGTGCCCGCCAAGGGCCAACCAAACGCCAAGTCCGGCCAGTTGATCAAGGTTAGCGAAAAAGATGCCGCGTGGGCGGCCAAGGAGCGCGCGAGCTACCCCTTGGATGTCTGCGTAACCTCAGACGAGAAGCTGGGCAGCATGGGTAAGGCGCCCGAATACATCTACCGCGTGGCGGGGAAGGCGGATCGGCTGGTCGTGTTTTGCTGCGGCGGTTGCGATGAAGATTTCCTGAAAGATCCCGCGAAGCATCTCGCCAAGATCGACGCCGCTAAAGCCGGCGGTCCCGGCACCGCGAAGGACGCGCGGAAGGGGCATCACTAATCATCCGGCCCGCCCATAAGATTTGTAGGTCGCCCCGACTTCCCTGCCAATGCGCTTCACTCGATACCACCTCTGGCTCGCGCTTCTCGTGGCTCTGCCCGCGGGAGTCGATGCGCAACCGGCGTCTTTGCCGAACGAACAGGTCGATCTGCTGCGCGCCGTCGCCAACGCCCCGGCGTTGAACGCGGCGTCCCGTCGCACCACCGCGGCCCGCGAGCGCGTGAATGCCGCGGGCCGACTGCCGGATGTCGAGGTCGAGGGCATGGGTTCGCGCATGGTTGGACCGATGGGCGAACGCGCCACCATGTGGGAGGTCAACGTGCGTCAGCCTCTGCCGAAACGTGGCGAGCGGGCGGCGGATCGCGAACGCGCTCGTGCCGCGGTTTCCATGTCGGATGCAAACTACGCGCTGATGGCCGGAGAAATGGCTGCCGATACCACAATGGCGCTCGCGGAAGCGGAAGGCGCGAATGCGCGGATTCGCCTGCTGGAAACGCAGGTCGGCCGGCTCGATGCGGTGCTTCGCAGCATTGAAGCCAGGATTGCGTCGGGCGGGGGGCGTCTCGCTGACCGGCTGACGGTGCAGTCGCGCGTGGCGTCGATGCAGTTGATGATTGAAGAAGAGCGACTGATGGCGGCCGATGCGTTGGCCGAGGCGCGCGGACGTCTCGGGCTTAATCCGGACGCGCCATTACCTGCGTTTGCGGCTCCTACCGCTAGTGACATCGAGGCTGACGAGGCGGCCGTCGTTCGACTCGCCGCCGCGCGAACGGACGAGGCCAACGCGATGGTGAAAATGGCGCGGGCTTCCGCGAATCCGATGACTTCGGTCGGTGTGCGGTTCGAAAATGAGCGGCGCGCGATGGGCGACGAGAATACGCTCGGGGTTGCGTTCATGTCCGAAATTCCCTGGCGCAGCCGCCGCTACGCCCGCGCGGAAGTGCGCGCCGCTGAAGCGGAACGCGGCGCCGCACAGACGGATGCGACGGCCGCCCGCTATCGCATTTCCGCGGCGGTCACACGCGTGGATCGCGCCGAGCGTCTTGCCGCGACCGCGCGGCGTTTGAGCAGTGAAACGCTCGCTCGGCTGAACGCCGAATTCGACTCGATGATTCGCACGGCCGGTGTGAGCACCCCGATGGGCGAATCGACGATCCTGCAAACCGTCGAAATTCTCGAAAAATCCACGGATACCGAAATCCAGGCGATCCGGGCCGATACCGCGGTCCGCACCGCTCGCGCCGGACTCTGGCGCTACATGCCGGCTAGCCAATTCCAGAACGCGAAAAACTGATCCTTACCATGACTCGAAACATCTTCATTTTCCTCGGCACTTTTGTCGCCGGTGCGCTGATTGCCCTCGTCGCTCGTGCCGCGATGTTCGCCCCCCACAAGGGCCATGAAGGCCACCCGGCTCCCGGGGGCGACTATGCTGCCATGGTCTCTAATCCACTCGCGCCCGCGAACACCGGCGCGAAACAGGCGGAAAACACGAGCGCTGTGGCGACGGCAAAAGCGACGGCCAGCGGTCCGCACGCGGGCCACGGTGCCGCCGCGACGACGGCCGCGACCGACAAACCGGTAAACACCGTTTGCGCAATCTGCGGCATGGACGTCGATCCGAAGCTTCCGACGCTGGAATATCAGGGGAAGAGAATCGGGTTCGGCTGCAAAATGTGCCCGCCGAAGTTCAAGGCCGAACCGGACCGCTACGGCCCGTTCTATTTGCGCAACGAGGTCATCAAGAAGTAAACTGTCATGCGCTCTCCCACTCTCATTTTCGCTGTGGCCGGCTTGGCGCTGGGCGCAGGCCTGATCGCATTCCTGCCGCGAGACGCGCTCTTCTCTGTCTCCGGCCAGCATGACCACGCCGCGGAAGCCGCCGTGCCCGGTGAGCGCTGGGCCTGCCCGATGATGGACTTCATCAGCAAAAAACCCGGCGATTGCCCAGTGTGCGGAATGAAAATGACGAAAGTCACCGCAGGCGAGTTGAGTCGCGAGCAGCAACGGCGCATGGACGTGCAAACGTCCACGGTAACGGAGGGTCCGGCCCGCAGCCTGATCCGCGCTTATGGCGCAGTGCGCTATGACGATCGCACGTTGCAGGTGGTGATTCCGCGCGTCGGTGGACGGATCGTGAAGCGCCACAATGCCGCGCGGCACGTCGGCACGCTCGTGAAGGTTGGCGATCCCATCGTCGATCTCTACAGCCCAGAAACTTTCGCGGCCCAGGGCGAACTCGCCGCCGCGGTAAAGCTGGGTGACCAGCCGACGATTCGAGCGCTCGCCGACCGTCTCGAACGTTGGAATCTCGGCGCCGTCGCTAAGGCCATTCTCGATGGTGGCGGGCCGGTGGACACGCTCACCATCACGAGCCCGTTCGCGGGCCGCGTCGTGCTCGCGCTCGACGGCGAAGGAGACGGCATGAAAGGCGCGACGCTGCCGCAGATCGGACAAGAAGTGAAGGCCGATGCTCCGTTACTGCGGCTCGTCGATCCGAGCGCTTACATGCTCGTGATTCACGTGCCGGAGAGCCGCGCCCATTGGCTGACCGAGGGCCATCCCACGCGACTTTCGTCCGACGACAAAGGCGACCTGCCCGACATCGAGGCCATCATCGCTTGGGTCGCCCCGGAGCTGAATTTGGAAATTCGCGCGCGCGAAGTGCACATTCACTTGCGCGACCCCAAAGGCCGGCTTTTGCCCGGCAGCCTCATCAGTGCGCGTTTTCAAACCGCGCTCGGCGGTGACTTGGAGGTCGCCGATGTGGCGAAGCCGGAAACATGGGGCAAATTTCCGCTCATCCCGAAGACGGCTGTGCTCTCCACCGGTGTGCGCCATGTCGCGTGGCGTGTCGCCGAGCGCCAGCGCGACGGCCGGCTGCGCTTCGAACTCGCCGCGCTCGCGCTCGGACCGCGGCTCGAGGACGAATCGGGGAACGATGTCTATGTCGTGCGAGCCGGCCTGAAGGCAGGCGATGAGGTCGCGACACAAGGTGTCTTCCTGATCGACAGCCAGGCCCAGCTCGCGGGCACGGCCAGCCTGCTCTTCCCCAAGGGCGCGGTCGCGCCCGCTGGCAGTCACCAGCACTAAACATCTCAACTGCGCACCCGGACTCCGCGTCGCACTCACGCTCCCGCTTCAATGCTCTCGTTTGTCATCCGCAATACTTTCCTCACGCTCACCGCGTCGCTCGCGCTCGCGGTCGCCGGGTTCTGGGCGTGGCGTCACGTGCCCGTCGACGCGATTCCCGATCTCAGCGACAACCAGGTCATCGTGTGGGCAGAATGGCCGGGGAAGAGCCCGCAGGACATGGATGCGCAAGTCACGTCGCGGCTCGCCCGCGAACTGCAAGGACTTCCCAGCGTACAGACGGTTCGCGGCATGTCGCTCTACGGCGCGAGCTATATCTACGTGATTTTCGAAGAGCGTCGCGATTTGTATGACTGCCGCACGCGCGTCCTGGAGCGGCTTTCTCAGCTCCAAGGCATTTTACCGGCCGGCGTGAATCCGCGCCTCGGACCGGATGCGACCGCGATGGGACAGGTCTATGCCTTCACTCTACAAGGTCCGCAGAGCATCGAAAAGAAACGCTTCATCCTCGATCAGATCGTCGTGCCAGCATTGCGGGCAGTGCGGGGTGTGGCGGAGGTCGCGCCCGCAGGTGGCGTTGTGCGTGAGTATCAAATCGACGTCGATCCCACCCGGCTGGAGGAACAGGGCGTCACGCTGGAAATGCTCATGATGGCGGTGCAGAACGCCGGCCGCGACGTGGGCGCGATGAGCGTCGAGCAGACCGGCGTCGAGACGATGATTCGTGGCGTGGGATTCATTCGCTCCGTCGCCGATGTCGAAAATATCATCATTCGTGGCGACCGGCTAAAGGGAGCGGGCCTGCGGCTTGGCGACATCGCCGACGTGCAACTCGGCGGCCAGTTCCGCCAAGGCCTGCTGGCTGATGGATATCAAGAGCACGTCGGCGCGGTCATTGGGATGCGCGTGCAGGAGGACCCGAAGACAGTGATCGGCGCGGTGAAGCAGCGGCTCCTCGATCTGGGTCCGACATTAAAACGCGAACAGCTCAGCGTCGTTTCGTTCTACGACCGGTCCCAGCTCATTCGCGAGACGACCGATACCGTCACGAACACGCTCCTCGAGGCCATCCTCACCACCATCATCGTAGTCGTGGCGTTTCTGCTCCACGTGCGCGCGAGCCTCGCGGTCGCGGTGAGCCTGCCGCTCGGCATGCTCTTCACATTTCTGGTGATGCATCTTTTCGGTGTGAGTGCGAACATCATGAGCCTGGCCGGCATCGCGATCGCAATCGGCGTGATGGTCGATTTCGGGATAATCATGACCGAAAATATCACGCAGCACCTCGTGGACCTGCAGGAGAAGTGCAAGCGCGAGGGTCGGCCGATGCCCACATCGCCCTTCAATGCTGAGATCACGGACACGGTGGTGCACGCGGCGCAGGAAGTCGCGCGACCGCTGCTCACGTCCGCAGCCACCACGGTGATCGGCTTCCTCCCCATTTTCGCGCTGACGGATCAAGCCGGCCGCCTGTTCCAACCGCTCGCACTCACGAAGTCGCTCGCGATCAGTGGCGCGGTTCTTTTCGGAACGCTTTTGGTTCCCGTGCTCTGCCGGCTGCTGCTGCCCCCGTGGCACGTGCGCAGGCCGCTGCTCATCGCCTTGACAGGAGTGGCCGGCGGGCTCGCCTTCGGCTGGTTCGTGCGCGACGGCTGGTCGCTGCCGATGGAATACGGACGCTGGGCGATCACGATCCCCGGTTGGATCTTTGCGCCGCTGTTCGCGGTGCTGGTCGGCTCGGCCATCTGGCGGATCGGTCGCGAACGGCTCGTGAACTACGAGGAGAATCCAATGAGCCGCGGGATTCACGTCGCCTACGAGTGGGCTTACGAACGCATTCAGCGGCACAAGGTGACGTTCACCATCGCCATCGTGTCGATGGCGCTGGGCGGCTACCTGCTCGGGGCCGGCTGGCAGACGCTGAGCTGGCCGTTGCGAAAAGTGTTCACGGTCGCGGGCGCTGATTTTTCCCAGACCCATCTCGACGCGGCCATGACGAAGTGGTTCCCCGGCGTAGGCTCCAGCTTCCTGCCGCCGCTCGACGAAGGCTCGCTGTTGTTTATGCCGTCCATTCCGGCGACCGGTGGCTTGGGTGAAACGCAGCGGATCATGCTGGCGCAAAACCGGCTCATCGAGTCGGTGCCGGAGGTAGCGAGCGTCATGGGGAAAATGGGACGCGCGGAAACTGCGCTCGACCCGGCGCCCATCGGAATGATCGAGACGGTGGTGCTGCTGAAGCCTTACGCAGAATGGCCCACGCACAAAATCACGCGACCCGATGGCAAGGTGGAGCACCGGCCGCGCACTCTCGCGGAAGTGCGCGCCGCGCTCGCCGCCATCAGCGACATTCCGGGTGTCGCACCGAGCTGGCTGCAACCGATCGAGACGCGCGTGGTGATGCTCTCAACCGGTATCCGCAGCCTCATCGCATTGCAGATCCTCGGGGACGACACGGATGCGCTCGAACGCTTCGCGGAGGCGGCGGAAAAGGTCATTCGACCGACACCGGGCGCTGCCGATGTCCAGATGCAGCGCGAGGGCGGCAAGCCGTATGCGGAGATCCGGCTCAATCCCGCGAGAGTCGCTCGCTTCGGGCTCAGCAACGAGCAGGTCATGAAATCGGTAGAGACAGCGTTCGGCGGCATGGCCGTCACGTATTCGGTCGAAGGCGCGCTCCGCTATCCGATCCGCATCCGCTACCTGCGCGAGCGGCGCGACGATCCTGACGAACTGCTTCAGCTCCAAATTCCCGCCGCCGCCGGTCACGGCGCCATCCCCATCACGAACCTCCTCGCGATTCCAACCGTGCACACGCTGGAGTTTACGGAGAACGGCCCCGACGCGGATGGGCTCCTCAGCCGACTGCCGCTCGCAGTGCAGCGCAATTTCACGATTCTCGCGCCTCGCCGCGCCGAACTGACGGTGCCCGCTGGCGATCCGTTGCCGCGTGAAGTGCGTGACGCCATCGCGGCCCAGCAGGTCCGCGTCTCGCGCGAACGCCCAAGCGAAGCCGGCCTCACGTATACGATTGGCCCGATGGCGATCCGCTCCGAGGGCGGCAAACGCACGCAATACGTGCTGCTCAACGCTCGGGGGCGCGGCGAAGTTGAAGTCGTGCGCGATGCCGACGCGCGGGTGCGGGCCGCGCTCGCTGACGGGCGCTTGGAATTGCCGGCCGGCGCAACTTATCGCTGGGTCGGTCGCTACGAGCAAAAGATCAAGGCCGACGAGACGCTGCGCTGGATCATCAGCGCGTCGATGCTCGTCATGGTGATGCTGATCTACATCGGCACGCGGTCGTGGCTCATCACGAACATCATCATTCTGTGCAACGCGACCGTGACTACGGCAGGTGGATTCTTTTTCGTCTGGCTGTGGGGTGCCGAGATGACGACGGCCGTGGTCGTCGGCTTCCTCGTGCTGCTCGGCGTGATGTTCAACGATGGCATTCTGCTCGGCACGTATATCCAGGAGCAGTTCAAGACGCATCCCGGCACGGTGGCGGAAGTGCATCGCCGTGTCTTCATCGCCGGCCTGCGGCGTCGCCGCCCGGCCATCATGACGAACATGACGGCCATGCTGTCTCTCATCCCCGTGCTGTGGTCAACCGGCCGCGGTTCGGAGTTGATGACGCCGATGGTGCTACCGGTGGTCGGTGGGATGATCTTCGACATCGTTTCGTTGTTCTCCGTCCCGGTGTTCTTCACGTGGTATTGGGAGCGAAAGCTTGCCCGGGAGGCCGAAACGGAAGTCGCCGTCTCCGAACCACAGCCAGCGAGTTGAACGAACTGAGGGATTTTGCCCGCGCCGGCGTTAAACGTTTGCGATGAATCCAGACACTCTTGAACGGCGGCTAGAAGCGTATGCCAAACAGCCGCTGCCAGCGGCGCCTACGAATGTCGCCGTCGCCGTATGGCTCGAAATCGAGCGTCGCCGTCACGAGTCCCTGCTAGCGCGACTTGGCTGGCACAAATTATTGGAACGTCCGGCTTGGGCGCTGGCGGGCCTCGCCTTCGCGCTCGCGGTGGGCGCGATCCCGGCTGTGGCGTTCAGTCGCGTGCAGCAAGCCAGACAACTTGCCCGTGACTCGTTGCATTTCGAAGTGTTTTCACCGCGCCCACGCGGCCAGATCGCGAACCTATTGGCGCATCCGGAAAATTCTCCCAATCACTCACCATGAAAAGAGTCGTGCTGTTTTTTGTCGCCGTCGTCGTGGTTGCCGCGCTTGCAGGGTTCGCCACCCTGAAACTGTCGAGGCACGGCCCGCGTGAGCATGTCGCGGCCCATGATTGGCTACACAAGGAGTTGAAACTGACCGCGGAACAAGAACGCGCGCTCGAGCCCGTCGAAGCGAAATTCAGTGTGAAGGAGCGCGAGTTCGCTGCGGCATTGCTCGAAGCAAATCGCAGCCTGGCGCGCGTCATGGGCGAAGAGAAAACCTTCACGCCGCGGGTCGCCGCCGCCGTCGAGATCGTTCACCAGCGCATGGGTGATTTGCAGAAGGCATCGATCGAGCATGTCTTCGAAATGCGAACCGTGCTCTCGCCCGAACAGGGCGACAAACTCCTCGCGCTTGCTCGGAAAATTCTCGAATCGCACTGAGCGCGTGGATGATCCGGACCTACCGCTTATTCAGGCGCTCCAGACAGGAGACGACACGGCGTTGAACGAACTTATCAACCGGCATAGCGCGCCGTTGTTTCATTTCGCTTTCCGCGTCGTGCGCGATGAAAGCGCGGCGCGCGATGTGGTGCAGGAGACATTCGTGCGGGCGTATTTTGGCGCGGCGAAGTTCAGACCGCGGGCGACGGTCAAGACGTGGCTCTACGCGATTGCGCTTAATCTTTCGCGCGACTTTATGCGGCGGCGGATGCGGCGCCGCGAAGCGTTTTCGCTGAACGCAAAGGCAGGGCTGGCAGGAGAGGCGGAAGTCGTTGACGGCGCACCGCACGTGAATGATGTGGCCGGAAAGCAAGATGAGTTTGCCCTGTTGCAACAGGGCATCGATCAACTGCCTCGACATCTGCGCGAGGCGTTGATCGCCTTTTCCCTCGAAGGTAAGTCGCAGCGAGAGGTAGCGGATATTCTCGGCACCACGCCGAAAACGGTCGAACTGCGAGTTTACCACGCGAAAAGGAAGCTGCGCGAATGGCTCAAGGAATTCGAGATGACGGAAGATTTGTTGAGGGATCGCGCCGCTTCCGAACGATTAAAGCCATAGTTCCCACTCCCATCCCACTCCCATCCCACTCCCATGAAAACGATTCGCTATTCTATCGGCCTTTTCGCTTCGGCGTTGGCCCTCTCGATTGTTACCAATGGCCTCGCGCACGAGGCACACAAAAAAGACAAGGAAACGACCGGCGTTCAGGCGTCCTTGGAGAAAAAGGGCAAGCTGATCGCGATCACGGAAAAGGATGCGGCATGGGCGGCGAAGGCGCGGAAGGAGTATCCCGTCGATGTGTGCGTCACCTCGGGCGACAAACTCGGCAGCATGGGGAAGTCGCCGGAATACATCTATCGTGTGGACGGAAAACCGGACCGGCTGCTGATCTTCTGCTGCGACGGTTGCGAAGAGGATTTCATGAAGGACACCGCCAAATATCTCGCGGCGTTGGATGCTGCGGCGAAGAAGAAGGCGACGGCAACGAAGTGAGTGTGCTGCCTTTCACGGTTCAGCCCGTCTTATTCGATCTTATGAATTCCCTTCGTTTCTTTCTGGCTGCTGCTGCGGTCACTCTTGGCAGCATGGCTTTCGCGCAATCTCCGGCTACGCGGACTGAGATTCAGAACGCGGCTCAACCTCAATTGACCGTCGGTTCTGACGGACGGGTTTGGCTCGTTTATGGCCAAGCTGGCCAGGCGTCGGTCGATCATAGCGCGCACGCTGCCGGTCATGGCGATGGCGAGAAGCCGAAAGGAAAAGGTCATCAACCGCCGAGGCGTTCAGGGGATGTTTTTGTTACCTACTCGAAGGACGGCGGAGCGACGTTTGCGCCGGCCATGAAGGTGGCGCATCTGCCGAAAATTATGCTCGGTATGCGACGCGGCCCGCGCATCGCAGCGCATGGCGATCGTCTCACGGTTACCGTCATCGCTGATGAATTGATCGCGTTTACTTCCAACGATGGTGGTAAGACCTGGGGCCAGCCGGTAACGATCAACGAAGTCTCCACGAGCGCTCGCGAAGGATTACACGACTTGGCCGGCGCGCCCGACGGGCAAGCGTTCGTCACTTGGCTCGACCTGCGAAATGGGAAGATGGAATTGTGGGGCGCGTCCTCGAAGGATGGCGGGCGCACTTGGGGCAAGAACGAGCAGGTCTATAAGTCTCCCGACAAATCGATCTGCGAGTGCTGCCACCCAAGCGCTCTGTTCGATGTAGACGGAAATCTCGCGGTGATGTGGCGCAACTCCATCGAAGGCTCGCGCGACATGTGGATGACGACGCGAGCGAAAGGCGCGACGGCGTACTCAACCGCGCGCAAGATCGGCGAAGGCACGTGGAAGCTGAATGCCTGCCCAATGGACGGCGGTGAGATTCTCGCACTCGGCGGAGGGAATTTCGGTGCCGTTTGGATGCGCAACGGCGAGGTTTTCATCAGCCGGGGCGACAGTCCTGAAATCAATCTCGGCAAGGGCAAGCAACCTGTCGCGGTTCACACCGGCAGCGCACCGCCGATGGTGTTTTGGCAAAAAGGCGCCGACTTGGTCGCGCTGCACAATCTGCGCGGCGCCGAGCCTGTAAAGCAGGCGAGCGATGCGCGGTTCGCGTCTGTCGTCGCGCTTCCCGGAGGAAAAGGGGTGCTGCTTGCCTATGAGCGAGGCGCGAAAGACGCGACCTCAGTCGCCGTGGATCGACTTTAGTTTCGGACCGTCTTTCCGGCCCAAGGCCAACTGCCCATCTCGGCGGTTGGCCTTTTTGCTTTCGGTCGACCGCGGCTACGCCTTGGGCACGTCAATATCTGCGCAGTTCTTCACAACGGACGCGCAGTGTCCGCCGAGGGAATCCACGGGCCGGGGTGTAGTGCTCAATGAACAGTTAACAATCCATCGCCACAGGTGACATAGGAAAACTCAACGGACTCTCATTCGAAGCACACTTGGAATCATCGTGAGCGGCATTTTCGCCGCCGCCGCCATCGCCGGACCTGGCCCACAATACTGGAACCGTCCCGCAACCAAGCCAGCGCCGAAACCGGAGGCAGCGAAAACCGAAGCTCCCGTTGCGGCCAAATGCGACGGCTGCAAGACCACCCCCATCTGGGTGAGTAACAACCGCGAACCTGCCGGCAAAGGTGTCCCCGGTGCTCGCGTTGTTGGCTCGACCCATTCGTGCGCTCGCTGCACGGGCACCGTCGCCGCGCAGAACGGGAAGGTGAAAGACGGCATGACGCATAACGCGGGCTGCGGGCCGCTGCTCTGCTGCAAATAACCACCCTCTGTCTCTCGAAACCATCAACGCTCAAAATTAGCAATAGATATCATTTTTCTGGTTTGATGAGAGGTGACTTTCAGTGGCATATTTTCTCGTTAATTAAATCCTACACTCATTGGTTTACAGTTATTGGGTTTATATTTATATTTAGGCGTTTTTGTAATTTTGAAAACCCTGCCTG